>JBIIWP010000157.1:0-4838 GCA_044338855.1 Pseudohongiellaceae bacterium | reverse complement strand
GCTTACCATGGAATCTCCCCTGAGGTGCAGCTTGCTCCTGCTCCGTGGACCAGGGTGACAAGCGGCATGCGTGTATTTGTTATTGATATGGCGCAGGGGGATGGTATGGGGCGGGCAAGGGTGGGGTCAATCAGTGGGAGGTATGTCCAAAACTGACAAAATTTGTCACATTCTGGCGTTACAAGGTGTTACCAAGTGTGGCCAAGGCGAGATTCGGATGGAACATAACACGGGCACAGCGGGACGATTTCGGTCATTCGAGCAAGTCAGAAGCTCCATGTTGTGATGCAGTTCCCGTTCTATGTCTATTATGAGAATCTCCCATGGGTTGGCACAATGGTTGCTTTAATGATCCTGCCAGATATCGGGTGAGCCATGCAGTCAGACGGCGAACCATGTGAATGATTTCGCGATGGCATCACAGAGTGCAGCATAGATAGCATCACAGATCGCATCACAGATCGCATCACAGATAGCAGCTTGGCAGGCGGACGCCACACCTTACTCAACACCAGTACCACACTGCTTCAAGGAGCAACACCATGCAAATGATGAAACAAAAAGCCCAGCAAGGCTTCACCCTGATCGAACTGATGATCGTAATTGCGATCATCGGCATCCTGGCTGCCGTTGCACTCCCGGCCTACCAGGATTACACCGTTCGCGCCAAGGCGTCCGAACTGATCCTGGCGGCTTCCTCCGCCAAGAACTCCATTTCGGAATCCGTCATTGTGGGCGGCACCATCCCGAACAACACCTTCACCGTGCAGAACAACACCTCCAAGATGGTATCCCTCGTAACCTGGGGTGATGGCAGCCTGCGCATCGACGGCAGCTTCGCCAACCTGGGCGCCACTGTCAGCATCAAGATGACTCCTACCATCACTGCCGGTGGCGGTGTGGATTGGGCCTGTTCTCCGATCAGCGGTACCCGTTTCGTTCCCAGCAGCTGCCAGTAATTTCCGGACGCTGTTCGCAGTACCCGAAGCCAGCCTGCAAAGGCTGGCTTTTTTGCTTTCTGCAGGTTGAGCTTTCAGAGGACGGGGCATCATGGAGAGCCAGGTAAGAACCGCCTTGCTGCTGCTGGCATGCATGCTGGTCGTGCTGCTGGCGACAGCCTTGCTGTACTGGGGTGGCCTTGGCGGCGGCTTCATGCTGGACGACGGGCCGAACATCGTGCAGTCCTGGCGCAGGCACGAAAGCCTGGAGTCGGTTCTCTACACGATCACCCACAACGGCAGTGGCCTGCTCGGCCGCAGTGTCGCCATGCTGAGCTTTGTACTGAGTGGTCTGCAGTATGGCCTGGATGCCTGGGGCTTCAAATACCACAACCTGATGTTGCACCTGCTGACCGGCGTCCTGCTGTTCCGCTTGTTGCACGGCTTGTTGCTGCGCATGCAGGCCGCACCTGACCAGCAGCGCACGCTGTTGGTCGCAGGCCTGGTGGCTACGCTGTGGCTGCTGCATCCGCTGCAGGTAAGCACCGTGTTGTATGTCGTGCAGCGCATGGCCCAACTGGCTAGCTTCTTTACGATACTGGCACTGCTGGCCTGGATGCAGGCCAGGACCCATCTCGACGATCGACCGCGCTACCTGGTGTTCGGCTGGGTCCTGTTCCCGCTGTGCACGCTGTTGGCCGCGCTCTCCAAGGAAACCGGTGCCCTGGTGCCGCTGTTCGTCCTTGCCATTGAAGTGTTCGTGTTCCGCACCACTTTTGCCCAGATCAAGGCATCCAGAGCCTTGCAGGCCCTGTTGCTGGTGTTCGTGCTGTTGCCTCTGCTGCTGGGCGCTTTGGCCTTACTGCTCAAATTCGAGTCACTTACCAACTACAGCAGTCGCACTTTCACCCTGGGCGAGCGCTTGCTGACTCAGGTGCATGTGCTGTTTTTCTATGTGCGCCTGATCCTGTTGCCACGCATCCGTTCCATGGGCCTGTTCCATGACGATTTCCCGGTGACCAGCAGCATCGACCTCGCCACCATGTTCCTGCTGTCTGTCATGGTGCTGACGCTGGTGCTGGTATGGCGACTGCGCAGGACTTATCCGGTGGCGGCCTTTGGTGTGGCCTGGTTCCTGATCGCACAGCTCATGGAGTCGACGATTTTCCCGCTGGAGCTGGTGTTTGAGCATCGGAACTATCTGGCGATGGCCGGGCTTCTGCTCATTCCGGTAGATCTGTTGTTGCGCTTCGGGTCGCTGCGTCCGGTGTTGGCAGGAATGTCCGTCGTCATTGCCCTGCTCGCGGTGATGACCCACGTCCGCTCGGATGAATGGGGAGAGCCGGAGCTGTTCCATTTGATGGCGGTGACCGAACACCCGAACTCGCCGAGGGCCCTGAACAATTACGTCAACGTGCTGATTGGCAAGGGCGAGTACGAGAAAGTGCTGGAGCAGCTGGAGCGACAGATGGTGTTGAATCCTTTCGAGCCGGGTGCGCGTATGCACATGCTGATCGTGCGCTGCGAGCAGGAAGAAAAGGATCAGGCACTGTTGGATGAAACCAATGACTTGCTGGGCCGCTATCCGGCTTCGGTGTATGCACAGAACGCCCTGCAGTTGCTGGTGCAGTTTGCCGTGGAAAGTCGCTGTCCGGCGTTGTCCATCGATGACGTCGAACGCCTGCTGGATACGGCACTGGCCTTCCCCGGCAATCAGGCCAACCCGCATACGCAGGCGTCCCTGATGCGACTGCGGGGGCTGGTAGCCTTGGGCCGGGGATTCTACGCGCAGGCCTACGCCTGGTTCATGATGGCCTATGAGCTGCGTGGATCGGTGGAGCTGCTTACCGAGCTGATGAAGTACCAGCTGGATGTGAAGCGCTTCGACGATGCCGAAGAAACCATGGTACTGGTGGAACAACGCAATGCCGAACGCTTTGGTCTTGAACAGTATCAGGTGAGCCTGGCGCGCCGTATGCTGGAAGACGCACGACTGCGCTCTGCCACTGATGCCGTGCCGGCTGACAATGGTGTTGCTCAGTGACCAGTGCCTGGATGCCGCCATGCTGATACTCGTTTTCATCTCCGGCCTTGCCCTGCTGCTGTTCGCCATGAAGCTTATGGAGCGCGCACTGGCCGGTCTCGGCGAAGAACAACTGCGCCTCGCGCTTGAAAAGTTCACCAGCTCACCGCTGCGCGGTATCGTGTTCGGCGTAGCTGCCACCGGCATCCTGCAGAGCAGCACCGTGGTTGGGCTGATCACCATGGCCTTCGTCGGCGCCGGCGTGCTGCCCTTCCGCAATGCCGTGGGTGTAATCCTCGGCAGCAATCTCGGCACTACCGCCACAGGCTGGCTCGTCACCTGGATCGGGTTCCAGATGGATCTGGCCGAGCTGTACGTGCCCCTGCTCGGCGCTGGCGCATTGCTGGTAGTGGCAGGACGCGACGATGGCAAACTGCAACAGTCCGGGCATTTTGTAGTGGCTCTGGGCCTGTTGCTGTTTGCCTTGGTGCTGATGAAGGACAGCGTTGGTTTCATCGTCGAACTGGTGAACATCGAACGCCTGCAGAGCTTGCCTTTGCTGCTCTATTTCCTCTTTGGACTGTTGCTAACGATGGTCATACAGTCCAGTACGGCCACTACGCTCATCACCTTGTCGGCAATGGGGGCAGGCATCATTGACCTACAGGCCGCCAGCGGCATCGTGATCGGCGCCAACCTCGGCACCACGGGTACCCTCGCACTGGTTTCACTGAAGGGCTCGGTACTGAAGCGCCAGACGGCAGCGGTCCATGTCCTGTTCAATATCGCGGTGAGCGGCGGTGCGCTGCTGGCACTGCCACTGCTGCTGTCTTTCATCACCGAGGGCATGGGCATCCGTGATCCCTCGTATGGATTGATGTTCCTCTACAGTTTCATCAATCTCGCCGGCATTTTGCTGTTCCTGCCATTTCTGGACCGCTTGCGCGGCCTGGCCGAGCATCTGTTTCCTGCGCCGGAGCGGCGCGCGTTGTTGGTGAGCCAGGTGGACACCGCGGTGCCACAGGCTTCACTGAAGGCGCTGGAACAGGATGTACGCGCGGTGCTTACTTCGAGCGTTCTGCTCAATGCCTGGCGGCTCGGTATCCTCGAGGCGCGCAGTGGCCAGCGCAAGGTGGTGCTGGCAGAAACAGCCCAGGCTGCCTATGCAGAGCTCAAGGCCGATGAAAACGTGTTGAGTGACTACGTGTTCGAACTGCAGCGCGTGGCTCTTACCCAGGACGAAGTGAGGCGCACGCAGCAGTTGCTGGTGTGCATCCGCGATTGCCTCTACTCCACCAAGGCGGTAAAGGATGTGGAAGCCGATCTCGTGCGTTTCCATCTGGAAAGTGGCGTGGAAGTGCGGATATTCCTCAACAGGCTGCTGGCAAGTGTCGAGGCGCTGTATGCGCAGGCCCTGCGACTGCTGGAGGCCGATTGCTGCATCACGGCAGACGATTTCAAGGCAATGCGTGATCGCGTGCGCGAGAGCCATGCCGCCAGCAACGTGGCCATCTACCAGCTTATCGACCAGCGCGGCTTCCGCCATGACCGCGCATCATCGGCGCTGAACATCAACCGCGAACTGCTGCTGTCGGCGCATTCACTGCTGAATGCACTGCAGCATTTCCTGTTGCCCGGCGAACAGGCAGCAACAGTGTCGGAGTGGCTCAGCACCCGCGCCTGAGTTTGGCCGAAGCCGCCACTGTCCTCCATCCGATCCCCGCGAGCCAAAAAAACAAGGCCCCCGAAGGAGCCTTGTTGTCATTGCGGGTATAGGGCGTTGTGCTTAGAACAGGCCTTCGATCTGGCCGTCTTCCTTCACGTAGATGCGCTCGGCCGAGGGGATCTTCGGCAGGCCGGGCATGATCATGATTTCA
>JBIIWP010000156.1:0-4885 GCA_044338855.1 Pseudohongiellaceae bacterium | reverse complement strand
TCGCGCTGGCAGCCGAGCCCGCGTCGGCACCATCACCACGCAATGCCGAAGGCCGCGTGCTGATCAGCAACGCGCCTGGCCAACCCACCGGGCTGTGGGTGCCTGATTACAGCAGTGGCATGCAGAGGTTCAAGGTCGATGAGGTGGTATTCAAGCCCTGGGCCAAGGGTCTCTACGATGCACGCCAGAAGCATGATCTCGAACCGCACGCGCGCTGCAAGGCCTCGGGAGCCATCCGCCAGTTCCTCACGCCCTACGGCGTCGAGATGCTGGAACTGCCGGAGCTGAAACGCCTCTACATCTTCGACGTCGGTGGCCCGCACAGTTACCGGGAAGTGTACATGGACGGCCGCCCGCATCCGGAAAATCCAGAGCCCACGAACTATGGCCACAATATCGGCTGGTGGGACGGCAATACCCTGGTGATCGACTCCGTGGGCTATAACACCGAGTTCTGGTTTGAGCGTGCCGGCCTGCCGCATACCGAAGCCGCGCACGTCACGGAGTACTTCATGCGGCTGGATGCCGACACCATGGACTATCGCTTCGTGCTGGAAGACACGCTGACCTATGACAAGCCGGTTGAAGGCAGGATGCGCTTCAACTGGAGTGGCGGCGAAGACCTGTTTGAATACATGTGCCAGCAGTCCAACTACGCACCCGAGCTGATGGTGAATGAGAGTCTGGAGGCCATCGGCAGAACCAGTCCGATCGTGCCATAACAAGAAGTGCCGCAAGGCCTGTCAATCCTGGTACCCACCCCAAAACGCACAACGCCCCTCGAGAGGGGCGTTGTCGTTTCTGGAACTGAAAAGTTGAATGACCGGCGTCAGAACATAGAGCCGCCCTTGACCACCTGCGAACCATCGGGCCAAGTGGGATGCGCGCCTTCGATGAGGATGCCATAAACGCCCTCAGCCTTCGCCGGCTTGCCCGTGACGATGATCACATCACCGGGCTTGAACGTGCTTTCGGAATAGCCCTGACGCTGCAGGTGTACTACGGCGGCGCCACCATAGCTGACGTCCCACTCATTCTTGCTGCCGTCTGCTGCCTCCACCTCGATGGTGAGATAGGGGTGCGGATTGATGAAGCGCCAATCCAGCACCTTGCCGGTAACCTCAACGTCTTCTTCTTCATAGATACCGCGGGTGCTGTGATGCGCCAGTGCGCCGGCGGCAAGACAGGCCAGCAGCAGGCCGCTTACGAACTTTTTGAGCTGTTTGGAATTCAGGTACATGATCATCTCCGGATTCAGTAGCGGGTTCAGTAGTCGATGCGCTGGGCGACCGGGTCGTCCGCATACATCGGGGCCATCAGCTTGAGGATCTGGCGCGAGGCTTCGAGATCACACTGCCAGGAGCCGGCCCAGGGCGTTGGATCGGGGCGCGAGGTAACCTTGAAGGTCCAGGCTTCCTTGAGGAAGAAGGGATCAATGGTGCTCGATTCCAGCACGAGGTTTTCACCGTCGAGCGAAAAGCGTTCGGTTACCTGCTTTTGGGTAGAGGAAGCCAGCCGGAAATCGGCATTGAGTCCCTGCGGATCAAAGCTGAACTTGTCGGTAACCACGATCAGAGCGCCATCTTCATAGCGGCCGGTGGCATGGCCGAAGTACAGGAACTCATTGATGGCAGGGGCGGGATGGTCATGACCTTCCAGCCAGATGGTGCGCACCACATCGTCCTTGCCGTAGTAGATCAGCACGCGGTCTTCCAGCTGCTCGATCTTGTACGAATAGGGATCGGTCCACATGTGCGGGATCGACATCGGGGCGCAGTCGTACTTGGGCTGTGCGGCCTCGTCGATCACGTCACGGTAGGCCTTGGCCCGCTGGGTGAGGCGCGCATCGTCTTCTTCCAGCACCATGCAGCCGATGTTGAAGCCAGCCCCACCGCAGCTGCCGAAGGACCATACGCCGTCCAGGTCGGGGATGTCCTGCGCACTCACGGACTCGAGTGGCAGCAGCATCAGCAAACCGGCCATGGCGGCCAGCCGGCTCTTGTTCATTGGTATCTTCACGTTCATCGTTCCCCTCGGTGACTTGTGTTTTTGGTTTTGTTCCAGCAACGCCTGCAGGTCGAATGGCGTGAGCAGCATCTTACTGCTGTTGCGCTCTGCTGGGGAACCACTGGAGTGGTGGTTGTCGGGCAGCGCAAGGCTGGCGGCGCTCGTGGTGACCCGTATCCCGGCTTGCTCGCAGTAAAAACCGAACAGTACGGTTCGGCAAACTTTGGTAGAGTTTGGAAGAGAATGTAAGGATTAAGAAAACATCAAGGATTGACGCAGCCCCCGCAATCTCGTTACTCTCAAGTTTGCCTAAGTTTCCATAGAAGTACTGGGCCTTGGGCGTCCATTCAAACAAAACAATCCAAGCATTAATAAATAGGGGGTAACAAATGTCCAAAAACCCGTTTTTGGTCAAGCGGTCACTTTTGTCGTTGTCCGTAACGACTGCGTTGAGCGCCATGGTGATGGGTGGCATTGCACCCGGAGCACTCGCCCAGGACGATGAGTCCCTGGAAGAAGTGGTCATCACTGGTTCGCGCATCGTCCGCCGCGACTTCGAATCCAACAGCCCGATCGTTACCGTCGACGCCGCTGATTTCGAACAGCAGGCCGGCATGAACATCGAATCGTTCCTCAACCAGCTGCCAACCTACAACCCGGCTGCTTCACCTGTTACCACGCAGGGCGACGTGCAGATCACCCCGGTGAACTCAGTTGGCATCGCTTCGATATCACTGCGTGGCTTCGGCCCCAACCGCAGCCTGGTGCTGGTCAACGGCAAGCGTCCCACCCCGATCAACGCCCTGATGGTGACTGACGTCAACGGCGTTCCTTCGGCGCTGGTACAGCGCGTTGAAACCATCACGGGTGGTGCTTCGGCCGTATACGGTGCCGACGCCATTGGTGGTGTTACCAACTTCATCCTGCGCAATAACTTCGAAGGCTTTGAAGTGGATGGCCAGTACGGCGTTACCGATGCCGGTGATGGCGACGAATATCGCACGTCCGTCGTATTGGGCGCCAACTTCGCTGATGGCCGCGGCAACGTGGTCATGGGCCTGGAGCACTACAATCGCGAAGCCGGTATGCAGCGCAATCGCGACATCTACAAGGAATTCTGGGCCGACCCCAGCACCGGCGGCACCTTCGGCTTGCAGGGTATCAACGGCTATTCCTGCGCCTCCGGCGGCCTGACCCAGAACGACCTGACCTGTCCCTCGGCTTCTGCGGTGCGCGCACTGTATCCGGCAGGTACCAGTCCCTTTACGTTCAACCAGGTCGTTCGCCCCAACGGCTCGGTCAACACAGGCTTCAACTTCAACCCCGACGGCACCATCTTCACCAACGTGACCCCGGGCGGTTTGACCCGTTTCAAAACCCCGATCGACGGCCAGGAATATGTGAAGACCCTGACTCTCAGCGGGCAGGATCCTGCCGGTGTTACACGCGCTGAAGGTGTCAAATGGAACAACCAGGATAACTTTGCCAGTGCGCCGCAGGAACGCTACTCGTTCTTCACGCACGGTACCTTCAACATCAGCGACACCATCACGGCTTTCGGGCGCGCCACCTATGCGGAAAGCAAGACCGCCACGCTGCTGTTTGGTACCAGTGTCATCAGCGGCTGGGAAACCTCCGTACCCTACAATCCCACGCTGGACAGCCCGGTCAATCCGACCCTGAACTACCGGGATGAAGCCACCGTCCGTTCGATCCTGGCCACCCCGGCGGCGTTTGCCAACCCGACGTTCAGACCGACTGGCAGCGCCGGCGCCAACTTCCCGGTGCCGCTGGAAATGGCTGTCCTGCTGAACTCCAGAACGACCCAGAACGCGCGCTGGCAGCCACAGTGGAACCCGGACAACAGCCTGCCGGACCGTCAGACCTACAACATCAACAATGTCTGGCAGATTGAAGGTGGCCTCGACATCGAACTGCCGTTCCGTGACTGGACTGCCGAGCTGTACTACTCGCACGGCGAATCCTCGACCTACAACAATGCCAGCGGCAACCTGTCGCTGACGCGCGTGCGTGCCCTCACCAACTACCCCGACTACGGTCGTGGTGCGACCGGAACCGGCAACGCGTTCTACACCGTGGGTACTACGGCGGCAAATGCGCAGGTCATCCCGACCATCCGTCCGTTCTTCGGCGTAGGTGACTTCAAGTGTACCTCCGGCTTCTACGACACCTTCTTCAAGGGTGACGTGCCGTTGTCGGAGGATTGCTACAACGCAATCAATGCCGTGCTGCAGACGCGTGCATCCAACCAGCAGGACATCATCGAGATCAACCTGCAAGGTTCCATCATGGAATTGCCGGCCGGCGAACTGCGCCTGGCTGGTGGTTACCAGATGCGCGACAACGCCTCCCAGTTCGTGCCCGATATCCTGCAGTCGCAGGATTCGTTCCAGGATCAGGTCATCGGCGTATACCCCACGGGTTACCTCGACGCCAGCACCAAGGTGGACGACTGGTACGTGGAAGCCCTGGTGCCTGTCATCAACGGCATCACCGGCATCCAGCAGCTGGAACTCGAACTCGGTTACCGCTACTCCGACTACCGTGAGACCGAAGCGCAGACCACTTGGAAAGCGCTGGCCAACTGGCAGATCAATGACTGGGCCCGTCTGCGCGGCGGTTTCAACCGTGCCACGCGCGCACCGAACCTTGGCGAGCTGTTCCTGAACCAGCAGGAAGTGTTCACCGGTGGTGGCGCGTTCAGCGATCCCTGTGGCGTGCGTTCCAACTCGCCGTATGGTGCAGGTGGTACCACCTTCGCGACTGACCCGATCAAGACCACCCCGACCGAAATAGCGCCCTTCATTGCGGCCGGTTCCAGCCAGGCCAGCGCGAACAGCGCCTTCCTGATCTGCCA
>JBIIWP010000155.1:0-4965 GCA_044338855.1 Pseudohongiellaceae bacterium | reverse complement strand
AAGGCAGCAGACAGCAGGCCAGTCCTGCTTTTTGTTTTAAACGCTACTTAACTTCAACGTCACACACGTACCGACACATCAGCACGGGTGCCTGTCCGGAAAGCCAAGTCTTTCCGCCGGGTTGAACTGATGGGGTGCGTGGAGGCTGAACCCAAAAAGGAAATCAAGATGACTGTAAGCATGAAAGACATGTTGCAGGCCGGCGTCCATTTCGGACACCAGTGCCGCTACTGGAACCCGAAAATGGACAAGTACATTTTCGGCGCACGCAACAAGATCCATATCATCAACCTCGAATACACCTTGCCTGCCTTCAACCAGGCCCTGTCCATGATCAAGGGCATGGCCGAGCGCAAGCAGAAGATCCTGTTTGTTGGCACCAAGCGCGCCGCAAGCAAGCTGATCAAATCCGAAGCCACCCGCGCCAACATGCCTTTCGTCGACCAGCGCTGGCTCGGCGGCATGCTCACCAACTACAAGACAATCCGTTCCTCCATCCGTCGCCTGCGCGATCTGGAAACCCAGGAATCCGATGGCACCTTCGAGAAGATCACGAAGAAAGAAGCGCTGATGCGCCGCCGCGCCAAGGAAAAACTCGAAAAGAGCATCGGTGGAATCAAGGACATGGGCGGCCTGCCTGATGCCCTGTTCGTGATCGACGTCGACCACGAGCGCATCGCCATCGCCGAAGCCAACAAGCTGGGCATCCCGGTTATCGGCATCGTCGATACCAACAGCAATCCCGACGGCATCGACATGGTCATCCCGGGCAACGACGACGCCATCCGCGCCATCCAGCTCTACCTGCAGGCCATCGCTGATGCCTGTATTGACGGCCAGGGTCGCGCTTCCATGGAAGCCGTGAGCCAGAAGGACGAGTTCCAGGAAGAAGCCGGCGCCGCACAAGGTGAGGAAGGCGAGAACAAGCCGAAGGCAAAGGCGCCCGCCAAGCTCAAGGCCAAGGTTCAGGTCAAAGCCAAGGCCAAGCCTGCAGGCAAAGACGGCGAATAAGCCGTCCTGACCGGCCATCAAGCACGGTTGCGGGGGGAAGCTCTCGCAACCGGTTCCACGGGCAGGCAGCCCTTTCCTGCCGCTCGCGATACCAAACCAGCAGTGAATACACAGGAGCCAACCATGGCAGAAATTACCGCATCCGCAGTGAAAGACCTGAGAGAGAGAACCGGCCTCGGCATGATGGAATGCAAGAAGGCACTGGTCGAAGCCAATGGCGACGCCGAACTGGCCATCGAGAACCTGCGCAAGTCCGGCAGCATGAAAGCCGCCAAGAAAGCCGGCAGGACCGCCGCTGAAGGCCTGGTCATGACCCGTATCGCCGATGACGGCAGCTTTGGCGTCATGGTGGAAGTGAACAGTGAAACCGACTTTGCCGCCCGCGACGACAACTTCTCCGGCTTCGTCAAAGTGGTTCTGGACAAGGTGTTCGAGACGCGCGAAACCGATATCACCAAACTTATGGACGGCGGCCTCGAAGACAAGCGTCTGGCGCTTGTACAGAAGATCGGAGAGAACATCAGCGTACGTCGAGCCGTCATTGTTGGCGGTGCCGGCCAGGTGGTGGGCAGTTACGTCCACTCCAACAACAAGATCGCCGTAGTCGTTGCCCTCAACGGCGGCCATCAGGATGTGGCCCGGGATGTTGCCATGCATGTTGCCGCCACCAACCCGCTGGTAACCAGCCCGGAAGAAGTGCCGGCTGAAGTATTGAAGAAGGAAGGCGAAATCTACACCGCCCAGGCGGCAGAAAGCGGCAAGCCGGCTGATATCGTCGAGAAGATGGTAAGCGGTCGCCTGCGCAAGTACATCGAGGAAGTAAGCCTCACCGAACAGGCCTTCGTGAAAGATCCAGACATCAAGGTGGGCAAGCTGGTCAAGCAGGCCGGTGCCAGTATCGTCACATTCGTCCGCTTCATGGTGGGCGAGGGTATCGAGAAGGAAGTGGTGGATTTTGCCGCCGAAGTGGCTGCGCAGGCTGGACTCAACAAGAAGTGAGTCAGTAGACTCTGGTCGGGCTCCGCAAGGGGCCCGACTTGCACTTGCAGTCCCCATTGGTGGAGCTGCCGGCCTGAATAAGGCAACAGCTGACAGAGCGACCGTATGACGACTAAGATTCGCAAATTCGACCGGATACTGCTCAAGCTTAGCGGCGAAGCCCTCACCGGCACTGCTGACTTCGGCATCGACCCCAAAGTACTTGACCGCATGGCGGTGGAGATCGGGCAGCTGGTCGAGATCGGCGTGCAGGTGGGTCTGGTTATCGGCGGCGGCAACCTGTTCCGCGGCGCGGCCTTGCACGAAGCAGGGATGGAGCGCGTTACCGGCGACCATATGGGCATGCTGGCGACGGTGATGAATGCCCTGGCCATGCGCGATGCGCTGGAGCGTGCCGGTATCGCCACGCGCGTGATGTCAGCCATTCCCATGAGTGGCGTAGTAGAGCATTACGACCGCCGTACTGCCCTGCGGCACCTGCGCGACGGCGACGTCGTGATCTTCTCCGCCGGTACCGGCAACCCATTCTTTACTACAGATTCCGCCGCCTGCCTGCGCGGTATCGAGATTGATGCAGATCTCGTGCTGAAGGCCACCAAGGTGGACGGTGTGTATTCGGCTGATCCGGTCAAGAACCCGCAAGCCGTCAAGTACGATCGCCTCGACTACGACGAGGTGCTCGATCGCAAACTCGGCGTGATGGACCTGACGGCCATCTGCCTCGTGCGCGACCACAACATGCCCGTGCGTGTCTTCGACATGAACAAACAGGGCGCTCTGTTCAACATCATGGTTGGCAAGGAAGAAGGCACTCTCATCGCGCGTGCCTGAGGCCGTTTGCCCTGCTTCGCCACACGTTACAGTTGGAGATAAATGATGATCAACGACATCCTCAAAGATTCCGAAGAACGCATGAAGAAATCGCTTGGCAGTCTGGAGACGGCCTTCAACCGTATCCGTACTGGCCGCGCGCATCCGAGCATTCTGGACAGCGTGCAGGTCAATTACTACGGTTCCAACATGCCCATAAACCAGGTGGCCAACGTTGTGGTCGAGGATGCGCGCACCATCATGATTTCCCCCTGGGAGAAGAAGATGCTGCACGAGATCGAGAAAGCCATCATGAAATCGGATCTCGGTATCAATCCGTCCAACAACGGCGATGTAATCCGCGTGCCCATGCCCATGCTCACCGAACAGACGCGCAAGGAGTACATCAAGCAGGCCAAAGCCGAGGCTGAGCATGCACGTGTCGCCGTGCGCAACATCCGCCGTGACGCCAATACCCATATCAAGGATCTCCTGAAGGACAAAGCCATCAGCGAGGATGAAGAACGTCGTGCTGAACAAAGCATCCAAAAGCTGACTGACGCCTGGATTGCCATGATCGACAAGAGGTTTTCAGAAAAAGAAACTGACCTGATGGCGATCTAGGCAGCACGGGCTGGCGCATGCAGCACCTTTCGGACACTGTCGAATCAGCTGTGGAGCAAAGTGCGCCGGCCCGACCGCGCCACATTGCCATCATCATGGATGGCAACAACCGCTGGCTAAAGCAGCAGGGCGGTAAAGGTCTGGAAGGTCATATTGCCGGTGCCGAGGCAGCGCGCAACGTAATCCGGCTCTGTGCCGAACAAGGCATCGCCTACCTCACCCTGTTCGCCTTCAGCAGTGAAAACTGGCAGCGCCCCCCCAAGGAAGTCACTGGCCTGATGGAACTGTTCGCACGCTTTCTGCAGAAGAAGGAAGTGCTGCAGTTGCATGAGAGCAAGGTGCGCTTGCGCTTCATCGGCAATCGCTCGCGTTTTTCCCCTAAGCTTCAGCAACTCATCGCGAATGCGGAAACTCTGACGGCAGACAACACCGGGCTTTGCGTGGTGATCGCGGCTGATTATGGTGGTCGCTGGGACATTGCCAATGCGGCGAAGCAGTTGGCCCTGGAAGTGGCGCGGGGCGAGCTCGATCCACACCTGATCGACGAAGCGGCCTTGCAGGCCCACATCGCCAGCGGCGATCTGCCTCCACCTGATCTCTGTATCCGCACAGGAGGGGAAGTGCGGATCAGCAACTTCCTGTTGTGGCAACTGGCCTATGCGGAGCTGTACTTCACTCCGAGTTTCTGGCCCGACTTCGACGAAGCCGAGTTCACGTTGGCCCTCAGCGATTTCGCCCGACGGCAGCGCCGTTTTGGCAAGATCAGCGAACAGCTCGACGGCAGGCGCTGACGTGCTCAAACAACGCGTACTGACAGGGATCGTACTGGTCGCTCTGATGCTCGGGGTCATCGTGCTGCTCCCGCCGCAATGGTTCCTTGCCTGTATGGGGCTGGTTATCCTGATTGGGGCCTGGGAATGGGCGCGGCTGGCCGGCTTGCAGGACTTGAAGGCACGGGCAGGCTACGTCGCCGTGGTGTTGCTGGCGCTGCCACTTCTGTATGCGCAGGATGAGGCACCGCGCCGCTTGCTGCTCGTGGCAGGCTGCCTGTGGTGGGTCTATGCCTATTTTCTGGTGCGACGTTATCCCGCGCTCGGCGCGCTGTGGCAAAGGTCCTGGCTGCTGATCGTGGCAGGATTGTTCGTGCTGCTCCCCGGCTGGTCTGCACTCGTGTTCCTGTCGGCCTCCGGGCACCACGTTGCTTTGGTCCTCTTGCTGTTGGGTATGGTAGCCGCGGCGGATATCGGCGCCTATTTTTCGGGGCGTGCCTTTGGGCGTCGCAAACTGGCGCCTCAGGTCAGTCCCAACAAGACCTGGGAAGGCTTTGCCGGTGGCATGTGCTGCAGCTGCCTCGTTGCACTGGGATTTGTGGTGTTCATGGATACAGGCAGCTCACTAACGCCCTTGTTGTTGCTGAAGGTGCTGGCAGCCGCCTTGTCTGTAGCAGTCATCAGTGTGGTTGGCGACTTGTTCGAAAGCATGGTCAAGCGCATGGCTGGCGTCAAGGACAGCGGCACTCTG
>JBIIWP010000154.1:0-4976 GCA_044338855.1 Pseudohongiellaceae bacterium | reverse complement strand
CCAGCGCCGGAATGTCGTTGTACGGCAGCACAACAGTCTGGGCCGCCGTTTCAGCTGGAATGCCCGCCGAATCGGGGGAGCCCAGTGTCAGCGCGCCTGACCCAGCCTTTACCAACAGCGAGTCGACGTGACCGTGGTAGCAGCCTTCGAATTTCACAACTTTGCTGCGCCCGGTAAAGCCGCGCGCAAGACGGATGGCACTCATGGTTGCTTCGGTACCGGAGTTGACGAGGCGCACGCTCTCGATGGCCGGCATGATCTGGCAGATCCTGTGTGCCATCGTGACTTCCAGTGCGGTAGGGCCGCCGTAGGCCACCCCAAGTTCCAGTTGGGCCTTCAAAGCGTCCTTCACCGATTGATGGTTGTGGCCAATGATCATCGGGCCCCAGGCCCCGATGTAGTCGATGTAGCGGTTACCGTCTTCGTCGGTCAGCCAGGCGCCTTGGGCGCTCTTGAAGAAAATCGGATTGCCGCCCACACCACGAAAGGCGCGTACGGGGGAATTCACGCCGCCGGGTATGGCGGTTTGGGCGTCCAGGAAGAGGGCTTCGGAGCGGGTTTGCATGGGTATGGAAGACATCTTTGAATCCGGTCAGAAAGTAGGTTTTACAACAACCATGATGATGATGAGGATCAGCAGGAGTACTGGAGCCTCATTGAATACACGGTAATACGTGTGTGAGCGCGTATTGCGGTCATCGCGGAACTGGCGCAGGAAGTGCCCGCAGGCAAAGTGGTAGACGATCAGCAGCACTACACTGCCCAGTTTCACATGCATCCAGGCCGACTGCAGGTAGTACGCAGTGTTGTAGTGAAACAGCCACAGTCCGAACACCACAGTAGCGATCATCGAGGGTGTCATGATGCCGCGGTACAACTTGCGCTCCATGATCTTGAAGCGCTCCCGTCCCTCAGTGTCTTCCGCCATGGCGTGATACACAAACAGGCGGGGCAGGTAGAACAGGGCCGCGAACCAGCAAATGACCGCGATGATATGAAGGGCTTTGACCCACAGCATTAAGTTTTATCCGGTCACTGAATGGATGTGACAGCTTGTCAGTCTTGGGATAATACCATTGTGGGCCATTCAGGGTGAAAACAGGGTTGGATCGGGGAGGGGCCAGACATATCATGGGACGAGAATATTCATTGAAGTTATGGAGCGCCCCGTTATCAACCGGGCGCTCAGACGGAAAAATCCAGATGGCGGCAGTTAAAGGCAGCAAGCAGCTCAAGATGGTAGTCGTGCCGTACCGTCCCTTGCGGACTTGGTGGATGCTTGGCGCTTTACTGAGCATGGTCTTGTCTGTGGCGCTGGGCGCCTACTTTTTCGGCCGCTACCAGACTCTTGCCCGTAATGGTGATGCGCTTGCCGAGCGTGACCTGTTGCTTCAGCAAGTCGAAAGTCTTCAGGACGACAACAAAGTGCTGCAGGATCAGATTCTGAGTGTGGAGCAGTCGACGTCCGTGGACAAGGAAGCCCTGAACAGCGTGCAAACCACGATTGTTTCCTTGCGTGAACAGATATCCCAGCTTGAGGAGGACGTGCTGTTCTACAAGCAGATCGTTTCCCCGGGAAATGAAGAAACCGGGCTTGTCATCGGCCAACTCGATCTGCTGCTGGGGGCTACAGGCACCGAGATTCGTTACAAGCTGGAGCTGAAGCAACAAGGCAGTAATGACGGTGTAGTAAACGGCCACGTCAATGTGAATGTGCTTGGGCTTCAGAATGGACAGGAGGTCTCGATTCCCCTGCGCAGCCTGTCCGATTCCATCAGTGATCTGGATATAAAGCTGCAATTCCGCTATTTCCAGAACATCGAAGGCGAACTGAGCCTGCCTGACGGCTTCGAGCCACAGAAAGTGCAGATACTGGCTGTCGCCGACGGGGCGAACGCAAAAACCGTCCAGAAAAGCTTCGGCTGGCTGGTGCAGGATTGAGAGGTACGTGTGAAGAAAGCATTCCAGGGCGCGTCGAACGTTACGACGCTGATTTCCAAGGCCACCGAGATCACCGGCGATATCCATTTCAGCGGCGCCCTGGAGATCGAAGGCAAGGTATTCGGCAACATCTATGCAGACGACGATGCTTCGTCTGAAATCCGTATCCGCGAAACCGGCCTCGTAAAAGGTGAAATCCAGTCGCCACTGGTGATCATCAACGGCATGGTGGAAGGCAACGTCTATTCCAGCCATCATCTGGAACTGGCCGCGAAAGCGCGGGTGCAGGGCAACGTCTACTACCACCTCATCGAGATGGTAATGGGCTCCGAGGTAAATGGTTCGCTGTCACACCGGCCATCGGCAGAACTGGTGCCACGGCAACTGGCGGCAGATCGTCAGGCCGCACAAGAGGAAGGCGGTGTCTCAGATGGGCAGGGTGAGCTCGCCTAATACTTGACCAATTTCCTTGGTTATTTATAATGGCGGCTCCTTCCCGTTGTACAGGCCCAGACCATGTCCGTGGTTGAAACCTTTGATGCGGCGGTCATGACCCTGACCGACAATGCCGCACGCAAAGTCAAATCGTTGATTACCGAAGAAGGTAATCCCAATCTCAAGTTGCGCGTCTACGTGACGGGCGGTGGTTGTTCCGGTTTCCAGTACGGGTTCTCTTTCGATGAGGCCGTGAACGAGGATGACACCGTTGTTACAAATGCGGGTGCAGCCTTGCTGGTTGATCCTCTGAGCGTCCAGTACCTCACTGGATCACGCGTGGACTACCTCGAAGGTCTACAGGGGTCCCGCTTCGTAGTGGACAACCCCTTGGCAACCACAACCTGTGGCTGTGGTATGTCGTTTTCCATTTGACGCCGATTCCGGCCAAGGTCAGGCGTAATACACGCCACCTGCTATGACGGCATGTGCTGCGCCAGTGAAAGGGTGAAAGGCAATCGTTTCACGCCGCAGCGTGCGATAGGCGAACCACGCGAAAGCTGCTGCTTCCACGAAATCTGCATCGAGTCCGTGCTGCGTTGTGCTGCCCAAACGGAAGCGCGGCAACCGAACTGCCAGTAGTTGCAAAAGCGCACTGTTGTGGGCTCCGCCGCCGCATACCAGGATTTCACCCTCATCCAATAGTTTCGCGATCTCGCGTGCGATGCTTTCCACCGTTAGGGCCAGCAAGGTGGCTTGTACGGCAGCGGGTTCGAGGGGCTGCTCAAAAACTTTCAGATGGCGCTCAAGCCACGCGAGATTGAACAGTTCGCGCCCGGTACTCTTGGGTGGCGCGGCCTGGAAATAGGGCTCTTCCAGCAAAAGGGCGAGGAGTTTCGGGTGTGCATCCGCGCTTGCGGCCCAAGTGCCGCTCGCGTCAAAAGCTTGATGGAGATGCCGGTGTATCCAGCCATCCATCAACACGCTTGCGGGACCAGTATCCAGCCCCAGCGGGGTACTGCCGTCTTTCCGCAGCAGCGTAATGTTGGCGATGCCTCCAAGGTTCAACACGATGCGGTCCACAGATTTGCTCTGGAACAATGCCTGGTGGAGAACCGGGACAATTGGGGCACCCTGGCCGCCAGCAGCCATATCGCGACGCCTGAAATCAGCAATCGTTGTGATGCCCGTGCGATGCGCGATGGTGTTGGGATCACCGATCTGCAATGAAAAGGCCGGGTGCTCCGGGCCACGGGGTGGCTCATGCCAGATTGTCTGGCCGTGGCTGCCAATCGCCTGGATGTCGCGGGGTTGCAAATGGTGTGCAGTGAGGAAGTCGGTCACGGTATCGGCAAAAAGCCGGGCAACTTCTATATCCGTGGTGCCCAGCAATTTCAGGTCGAGATCCTGGTTGGCACACAATTGCTGCAACTTGCGCCTTAGATTTTGCGGCATCGGTCTGGCGTCATGTCCTACGACTTCGGGCAGGCCGTCCTTGATTTCCACCAGGGCACAATCCACTGCATCCATGCTGGTTCCGGAAATCAGCCCTAGGTAGAGTCCGCTGTTCATTGTTCCTGCTCTGAATCCTTGCCTGCAACAAGTGAGGCGCCCTGGGTAATGAGCATGGAAAGCAACACGCGAGTCTGGTCCTTGAAGCGGGCCATTTCACTGTCGGCAAGCTGGATGGCTTTTGGAAGCTGATCATGAATGGTCCGCGAATTGCGATGCACGCCGTCCATCAGGAATTCGTAATGCAGGTGCGGGCCGGTCGAGCTGCCGGTAGTGCCAACATAGCCGATGACTTGTCCCTGGTTTACCCGGGCGCCGGACTGGATGCCCTTGGCATACCCATTGAGATGTGCATACTTGGTTTCAAATCGATCCCCATGCTGGACGACCACCAGCTTGCCAAAGGAGCCGCTGTTGCTGGCAAAAGTCACGCGTCCATCAGCGGTGGCTACCACAGGAGTTCCTTTCGGGGCGGCGTAATCCGTACCTTTGTGTGCGCGGATTGTATTGAGGATAGGATGCCTTCGGGCGAGGCTGAAGCTGCCACTGATCCGCGTGAAATCCACGGGATTCTGCAGGAAGGCTTTGCGCATGCTTTCACCTTCGGGATTGAAAAAATTACTGTCACCAGCGGCGTTTTCATAGCGCAATGCCACAAATTCTTTGCCGACGTTGGTAAATGTTGCAGCAAGGATACGACCATTGCCGACGAACTTGCCGTCGAGATACTCCTCCTCGTACAAGACCTCAAACGAATCGCCTTCCTGTACATCTAGTATGAAGTCGATGACGCCATTGAAGATCGCGGCCAGATCCATGGCCATGGGGGCCGAGATTCCACCCTTCTGGGCAGCAAGGAACAATGAGTCGCGGATTATCGCTTGTTTGTAAATGACCTCCACATGTGGCTCACGCGATATTTTTGCGAAGTCGAAACTGGACTCTTCCGAGCGCGTGAACAAAAAGCTTTCCAAGGGGGATTTGAAGAGCTCGAGGGACTGCAGGTTCTTTTCTGAATCCAGCTCGAAGGCCAATTGGTCGCCCGGGTAAAGATCAGCGAGAACGTCGGCCTCCTCGCTGCTGTTGGC
>JBIIWP010000153.1:0-5017 GCA_044338855.1 Pseudohongiellaceae bacterium | reverse complement strand
GCTTCCACCATGTCCTTCTTGGCGCGGCGGCTCTTGGCTTCGCCGATGGACATGCGGCGGTTGATTTCCTTGATCTCGGCGATGGTGAGGCCGGTTTCTTCTTCGAGCACCTGCATCTTGCGCTGGGCGCGCAGGATCTCGATCTTGAACTTGGCAAGTGTCTCGGCGTAGGGCTTGGTCTTCTTGACGTGGGTGTCGATCCACTTCAGGTTGACTTCGTTGCCGGGGAAGGTCTTCAGGAAGATGCCGCGCGGCATTTTTCCGCTCTTCACGCACAGGGTCATGATGTTCTTCTCATGACGGCGGATGCGGTTCAGCATCAGGCGGATGTTCGCCAGGATGGGGTCGAAGGTTTTCGGTGACAGCTTGAAGTACTTGAAGACTTCGCCGAGTTTTTCGAGGGCTTCCTGTGCTTTCGGATCGGTGCGCTCGTGCTTCTTCAACGCGCGCTCGGTGGACTTGAGCACCTTGCGCAGTTCGCCGAAGCGTTCCTTCGCCAGTTCCGGATCGGGGCCGCTGACGGTTTCTTCTTCTTCTGCGGCGGGCGCTGCGGCAGCGGGGATTTCTTCTTCCTCGTCTTCAGCAGCGGCTTCAGACGAATCATCACTGGCGACAACTTCTTCCACGACGACTTCTTCATTGGTGTCGAGGTAGCCGGTGAGCACGTCACCCAGGCGCTTGCCTTCCTTCTCGACGAGGTCGAATTCGTCCAGCACCATTTCGACGGTGCCGGGGAAATAGGCCATGGCGGCCATCAGTTCACGAATACCTTCTTCGATGCGCTTGGCGATGGCGATCTCGCCGCCACGCGTAAGCAGTTCCACGGTGCCCATCTCGCGCATGTACATGCGCACGGGGTCGGTGGTGCGGCCGGCTTCGTTTTCCACGGCGGCGAGTGCAGCTGCAGCTTCAGCGGCAGCCAGTTCGTCGGTGGTCTCGGAATTCTCGATGAGCAGCAGCTGATCGGCATCGGGAGCGGTCTCATAGACCTTGATCCCCATGTCGTCGATCATCTGGATGATGTCTTCCACCTGGTCCGGATCGGAAATCGATTGCGGCAGGTGATCATTCACTTCCGCGAAGGTCAGGTAGTTCTGTTCCTTGCCTTTCGCGATGAGAGCTTTAAGACTGGATTGCTGGGTGCCTATATCGCTCATAAGGGTCTGATACCTGTTGGTTGCTCCGCGAACGCGGACCCAAGGCCTGACGACCTGGATGCACGCCCGTTACCGGGGAAAAGGGGGTTGCGGAATAGCCGGGCATTTTAGCGAAACACCCCTGCCTGTGCCAGCCAAACTTCATGCGGATGTTCGTGCCGTGGCAAGACTTCCAGCCCCGCAATTCTTTCAAAACGTATTACGAATCAGACGGTTGACCCGATTCATCGGCATTGCCTTCCCGGGTATGGCGCTGACGCAGGGTAGTCAACAGGGCAGCGCGGTCGCGCAGCTGGCGCTGCTGGGCCAGCAGGCGCTGCAGGATTTCCTTGAACTCGTCCGCAATGCCGGCCTCCGGGGTGATCTGCTCCCGGCCCAGCAACTGGGTGAGCTGACTGCCGTAGTCCGTGGCATAGATACGGCTCATCAGCTCTGGAGGACTGCTGCCGGGGGCCGCTCGGGCAATCTCGATGACCTTCAACAAAAGGTCCAGATCGGGGGTGTCGAGGCTCGCCAGCTCGGGCGGGATCGTGAGTTCCTGCAGGATATCGGGCTTGCGGATCAGCAGGTTGACCATTTTCATGCAGGCACTGAGCTCCACCCGGATGCGGGGCTGGGGGCGGCTTCTGCTGCCTTGCCAGGAAGCCCCGGGGAAGGGTGGGGCATCGCTTTGCCGCTGGTCCTGCGGCGGTGGCGCGGATGGGTAGGGAGAGTCGGACGCGGTGCTGGGCGGTGCCGGAGCTTGCTGGGCCTGCAGGGCCGCCACGCTGACCCCGGTGAGCTGCGAGAGCTGGTCCAGCATCAGCTGGCGGAAGATGCCCTTGGGCAGCTTGTCGAGCAGGGGCAGGGCCTGCTTGCCGAGCTGGGCCTTGCCTTCGAGCGCCGTGAGGTCGAGGCGGGCGCCCAGCGTGTCGAAGAAGAAGTCCGGCAGGCGCGTGGCCGAGGCCAGGCTGGCTTCAAAGGCCTCCTTGCCGATGCGGCGGATCTGCGTATCGGGGTCTTCACCCTCGGGCAGAAACAGGAATCGTGTACTGCGGCCGTCTTCCAGCAGCGGCAGCACTACTTGCAGTGCGCGC
This sequence comes from Pseudohongiellaceae bacterium, assembly GCA_044338855.1. Lineage (GTDB taxonomy): Bacteria > Pseudomonadota > Gammaproteobacteria > Pseudomonadales > Pseudohongiellaceae > CAILUG01. Next base: position 2,784 of record JBIIWP010000153.1, on the reverse strand, counting down.
CAGGCAGCATCGCGGCCAGCGTTGTCGCCGTCGAAGCAGAACACCAGTTCCGGCGCCAGCTTGAACAAGGTGCGCAGGTGCGTGAGGCTGGTGGCGGTGCCGAGCGTGGCCACGGCGTAATGCACGCCGTGCTGTGCCAGCGCGATCACGTCCATGTAGCCTTCCACCAGCAGGAAGCGCTCGAACTTGCGCAGTTTCTGCTTGGCTTCGAACAGGCCGTAGAGCTCTTCGCCCTTGCGGAACACGGCTGTTTCCGGTGAGTTGAGGTACTTGGGCTTGTCATTGCCCAGCACGCGTCCGCCGAAACCAAGCACGCGGCCGCGGCTGTCGCGGATCGGGTACATGATGCGGTCGCGGAAGCGGTCGTACAGAGGATTTTTCTGGTTGTCGGGATTCTCGATGAGCATGCCGGCGTCCAGCAGCAGTCGCTTGAACTTGTCGTCGCTGCCGAACTGCTGCAGCACGTTGTTCCAGCCGGGCGGGGAGTAGCCCAAGGCGTAGTCGCGCGCGATCTCGCCACTGAGGCCACGCGACTTGAGGTAGTCCACGGCACGCTGCTTATGCGCGTTGCTACGCAATTGTTGCTGGTACCACTGGCTCACGTCGTTGAGCAGATGCAGCAGAGCTTCATGGCGTGAACTGGCGGCTTTGTTTTGTGCGGTCCCTTCTTCGCGCGGCACCTCGAGGCCGGCGTCCTTGGCCAGCAGTTCCACGGCCTGGGGAAAATCCATGTTCTCGAAGTTCATCACGAAGCCGATGGCGTTGCCGCCGGCGCCGCAGCCGAAGCAGTAGTAGAACTGCTTGTCCGGCTGCACCGTGAAGGAGGGCGATTTTTCCTGGTGGAAGGGGCACAGGCCCGCGTAGTTCTTGCCGGTTTTGCGCAGTTTCACGCGCGAGTCCACCACGTCGATGATGTCGACGCGACTCAGCAAGTCGTCGATAAAGCGTTGGGGAATCAGTCCGGCCATGCGCGGCAGAATAGCAGAATACTCGTGGCCAGGACCGTATCACTCAAGGTGGGCAGCGCGATGATTTGCAGGAACGGCGCGAAACAGTTCGCAGGGACGAGCAAGAAATGATCCGTAGGGGCGGGCCCCCGCGCCCGCCCGTCTGGCAGACTGCGCTCAGGCCAACAGTTGCTTGACCAGTTGGCTGACCAGTCCCATATCAGCACGCCCCATCAGCTGTGGACGCGCGATGTTCATCACGGCGCCCATGCCCTTCATGTCCGTGGCCCCACTCTGGGCGATGGCCTGCTTGATGATGTCGGCAACTTCCGCTTCGCTGAGAGCAGCGGGCAGGAACTGCTGGATGACTTCGATTTCGGCCTGCTCGACCGCCGCGAGTTCCGGGCGTGCACCTGCTTCATATTGCTTGATGGATTCGCGGCGCTGCTTGACCATCTTGTCGAGCACGGCAACGGCACGTAAATCATCGACGTCGATGCGTTCGTCGACTTCGATCTTCTTGAAATCCGCGAGGATGAGGCGAATGGCATTGAGGCGATCTTTTTCACGCGCCCGCATGGCGTCTTTCATTGCTTCGACGATGCGGGCCTTGATCGGATGGTCAGCCATGGCTACCTGCGATTTACAGGAGGGAGCGCTTGCTTAGTACAGGCGCTGGGTGCGACGGGTTTCGCGGCTTACCTTTTTCAGGTGACGCTTAACGGCAGCAGCGGCTTTGCGCTTGCGTACGGAAGTGGGCTTCTCGTAAAACTCGCGGCGACGCACTTCGGCAAGTACGCCGGCTTTTTCGCAGGAGCGCTTGAAACGGCGCAGGGCAACGTCGAACGGCTCGTTTTCTTTGATACGTACTACGGGCATAGTAGCTTCCAGTTACAGTTGGTCGTTGAAGTATTCGGCCTAGTATTCCGGCTCGCCGGTTACAGGGCTGCGGATTGTAAAGGGTCGGCAGGGCAAAAGCAAAGCCGGGTGTCGGGCCCTGCCTGGCGCAGGGCGGCCGTTTGCCTGCCCAGCCCCCGGCAGCCGTCACCAAGACCTTTTGCAAATGCTGCAAATAAAATAAAAACTATATAAATCATAAATATAAACAGGAGTATCGCATGACCGAAAGCACTCTCACCCTCACTGGCGACGGTCTTCGTATCGCCGACCTCGTCCGTGTCACCCGTAGCAAGGCTCCGGTGGCCATCAGCCAGGACCCGGCCGTGGTCGAGCGGGTGCGGGCCTCTGCCGATTTCATCCGGCAGGCGGTAGACAACGATCAGCCCATCTACGGCGTGACCAGCGGCTTCGGCGCCATGGCCTGGAAGAGCATCAGCAAGGAGCAGGCGGTAGAGCTGCAGAACAACATCCCCTGGTTCCACAAGGTGGGCACCGGCAACCGTATCCCGGGCGAGGATGTCCGCGGCGCCATGCTGCTGCGCATGAATTCGCATCTGCGCGGGGCCTCGGGCATCCGCATGAGCATGGTCGAGCGCATGGCAACCTTCCTGAATCAGGGCGCCACCCCGCATGTGTATGAATTCTGCTCCATCGGGGCCAGTGGCGACCTGTCGCCGTTGTCTTACATCACTGCCTGCCTGATCGGGCTGGATGATGCGTGGAAGGTGGACTATCGCGGGCGGGAGCTTGGCGCACGCACGCTGATGGCGGAGCTCGGACTCGGCACCGAGACGCTGGGACCGAAGGAGGGTCTTGCCATGGTCAACGGCACCTCGGTGATGACGGCGATTGCGGCGGGCTGCGTGCACGACATGCAGAACCTGCTGGCGCTGAGCTTTGGCGCCCACAGTCTGCTGTTTCAGGGGCTTTCCGCCAC
>JBIIWP010000012.1:0-47317 GCA_044338855.1 Pseudohongiellaceae bacterium | reverse complement strand
CTGAACATCCGCGCCATTATCTCGCAACGCCTCATCCCCACCGTCGACGGCAAGCGCGCCGCCGCCATCGAAATCCTGATCGGCACCCCGCGCATTCAAGAACTCATCAAGAACGGCAAAGTGGAAGAGATCAAGGAAGTCATGGAGAAGTCCGAAGGGGCCGGCATGCGCACTTTCGACGCGGCGCTGTACCACCTCTACCGCGAGGGCCGCATCTCGCTGGAAGAAGCGCTGCGCAATGCCGACTCCAAGAACAACCTGCGCCTGAAGATCACATTGGCGGAGAGCGACGTGGCCGGCAAAAAGGCCGAAGAACTCAGTGGCGGCTTGTCGCTGGCGCCGAAGGATGAGAAGAAGCATCTCTGACTGCGAGTTCGGGGTCAGGCCATTAACCTGACCCCGAACTTTCCCCAACCCATGGGGTATGCTTGCGCCATGAGCCTGCGCATCCGCCTCACCATCATCACCAGCCTGCTGTTTCTCTGCGGCATGCTGCTTGGCGTCAGCATTCTGGTGCTGAGCGCGCGACAGCGTGTAGCGAACGAAGTGGCGGCCACGGCAACTCTGACCTACCAACTGCTGGATGTCCTGCTGCCGGACGCGACAGGCCGGGCCGACGATCCCGGTCATGAAACACTGCTGCAGCAGCTGGTAGCGCTGGAAGGAGCGCGCCACATGGAAATCAGCATCGCGCGCTCGCTGGATGCCCCACAGGTAGTCACCGGTGCCGCGGCTGCAGACTCCCACACAGCCGGCTCCAGGCTCCCCGCCGCCCCCCGCTGGTTCGTTCGCCTCGTGCAGGGTGAAGACCTGGTGTTCACGCGTGCACTGGGCAACCGCAGCGGCGATGTCATCACCATCCGCACGCGCCAGGCCGACGAGATTGCCGAAGTGTGGCAGGACACGCGGGTATTCCTCGTGTTGCTCGGCCTCGTGTTGTTGCTGCTGAACGGCATCCTGTATCTGATCATTGGCCGCTGGTTTGCGCCGGTCTCGACCATCCTGGGCAGCCTCGCGGAGGTTGAACATGGCGGCCGCGCCACACGCCTGCCACCCAAGGCACTGCCGGAACTGCAGGTGATTGCCGATCGCGTAGCGCGCCTCGGCGAGGTGCTGCGCCAAAGCCGCGAAGACAACGAGCGCCTGACCAGCCGCTCGCTGGGCATCCAGGAAGAAGAACGGCGCCATCTCGCGCAGGAACTGCACGACGAGATGGGCCAGAGCATCTCGGCCATCAAGGCCATCGCCTTCACCATCGCCGAGCGCAACCAGGACGACGTGCTGAGCCGCGAAGGCGCGCAGCGCATCGGCAGCATTTCCAACAACGTGCGTGACCACATCCGCAGCATGATGCAGCGCCTGCGCCCGTCCGTTCTGGACGAACTGGGACTGGTCACAGCGCTGGAGAACATGGTGGACGAGTGGAACCGCGACCACGGCAACCTGTTCTGCAGTTTGCGCAGCAGCGGCAGTTTGCAGGTGCTGGACAGCGACCAGCAGATACACTTATACCGCATCGTGCAGGAAGCCCTTACCAATGTCGCCGCTCACTCCGGCGCCACGCGCGTGGATGTGAACCTGGACGCGGCGGAACGCCTCTCGCTCGCTATCCGCGACGATGGCGCAGGCTTTGATCCTGCCACAGTGCCGCGCGGCATGGGCCTGTCCGGCATGCAGGAGCGGGTGAAAGCCCTCGGTGGACAATGGCAACTGCACACGGCGCCCGGCACCGGCGTCACCATCCAGATTACAGTGGAACTCGCATGACACAGAGCAACACCCCAAACGACAGCCGCAGGATCAAGGTCCTGCTGGTAGACGACCACGCCGTCGTACGCGCCGGCTACCGCTTTCTGCTGGCCACGAATACCGACATGGAAGTGGTGGCCGAAGCCAGCGACGGCAATGAGGCCCTGCTCCTGCTGGATGAATTGAAGCCCGATGTGCTGGTGCTGGACCTGACGATGCCCGGCCTGCATGGCCTCGAAGTGCTGCGTCAGATTCAGACAAGGCGCAGCGCGAGCCGCGTGCTGGTGTTCACGATGCACGAGAATCCCGCGTTCGTGGAGCAGGCGCTGCAGAGCGGCGCCAGCGGCTATCTCAGCAAGAACAGCGCACCCGAAACGCTGGTGGCGGCCATCCGCAGCATCGCTGCCGGCAAGCCCTATATCGACGCCAGCATCGCGCAGAACATGGTGGTGCAGCAGACACGCGAGAAGGGCTCGTTGTTCGAAGGCCTCACCAATCGTGAGTTCCAGATCCTGTGCCTGTTTGCCGAAGGCCTCAGCGTAGACGACATCGCGGGGCGACTTGGCCTCAGCAGCAAGACCATCGCCAACTACCTCACCCTGATCAAGGACAAGCTGCAAGCAGGCAGCACACAGGAGCTGGTGCGCCTGGCCATCAGCAAGGGTCTCGTCACCCTCTGACGGGCTCGGGAAAATATCCCGAAACTGCCGGGAAGCTGTCCCTAGGCCTGCTGCCGGCCAGCTCCTATCATGCGGGATCCCTGTGACCGCAAGATAAGGACCGACCACGTGCCTCACCGCCACCCTGCCTTCATGCGCAAGGCCCTTGCGCTTGCCGTTAGCGGCCTGCTGCCGGCTCTGGCCTCGACCGCGTTCGCCGCCGAACTGGAAGAAGTAGTGGTGATTGGCGTGGCGCCCGGCTCGGCCATCGGCCAGAGCGCGCGCAAGCTGCCCTTTTCGGTGAAGAGCGCGAGCTTCCTCGATTTCGACAACAGCCAGAGCCTGGACCTCACGGACTACCTGAACAGCCAGGGCCCCAGCGTCAGCATCAACTCCGCGCAGAACAACCCCTTGCAGCCCGACCTGCAGTTCCGCGGCTTCACCGCATCGCCCTTGCTGGGTCTGCCGCAGGGTGTGGCCGTTTACCAGGACGGCGTGCGCGTGAACGAACCGCTGGGTGATGCTGTGAACTGGGACCTCTTGCCCGAATCCGCCGTGTACAGCATGGACCTCATCAGCGGTGCCAATCCGGTATTCGGCCTCAACACGCTGGGCGGCGCACTCGCTATCAAGATGAAAGATGGCTTCAACTTCCAGGGCAACCAGGTGGAAGCACTGACCGGTTCCTGGGGGCGCAACACGCTGACGCTGGAAAGCGGCAACAGCACCTCGCTGGTGAATGGCAGTGAGTTGGGGTATTACGTCAATGCCAGCCTGTTTGAGGAAGACGGCTGGCGCGACCTGTCCGATTCCAAAGCCCAAAACTTCTATGGCAGCGTGAACTGGCACGATGGCGACACCAGCACCATGGGGCTCAGTTACCAGCAAGGCGACAGTGAACTGATTGGCAATGGCGCACTGCCCATTGGCCTGCTGGCAGTGGATCGCAGCGCCATCTTCACGGCGCCGGATATCACGGAGAATGACCTGCGGGCGGTCACGCTGCAGGGCAGCCACTTCGTCACCGACACGTTCCAGCTGTCGGGCAATCTTTTCAAGCGCGAGAACACCACGGACTCTTTCAATGGTGATGGTTCCGAGTTCGAGCTGTGCGAATTCTCCGGCGGTGCGCGCGCGCTGTTCGAGGAAGCCGATGACATCGAGGATGCACTGGAAAGCCAGCTCGGCATTGAGCTGGATGACATCTGCGAAGGGGAAGACCCTACCTTTACTTCCTACGCCGTGCTGGAGGATTACATTGAGCAGCAAGCGCTGGCTGCAGGACTTGATCCCGAGGACTTCGAGATCGAAGATGCCAGCGATGACCTCTATGGCAGCGGCGTGTGGAGCGACGAAGCCATCAACAACGTGAGCCAGCGCGAGCAGGACAGCCAGGGCTTTACGCTGCAGGCGGCGCTGCTGGAACCGCTGTTCGGCCGCGACAATCAGCTCGTTGTCGGCGCCAGCTGGTTCGATGGCAACGCGACATTCCGCGCAGTCACGGAACTGGCTTTCCTGGATTCATTCACGCGCAGCACGCAGGGCCTTGGCACTGGCTCCTTCTTCGAAGAAGGCGAAACTGACGTAGCCACGCGCTCGGCGACGCGCAGCCTGTACTTCGTCAATACGCATACTGTGAATGAAGCACTCACGCTGACACTGGCCGGCCGCTGGAATGGCAGCGACATCCGGCTGCGTGACCGCAGCGGTGAGCGTCCCGAGCTCAACGGCGACCATGAATTCAGCCGCTTCAATCCCTCACTGGGCTTCAGCTACGATCTCGACGCCAACAACAATCTCTACGGCTCCTACAGCGAATCCAACCGCGTGCCGACACCGATCGAACTGGCCTGTAATGAACATGTATTCGAAGTGGCGCGCGCTTTCGCCATTCTGGACGGTGAAGATCCCGATGACATTGAATTCGAATGTCGCCTGCCCAACGCCTTCCTGGCCGATCCGCCACTCGACGATGTCGTTACGCAGAGCTGGGAACTGGGGCTGCGCGGCGACTACAACGGCCTCGGCTACCAGTTGGGCCTGTTCCGCGCCACCAACCGTGATGACATCCTGTTCCAGACCACCGGACGCGCCACTGGCTTGTTTGCAAATGTCGATGAAACACGTCGCCAGGGTATCGAAGCCTCGATTACGGGCACCGTGGGCAAGCTCGACTGGTATGCCAACTGGACTTACCTGCAGGCACGCTTCGGTGACAGCTTCCAGGTGCTGAGCCCCAACCACCCGAATGCCGACGCCGAAGGTGAAGTGAATGTGCAGCGCGGAGACCGCATCCCCGGCCTGCCCGAAGACATCCTGAAACTCGGCGCCAGCTACAACCTGACGCCTGATATCAGCGTAGGCGCCGAGCTGTTCCATAACGGCAGCCAGGTGGTCCGCGGTGACGAAAGCAACGATCTGCCGGAAATCGGAGCCTACACGGTAGTAAACCTGCGCGCCGCCTGGCAGCTGGGTGAGCAGTTTTCCCTGTATGCGCGTGTGACCAACGCCTTAGATCGCGATTACGAAAACTTCGGCCTGCTGGGTGAAGACCCCGGCGAGATTCTCACGCTGACGGACAACCGCCCGCTGTTTGTCGGCGTGGGTGCACCACGCGCTGCCTGGCTGGGCCTGCGCTACCGCTTCTGACTCCAATCTGGTTGGTGGCTATTGGCCATGCAGGTACTCGCGCTCGCGCAGACGCAGCGGTGCCGGTCTTTCGCTGACGGGATTGTCGTAGTGGAAGGCCATGTCCACGAGGTCCGCGGGATACGGCGGCGTGATGCTGCCGCGCAGTGGCCCATCGGGTGCTGCAGCTCCGCTCAATGACCCGGGCGCCGGTACGAAGCGATTGAACGCGCCTGGCTCCACCACGGCCCAGCCGCCGATATAGTCGGCAGCCCAGGTATAGTCGAGGTCCATGCTCGACAATTTCCACACACCATTTTCCTTCACTGCGGTGTTCTCGTAGATGCCGGACATCCAGGAGCCGCCCGCTTGCCGCGAGCTGTTCATCTGGAACAGGCGCGTGCGGATGCTGCTGCTGTTGCCGTCTTCGCTCACGGTGATGACCGGCTGCGTCTTCTGGTGGAAGGTCATGCTGTTGGCATGACGTCCCCCGCGACCGTAGCGATCCACTACTGACTGACGAATGCGTTCGCGACCGGTGTAGCGACCAATATAGCTGAGCTCCTTCCAGCCCTGCTCGGCAAACAGGTCCGCCATGTCATCCCAGAGGAATTCATCGATAGCGTAGCCGTAGGCATTCGCCACGTTTTCAGTACCAATGTACGCATCCAGCTGGCGTGTCTGCCTGGCCAGTTCGGCCAGGCGCTGCTCCAGCGTGCCGGCGGCAGCGGCAGCAGCCGTGGAATTGCTGCGTTCGTGCACCGGCAGGAATTCCGGCGCGAAGTATTCCGGATAGGACTGGTAGCGAATGGTCGGCGGTGCATCAGCCGGGTAGTCAGCACTTGCCGGTATCGCCGGCTGCGCATCCACGGCAAAACCCTTTTGGTAGTCCGTGCCCATGTGGTTGTACACGCGCACCTTGTCCAGCAGCCACTTGCCGTCCTGCTTGCAGTAGTCGTTCAGGTAAACCGCGGTGGCGAAATTGGAGAAGACGTCGTGGATACCCATCATCTGGACGCGCGTGATGCGAGCGCGCGCGCTTTGACCGTCAGCAGCTACGCTGACTACAGGCTGTAACTGCACATGGTCGAACACTTCGCCGACAGGCAATGGACCAGAACCACCGAAATGCTCGTAAACGGCGCGCACGCGCTCGCTCCCCTGAAATACCCCGATCTGGCCATACTCGAAACTGCCGTTGGGCAGAAACAGGTCAGCCACGTCATTCCACATCTTGCGATCAAGGTAGTAGCCGAAACTGTTGTGCAGATTGGTGATGGCATCTTTATCCAGCAGTCGCTGCGCCTGCTCCTCCAGCGCCAGCAGCTGCTGCTCTGCGCTGGCAACATCCAGTGCTGCAATTTCTGCTGGCAGTGGCTGCAGCGGAGCAGGGATGCCTGCCTCGGTAACGCCGTAATGGAACGGCACCGGCTCTACCTCGCCCTGCACCTCCTCCTTCAGCAGGCGCCAGCCTTCGGTCCAGGCGCCGCCAAACAATGGATAGTGGTGAAACTCGGCGAACTTCCACGTGCCGTCTTCCTTGACGTAGCGGTTCTCATTGATGCCGACAGCCCAGTTGGCACGCTGCTGGTACTGGCCTTCGAGCGTCAACTGCCGCCAGCGACCAGAGGCCAGACCAGGTGTGGTGGAAAGATTCAGAACCGGGCTCAATACCATCACTTCGTACAGACGACCCACCGGCATGCCCTGCCCGGGCAGGGAGCCCGTGCTCTGCTGCAGCCACGCGGCGATCTCACGCGGGGTATAGCGCTGCTCGCCCTGGACCAATACACCCGCGTCGCTGAACAACGCAGCAGCATCCTGCCAGCGACCGGCGCTGAGGAACTGGGCGTAGCTGTGCTCGAGACGCTTGATGTCACGCAGGTCGGCTGCCGCCGTGACGGCTTGCTGCTGTTCCCGCAGCGACTGCGCCAGTGCCGGTGCCAGCATGGCAACAGGCGATGAGTCTGCTGCCGCCGAGAGGTCTTCGGGAGCGGGAGAACAGGCCTGCAGAGCGAGCAGCACGCTGCACAACAGCATTCTTGCTGTGGTGTTCATGTCCTTCTCCATGTTGTTTTTGTTGTTACTGCTTCCCTGGCCTGCGGCCGATGCTCCGTTATTACTCCTCGATCAACAGCACCTGCATCAAGTAACTGGCCACGTCGTGCAACTGCTCTGCGTTCATGCTGCTGCTGAACGCCGGCATGGTGTTGCGACCGGTGCTCAGCACGGCAAAGATGCCTTCGGTGCGCAAGCTGCGCTGGATGGCTTTGCCGCCGCCCTCACCGCCCGTGCCCTTTTCGCCATGGCAATACACGCAAGCCGCCTTGTAGATGGCTTCGCCGTTGGCGAGATCTGCCTGACGCCCTGGCGCCGGCATATTCACCGGGCCACCGGCCTGCTGCTCGGGGACCACGGGGTCCAGCGTGCCGTCCAGCGCAAACAGCCATACGCTGTCACCCTTCTTGCCACCGAACAGGCCGCCGCCGGCGTAGGTCACGAGATACTGCTTGCCGTCCTGCTCAAAGGTGCTGATGGCCGAGTTCACCGGTGCATCCGTCATGAATTCCCACACGCGCTCGCCATTGAGCGTATCCAGCGCCGTCAGGCGACCATCGTTGCGGCCGATGAACACGAGGCCGCCGGCAGTAGCCAGCGAGCCGCTGCGGCAGCCGTCATTGAAACGCTTCTGCCAGACGATGCGGTTGGTCTTCAGGTCCAGCGCGGTGTAGACGCCGCTGCGGATGGTACCGGCACCCATATAGGCACCGCCAAGGAACTGGCCATCAAAGGTCGGACCTTCAAACTGCGTGGCGTCCATGCGCGCGCCATTGCCGTTGTCGGTGGCGCAGATGAACATGTGGTTGGTGGCGGGATCATAGGCACTGGGCGGCCAGTTGACGGCAGCCATGGGCGCGAAGATGCGTGGCTCTTCCGTGAACGGCGTGAAGATGCGGCCCTCGTTCACGAGCTCCCAGTCTTCCGGCGCCACTACGATGTCCTGCGGCACCAGCGCGTCACCCACGGGGAAGGGCTGCGTGGCGGCCGTGGCCTGGCGCGGCTCCTGCATCACCGGCTTTTCCTCGATGCCGATCAGCGGTTCGCCGGTAGCACGGTCGAGGATGTAGACCCAGCCGGTCTTGCCGGCCTGCGCCAGGCCCTTGCGCATCACACCGTTGTACTCGGCCTCGAACAGCACGATGGGGTTCGGCGCATCGTAGTCCCAGATGTCGTGGTGCACTTCCTGGAAGTGCCAGCGGTACTCACCGGTGTGCGCGTCGATGGCCACGATGGAGGCGGTGAACAGGTTGTCGCCGGCGCGCGCGGCGCCGCCCAGTACCGGCCCGGCATTGCCGGTGGAGAAAAAGAGCAGGTCGAGTTCAGGATCGACCGCCGGCGTATGCCACACCGGCGCGCCGCCCCACTGCCACACGTCGCTGTCCTGTGGCCAGGTGTCGTGGCCGAAATCGCCGGGGCCGGGAATGGTGTTGAAGCGCCACATTTCCTTGCCGTCGTCTGCCGCGAACGCGCGCACCCAGCCGCGCGTGCCGAGATCGCCACCGGCGTTGCCGGTGATGACCATGCCGTCGTAATACAGCGGCGCCGCCGTAAGGCTGTAGCCAACCTGTGGATCACCGGTCTGCACTTCCCACAGCTTCTGGCCAGTCTGCTGGTCCAGTGCGATGAGCTTCGCATCGAGCTGCCCGAGGAAAATCTTGCCATCGCCAAGCCCGAGGCCGCGGCTTACCCAGCCACAGCACACGAAGGCGCTATCGGGTGTCAGGCCCGAGCGGTATTCCCAGAGGATGGCGCCGGTGGCGACGCTGATGGCGAACACATCGTTCTGCCCCGTGACGATGTAGACCACGCCCTCGTGCACCAGCGGCTGCGCCTGGTTGTTGTGGCGAAAGTCCAGCGCGGACCCAAGCGTGGTCCGCCATACGCCCTTCACATCCTTCACGTTGTCGCGGTTGATCTGGTCCAGCGGCGAGTAGCGCTGGTTCTTGTAGCTGCCGCCATTGGTCAACCAGCCGGCGTCCTGCGGCGCATTGAGCTGCTCCGCAGTAAAGGCGGGTGCGGGGCTAATGTCCTGGGCGTCCAGAGGCAGCGCAATCCCCAGCGCCAAAGCGGCAAGCAGCACTACTCTGGATGCTCTTGATGCGCAGGACAGGATGGGTGCACAGGACAAGATGGATCTGGACATGGAGCTCCCCTGGGTCGGGCCCTTGGGCCCCGGCATTGATTTGCCGGGATTATAGCCAAGAACTGCCATCAAAATTGGCTCTCCTCCCAATTTCGGGAAGCAGAGATTCAAGCGGGGACTGTCCCTTGTTCGACTGGGCAGGCGCGCGGCAGGCCATGCCACATGACAGCCCTGCGCCAACGCCTCAGGCATCTCTGAATAACCCAGTCTGTTGCGGGAAAGTTCTGACGTTGGCTGTGGTGCTCGGGTGCCGGGCCTTTGCTGGGTTATGCGACGTTGGCTGTGGTGCTCGGGTGCCGGGCCGTGGCTGGCGGCGGGGGCGCGCCTGTCGCTGCGCACTAGCCGGGATCCCCCGCCGGAGCCGAGCCACTTGATGCGCAATGGCGCAACAAGTGTTCGTCTGCATCGGTCGCAGGCGACCTCGCCCGGCTGGGCTGCGACAGGGCGACAGACGCTGATTGCCCCCGCCGCCAGCCACGCCCCGGCACCCCTTCAGATGGCAGCTGCACGTTCGGCGGTTTTCTTGTGCAGCAGCGGGGCAACACAAGCTTGGCTCGGCAAGAGCGCGAGCAGCACGCGCATTAGCAAGGTACCAACGCGGTGCTTGTACCACCAGAATAGTCCGCGGAATCCCCAGCTACTGCCTGCAGGGGTGGCGTCTGTGTGCGAATCGCGTTCCAGCCTGTCCGGACACCCGCCACGGGTGTGCATCAAGTCAGCTACTGCACATGCATGGCTGCATGTTTACGCGTCAAGCGGAGTCAGTTTTAGCAAAGTACCGTGAACCTTGCCACCCTGCCACTCGGCATCACAAGGATTCCGGAAACAGGAATCAGCGACTCAGCAGTTCGCGGACCGGCCCGGCCAGCAGCGGACTGATATCGAGCTGGTTGGTGGCGTGAGGGATGGTATTGGTGGATGCCAGCACCGTAAGGCCCGTTTCACGCAACACACTGTCGACGCCGTCAGCGAACAGGCCGTGTACACAGGCACAGCCGATGCGCGTGATGCCCTGCTGCTGCAGGGTCTCGATGCACTGCAGCACGGTTTGGCCACTGGAAATGACATCATCGATGATGAAGGCGGTATGGTCGCGCCAGGGTGCGAGCTCCGGCAACTTGATCACGACCTTGCGATCGCCCAGACGCTGCTTGCTGCCAACCACGAAAGGGTGGCCGCTCTGCGCGGCAATCGCTGACACCCACTGCCCGCTTTCGGAATCGGGCCCTACCAGCAGCAGCTTCGGCTGACCTGCCAGCCATTGGCCGAGCAGTTCAGCGCCGCGCACCACACGACTGGGGATGCTGTAGATCTGGTCGAGGCTGTGGTAACGATGCAGATGCGGGTCCACCGTGACGAGCCAGTCGACGACGCCCGACAACTGGCGCGCAAAAATAGCGGAGGTCAGCGCCTCGCCCGGGTTGAAGCGGATGTCCTGACGCATGTAGCTGAGGTAAGGCGCCACCAGCCCCACCTGACGCGCACCGCATTCACGCAGGGTCTCGGCCAGGAACACCAGTGGCAGGAACTCCGGATCGGGATGCGCGAGATCAACCAGAATCACGCAGTCACGATCCTGTACCGTGTCGAGCACACGCAGGTAGCTTTCGCCGTCTGGAAAGCGGCGCCGGCTCAGCTGCCCGGTGTCGGCGCCAATGGCAGTGGCCAGCGGGAGTCCGAGCGGATGCGATGACAGGTTGAACAGCAGGGGCTGCGCGGACATCGGCTCAGTTCTCGTCAATCAGGAACATGTCGCTGTTGCTGCGGAAATAATCCAGCGCATAGTCCCGCTCACCGGGGCTGTCGCTGTACAGCGTAAACAATGGTTCATTGCGCTTCAGTATGCTGCCAACGTTGGCGTGCAGGCGCAAACCAGCTGTCGCATCCTGGGGCGCACCAGCAAGCTTGGCAAGGCGTGCGAGACGGCGGTTGTCGATGGACTTGAGCACACCAGTGCGCTCGCATTTCTGTACAGCGCTGCAGTGCGCTTGTGGCAGGTCGCGCAGGCCGCCCTGCGCCTCGGCGATACGCTGGAACTGCTGCCAGGCCTGTCCGGTATGCAGAATCAGGCGGGCGCGTTCGCGGGCTGCGTCCATGCCGCAGCCATCCGCCATGTCGAGCAGGTTGGCAGACAGCTCCAGGCTGCGCTCCCGCAGATCGGCAGGGGCATCTGCCTGGTTTTGCAGCACCGCGAGCAAATCGCGTGCTTCCTCTACCGGGCCGATGCCGGCTCCGATCGGGCGGCTGCCGTCAGTAATGACGCAGCGCACCTGGATGCCGCAGGCAGAGCCCACGCGACTGAACAGCCCTGCGAGATAGTCCGCCTCCGTGCTGCTGCGCACCTTGGCGGTATCGCCCACAGGAATGTCGATGATGACATGCGTAGAGCCGGCGGCGATCTTCTTCGACAGCACCGAGGAGATCAGCTGACCTTCCCCGTCGATGTCGAGTTCGCGCTCGATGCGCACCATCAGGTCATCAGCAGGGCTGAGGCTCACCGCGCCGCCCCACACCATGCAGGCACCGGCCTTTCGCACGATCTTCTGCATCTCGGGAAGCTGGAATTCCACGCGGAACAGCGTACTCATGGTGTCAGCGGTGCCGGCAGGTGACGTGATCGCACGCGATGACGTCTTGGGAATCACGAGGCCGGCAGCAGAGCAGATGGCCACGACCAGCGGCGTGGTGCGGTTGCCAGGCAAGCCACCGATGCAATGTTTGTCAAACACGCGCTCGTGTTCGGGCCAGTGCAGGCGCTTGCCGCAAGCCACCATGGCACGTGTGAGGCCGATGATCTCGTCCAGATTCAGGCGCGAACCGGCACAAACGCTCAGAAAGCTGGCGATCTCGATGTCGCGATAGCGGTGATCACTGATGTCACGCATGATCTGCTCAAGGTCGCTGTCGTTCAGGGCATGGCCGTAGATTTTCTTGCGCAGCAGGCGCAGCGAGTCCACCAGCGGTGCGTGCTCCACCAGCACCGTCTCGCCTTCCAGCACTTTCAGGCGCTGCATGGCGATATTGGACAAACCTATGTGTGTGGTGTCGAGGATGTGGTTCTCCACCACGTCCAGCGTGGCGATCAACTGCTGCGATGCCGTTTTCAGCAGCACCCGCGCGCTGGCACTGAAACCCTCAGCCACACAGATGTGGCAATCCTTGTGCATGTAGACGATGGGCTCCTGGTGCGTGTTGATGCCCATGGCCTTGACGGTGAGACTGCTTTTATCAGTCATAAGGGAGAAAGAATTCCGAGTTGTTCCAGACGTGCGCGCATCAACTTGCCCACGGCGCGACTGGAATGGCAGGTAAGGATGTGGGAGCGCGCCTTTGCACCGGTGTCGCGGGCATAGCCTGGCTCGGTTACGAGTCTGTGCATGAAGCGCGCGGCCTGGTCGACGTCGGCATCGGCCCACTGTTGTCCCTGCCAGAACGGATAGTCACCGTCCTGCAGGTCGATGAGTCGGTAATCCACGAGACAACTGTTGTCCGGTGTCATGAAATCGAGGTTGCCGGAGTACGCGGTACCGATCACGGGTTTTCCGTAGTACATGGCTTCGGCAAGACCGCGCCCGAATCCCTCGCTGCGGTGCAGTGAGACGAAGGTGTCACACAGCGCAACGAGACTTTTGATGCCCTTGTCGTCCAACGCCGTATCGATCACGCTGATGCGCAGATCCTGCATGCGTGGATCGGCGAGGAAGGTCGCATACTCGTCAGGCTTGTCGCGCTGGCCGTTGATCTTGATGGCGAGATGGACCGGCTCGCTGCTGCCTGCCGGGAACGCCTGGAAGAAGGCATCCAGTACCGCCTGCGGATTCTTGCGGCTGACGAAGGAACGGAAATCGAAGAAGAACAGGAACAGGAAG
This sequence comes from Pseudohongiellaceae bacterium, assembly GCA_044338855.1. Classification (GTDB taxonomy): domain Bacteria; phylum Pseudomonadota; class Gammaproteobacteria; order Pseudomonadales; family Pseudohongiellaceae; genus CAILUG01. Next base: position 34,208 of record JBIIWP010000012.1, on the reverse strand, counting down.
CGGCCTTCGGGCAGGCCGAAATCAGCACGCGTATGCGGTCCTGGCTGTCCTGGCTCGATCACGAAGGGCATGTGTATTACCGGCAAGTCCGTCGCCGGCAGCAAAGCCTGGCGGATGAAAGCAGTGGGCGCCCACAGTTCCTGCAGGTGCGTGAGACTGGCCTTCCACGGTTCCGGGAAGTGGCTGAGTTCCCAGGCGAAGCAGCCAATGTTGTAGCGGCCGCTGAACCAGCGCTCACCATAGTGTTCCCACGCGGAGGGCATCTCGTCGGCGTTCAGCAGAAACAGGTTGGCCGCGTACTGCGGCGCGTCCGTCACGCGATCGAAATGGGGAAAATCCGTGTGCTGGTCGCGCAGGTGCACATCATAGTCGCCGTAGCGGTTGATCAGGCACATGGGGATGGCACTGGCATGACAGGCCAGCGCTGCGGTGCGCATGTCTTCGGCGCGGCCCAGCACGGCGTAGGCGTGGCCAATGAGATTGAGGCCAGGTACAACCTGCGGTACGGGCGCAGGAGCGACTGCCAATGTCCGGTTCTCGTACCAGCCCGGCAATTGGGTGCGGATGGCAAGCGGCCGCAGCAGCAGCTCAGGGCGGTGTCGCAGCAGACCAATGCAATAGCGCAGCAGGCGCAGCCAGCCACCGCAATAGTCGGCCTGTTCACGCAGGGTTGGGGTGGTAGTGATGTAGCTCATGACGGCAGCTGCTCAGCTTCAGCGCGCTGCGCTGTCGTCGTCGGCGGCGGCGGGACGCAGGTCGCGGTAGCAACCCAGTTCCCCCAGCGCATTGCGCGTGGCTTCCAGCCAGTTTCGGCCGTGGCGTTCGTCGGGTTCCAGATGGTTGCCCTCGGCCCACTCGTTCCACGCATTGACGAACACGATGCGTTCTTCGCCCATGCGGCTGGCGCGCGTCTGTCGTACCAACGAGGACAACCACTTTTCGTAAAGATGCGGCGTAGCGCCGAGATAGATGTGGGCTGCCTGCTGGCGTCGTGGTGTGTTATCCCACGACGGCATCGCCGTACGGAACAATTCCGGCGCCACATCGCGGCGCTGCATGAAAGCTTGCGAAGAGTCTGCATAGTCGAACATCTGACCACTGAAGTCAGCACTGAGCCCGGCTGGCAGCTGTGGCACGGCCACAGAGCGCGCATGCGGCGGAAACTCCACCAGCGCATCGAAGTCGCGCGCGAGGTCGTCGCGCACGCCGCTGAAACTTTCCACTGCGGCGAGATAGAGATCGCCCAGCCCTTCAGCGCGCGTGAGCTGGCGCCAGCCGGCGATGGCTTCACTGAGGCCGGGGATCAGCTCGGCCCGATAGATCAGCACCAGTGGCCGGCCGTTGATGCGGATATAGCGCGGATCGCGCAGCAGCGGCAGCAGGTCACGCATGAACTGCAGATTGCTTTCAGGGTTGTAGCTCTGCGCCATCAACACTTCGGCTTCGCGTCCGTCCCAGCGCCGCGTCCAGTTCTCGTTGGCCCAGCACACACAGAAGGGGAAATCCGGATCGCCCCGCTCCAGCATGTCGTCCAGCGGACGTTCCAGCAGGCGCTTGCCGTTGAACCAGTAGTAGTAATAGCAGAAGCCGTAGATACCGTGCTCACGCGCCAACGCTGCCTGCTGCTCCCGCACCTCCGCCACGCGCAGGTCGTAGTAGCCAAGCTCCGCGGGACGGTGCGGCTGGTAGTGCTCGTCGAACAGTGGCGTGGCGCGCGTGACGTTGGTCCACTCGGTGAAGCCCCTGCCCCACCACGCATCGTTCTCCGGTATGGGATGGAACTGCGGCAGGAAGAACGCGATGAGACGGATCTTGTCCTGCTCGCGCAGGTAACGACCCCAGCGTGCGAGGTAGATGTCGCGGTTGCGCGCAATCTGCGCCAGCTTGCCACCCGGCAGGTTGCCGGTGGTCACACTGAGGTGGTGCACCACTACGGAGGCCGGCTGGTAGATCACTTTGTATCCCGCTTCCTGCACTTTCAAAGACAGGTCACAGTCCTCGAAATAGGCCGGTACGTAGCGCTGGTCGAAGCCGCCGAGTTCGCGGAACAACGCGGCACGCACGAGGATGGCGGCACCGGAACAATGATCCACCGGGCGGGCGTAGTTGTAACGCGGATCGGCCGGATCGCCGTTGAGGCCCACCAGGTCCACGCTGCCATCGGCACGCAGACAGGCGCCGGCTTCCTGCAAATGGCCGGAGGGGTATACCAGTTTGGAGCCGGCGATACCGGCGCGCTCATCAGCGTCCAGGGTGGCCACCAGCGGATCCAGCCAACCAGCCTGGACCTCGGTATCATTGTTGAGAAACAGCAGATAGTCACCGCGCGCGGCAACTGCTCCCTTGTTGCAGGTATTGATGAAGCCACTGTTGCTGTCATTGTGCAGGAGCTGCACACCCTGGCATAGCGCGAGCAGCTCACGCGTCGCGTCGGTGGACGCGTCGTTGACCACGATGAGCTCGTAACTGCACTGCGGCGAGTGATCGGCCAGTGCCTGCAGGCAGGCCAGCGTGAGGCCGACGTGGTTGTAGACCGGGATGATCACGGAGACGCGGGGCGCGTCCGGACTGGCGAAGCGCAAGCGTTCCGCCACCGGGCGGAAACTCTCTGGCCCGATGCGGCGCAGCGGTAGCGGCTGAATACTGCCTGCGGCTACCGGCATTGCCGCCGGTGCTGGCTGCAACTGCTGCCGGGCCTGTGCCAAAAGACCACCGACACCGCGCTCGCGCACGATGACCAAGGCGTTGCGGGCACGCTGCTGCAGGATCCGCAACTGCTGACGCTGGTGGCGCACAGCCGTGATGAAGCGGCGCAGCGGTGCAGTGACTTTCCAGCTGGTACTGTCGAACACGGACTGCAGCCACTTTCTGGTGAACTCCAACTGGTCCTTCTGTTGCAGAAACAGGGATTGCAGCTGGCTATGGTTACTCTGCAGCTCAGCAAGTGTGCGCAGTGCATCGTGGTGCAATGCATTGAGGTTGGCCATCCGCACGCGCTCCTGCTCCAGGACAGCGTGCACGTTGGCAAGCGTCTCCTGCAGGCTCGTGATCTGCACGCGCTCCTGCTCCAGGACAGCGTGCACGTTGGCAAGCGTCTCCTGCAGGCTCGTGATCTGCACGCGCTCCTGCTCCAGGACAGCGTGCACGTTGGCAAGCGTCTCCTGCAGGCTCGTGATCTGCAGCTCAGACGCGGTGCTGAACTGACTGAATTGCTCATGTGCCGCCTGACGCTGGGCGGGTAGTTGCCGCGCATACTCAACGATCAGAGTCACTTCCTTCGGCGTCCACTGCTGCTGCCACTTGGCGAAGAACACCTGTTCTGCTGCCTGCTGGCGCTGGGTCTGTTCGAGGCCGAAACCGCTGCTGCCCATAAAATAGCAGGCACTGATGCCGGGGATGTAGTGAAAGCCGGTCTTGCGCGACAGCTGCAACCAGAAATCCCAGTCCTCGTAATAGTCGAGCTGCGCGTCAAAACGCGTATCAGCATCGAGCAGGCTGCGCCGGAACAGTGCCGCATGCATGGGGATGAAATTGCGGATGAGCAGGAAGGCATGTTCGAAGGGCTGGCTGAAGACATGCTCGGTGCGCAGTTCGCCGGTGGTGGCATCCTCGCGCCGGCATTCCACGCCGGTGTAGGCCAGGGCCTGCTCCGGGTGCTGATGTAGCGCGGTTACCAGCTTGGCGATATGGTCCGGATAGAACCAGTCATCATCATCGAGGAAGATCAGGCAGTCGCCACGGGCTAGCGCAAGGCCCGTATTGGCTGCCCTCACGCGCCCGCCCGGCGCCGCCGCTGCCACTACCTCCAGCCCCTGCAAATCCGGCGTGAAGCGCTCGCACAGGCCGCTTGCATCAATCTCGCCGTCGTTTACCACGAGGACGTCGAGCGGGCGGTAGTGCTGCGCCACCACACTGGCGAGCGCCCGCTCAAGCAGCTCGGGACGATCCTTGGTGCGGATGATGACGGTGACGAGCGGGTCTGCGGGAAGGGTTCCGCCCGGGGCAGACTGGTCCGACATACTGGAGTCCCTGGAATGTGCTCTATTGACTGGGCAAGTGCCACCGCGTTTGCCCCGAGGGCTACCGTGACGGCGTCGAAGGTGGCAATGCTACCACCGTGCATACGGGCTCCACCATTGCAGTAACCACTGGCAAGCTTCGGGATTGCCCGGTCGCTACCACGTGTCCGGCAGGTGCTCGTCGGCCAGCACTTCCTGCAGGACGTCGCCAAAGCAGTCCAGCGCGATGGACTTGATCTCGAACGACAGTTTCTGGAAGTGATGACGGGCCGAAGCCTGCTCGCGCCACACTGCCACATGCGTGCGTGTGAGTGCCTCATCGGCGATACGTACACTGCGCAGGCTGACATCGCCCTGCATCATGCTGTGCACGAACAGCTCTGGCAGGATGGCCAAACCCATGTCGAGCTGCACCATCAGGCGCAGACCGGAAAGGCTGTTGGCTTCGAGGTCCTTCCGCAACTGCGCACCATAGCGGTCGCACAGCAACTGGATCTGGCGTTGCACGGACATATGCTGGCTGAGCGCGATGATGCCGTGCTGATGCAGGTCGCGGCCCTTCAGGCTTTGCTTGCGCGCCAGCGGATGCCCGGCGTTCATCACCACCACCACGCGCTCCTGGAACAATGGCCGGATGCGATGACGACCCGCCTGCACTGGCAGCACCGTCAGGATCAGGTCGAAATCCCCGGCATCCAGACCACGCTCCAGCTCTGCGGGTGCATGCTGCCGTACATGCAGTTGCAGCCCGGGATAGCGCTGGTGCAGCACCGGAAAAATCTTCGGCAGCAGCGTAGGAGATACCGTGGGCGACACGCCGAGGCGGAAGCTGCCGACAAGATCAGGCTCCTGGTCCACAGTTGAGAAATCGACCAGTTGCTCATACTGCTCGATGAGCTCGCGCGCCAACGGCAGCATGTTGCGGCCGGTGGGCGTGAGCAAGGTGCCGGCACGTGAGCGATCGAACAGCTGGATGCCCAGCATCTCTTCCAGCTCGGCGATCTGCAGTGTCAGGTTAGGTTGGGTGACACCAAGCTTCTGCGCCGCCTTGCGGAAATTCGATGCCCGCGCCACGGCAACGAAATACTCGAGCTGGCGGATGGTGGGACGCTTGCCTGGCAGCACGCTCTTCATCTCATGACGCCTGTTTCATGGCGCAGTGCCTGCTGCAAGTACCGCATCGATCCACGCGGCATGCCGCGAGATACGCTCATACACGCCAGTGGCGCCATACAGGCCCTGGCGCTGGTCAATTCCCTCGCTTGCCACTTCCCCGACCGCGATACCGATCAACGTCAGCACACCGTCATGGTCCAGCAAAGCCGGGCCACCGCTGTCTCCGAGACCCGGGACGCCTTCCAGTGCCAGTGCGTTCGAGTCCGGCAGACGTGGATCGTCGAAATGGATCTCCAGCCACTCCCCGGCCACATCCACACGATTCTCGGCGCGGCGGAACTTGCCGTCGTTGCGGCGGCGCCCACTGGTACCAGTCCCGGTGGAACCCCAGCCCACCAGCGTGGCGACATGCTCGGCCTCGTCCGTTGCCCGCTGCAAGGCCACCGGCACCACGCCATCCACGGCTTGGTCCAGCCGCAGCAGCGCAAGGTCCACACCCTGCAGCAGGCTGCCATTGCTGTAATCAGGATGCACTACCAGCCGGTCTACCCCGTATGAGCTGCCCGCCACGGTCAATGTGTAGGAAAGCCCCTGATCCAGCGTGCTGCGCAGTGGCGTATCATCGACACAGTGTCCGGCCGTGAGGGCCCAGCGTGGTGCGATCAGCGTGGCAAGACAAACCTTGCGCTGGTTACGCTCCTGCAGGTGGAACAACTGTGGGTACAGGCCAGGATCGATCACATAGCTGGAGTCGGCGCGATCATGCCGGATCACGATGCCATTGACAGGTGTCGTGGCCAGCAGTGTGGCGCAGCCGAGAGCCGCCAGCATCGCGCGCTGCCAGGAAAACCTGCAGCGCCCGGCTGCGGCTGGGCTAGAATGGCACTTCCTGCCAAGGTGCTTGCTGCCAAGGTACTTACTACTGAAGTTGTTCACTGACTCTCTCTGGCGTGACACACATGAACGAAACATCCCCAAATGCTACTCCTGCTGGCCCTGCATCCGGGACTGCTGCTCCGGCTGCTGCTCCGGCGCCGAAAACCGACAGCAACCAGCGCGTCTATGAACAGTCGGGCTGCTATCCCGCCGACGGCAAGCAGTTCCGGTTGTGGGCACTGCTGGGCTGGCTGAGCCTTGTCATCATCGGCCTGGCGGCGGCCGCTGCGATATTGAATATCTACTTTCTTGGCGCACCCTGGAAAGCTGGCTGAGCCATTGTCGGCGCTTCACGCATCCTTGCGCTGCCTCTCGGCCTCCAGGCGCTTGCGCCCGATGTTCGGCACATATCTGGACCGGCGTTCCGCTTCGATGGAACGGTACAGGCGGAATGCGACGAAACCAATACCCACCACGAAGAACAGGATGATGCCCAGCATGAGCCACTGGGCGGTGGTCATGCTGCCGGGGTTCTTGAGGGCTTCGAGCAATGCGTCCACTGGGGTTCTCCTGCTGGTTGATCCTACTGATTGATTGAATTGATGTAGAGCTCTATCTGTTGCAGCCGCGCGATGGGGTCGGCCAGCTCCAGCAATGTCTGCTTCTCTCGATTGGCAATGGGTAAGAGTTCGCTGAGGCGCCAGGCCACTTCGCGCAGGTTCTCGAAGCTTACGTCGAGGCGCAATTCCTCGATGGCCGGATGCCGCGCCAGGCCCCTGAGCAATTCCACGTATTCCTGGAACTCCTCACCCACTTCCAGGACCTCGGCTTCCACGCCGTCCTGATGACGAAAATTCACAACGGCCCGACACAGGTTGTTGGACTCACGCCAGGTTTCCACAACCCGGAACGTGCAACGGCCCTCCGCGGTGATTCCCAGCAGGCCGCTCGGCAACTGGTTCCAGTCCACCACATCGCAATACGTGCCGGTGCGGTGGATGTCGAGCTTCTGGCCAGGTCGCGACACTTCGCTGCCAGCCTCGATCAGCACGATGCCGAAACCGCTGCCATCCCTCATGCATTGACTCACCATGTCCACGTAGCGCGACTCGAAAATCTGCAACGCGATGCGTCCTTTCGGAAACAGTACGGAGTTCAGCGGGAACAGGGGAATGCTGTCAGAACTGAGCGGCGGCATTTCACTCAGGCTCCGGCCCGGCGTTGCAGGGCCTGCAACAGCCGCTGGTGGATACCTTCAAATCCGCCGTTGCTCATGATCACCACGTGGTCACCGGTACGCGCGTTGTGCGTGGCCCAGTCGAGGATTTCCGCCACCGAGCCCATGCTGAGAAACTCGCAGGAGGCGTCCTGCGCGATGGCGTCGAGATCAAGTCTGGTCGCCTCGCTGCGATACCACACCACGGCATCGGCTGGCGCTACAGAGTCGGCCAGCGTGGCCTGGTGGTGGCCCATCTTCATGGTATTGGAACGCGCCTCGATCAGCACCAGCAAACGGCCGGTGCTCTGCCCGGCCGTCATGGCCTTGCGCAGACCGTCCAGCGTGGTGCGAATGGCGGTGGGATGGTGGGCGAAATCGTCATAGATGCGGATGCCATCGACCGTGCCCAGCAGTTCCATGCGGCGTTTGACGCCCTTGAACAGTGACAGCGCCTCGCACGCGATGGTCAGCGACACACCCACATGCGCAGCTGCCGCCACGGCAGCTGCCGCATTGGCCATGTTGTGCTCGCCCAGCATGCCCCATTGCACCACTGCCGTGTCTTTGCCATGCCGGATTTCAAACCGCGAGCCATCTGCCTGCAAGGCAACTGCCTGCCAGTCGCCGCCTTCTCCGGTAGTCTGCACAGGGCACCACAGACCACGCTGGAAAACGGCCTGGAGGTTGGCATCACTCTTGGGCGCCACGATCAGACCATGGCCGGGAATGGTCTTGGCCAGGTGGTGGAACTGGATCTGGATCTCATCAAGATTGCGGAAAATGTCGGCATGGTCGAACTCGAGGTTGCCCATGATGACGGTGCGCGGCAAGTAGTGGATGAACTTGGAGCGCTTGTCGAAGAAGGCGCTGTCATACTCGTCCGCTTCGATCACGAAAAATGGCGTCCCGCCGATGCGCGCCGAGGCCGGAAAATTGGCGGGCACGCCGCCGATCAGAAAGCCTGGCTGCATGTCGGCGTGTTCGAGAATCCAGGCCAGCATGCTGGTAGTGGTGGTCTTGCCATGGGTACCGGCCACACCGATGACCCAGCGTCCGCGCAGCACATGCTCGGCCAGCCAACCAGGGCCCGAGGCAAACGGCAGGCCGCGCTCCAGCACGAACTCCACCGAAGGATTGCCGCGCGAACAGGTATTGCCGATGACGACCACGTCGGGGTTGTTGGCGGTGATGTGCGCCGGATCATAGCCCTGGCACAGCGCAATGCCCTGTGCCTCGAGCTGCGTGCTCATCGGCGGGTATACGCTCTGGTCGGAACCGCTCACCTCATGGCCAAGCTGCTTGGCTAAAACAGCCAGGCTGCCCATGAATGTGCCGCAGATGCCGAGGATGTGGATGCGCATGTCGAGTCTTCCTGCCAAAACCGGCCGGATTGTCGCACTTTGGCCCGAGGGTTGTCATGCCGCACCTTGCCCGCCTTGGTGGACCGGTTTCCCGCGAGCTCCCACCCCTGAATCCAGGCTTGCAGCGAGGGAAATCGCGGCTATAGTGCGGGCATGCCAGCAGCACTCGACATCCTCCGCTCCGTCTTCGGTTACAACTCCTTCCGCGCACCCCAGGCCGAGATCATCGACACCCTCGTTGCGGGTGGCGACGCGCTCGTGTTGATGCCCACGGGCGGCGGCAAATCCCTGTGTTATCAGATCCCCGCGCTGGTCCGCGAGGGCTGCGGCGTGGTGATCTCGCCGTTGATCGCGCTGATGCAGGACCAGGTAGCGGCGCTGCGCCAGGTCGGCGTACGCGCGGCCTTCCTGAACTCCACGCTGCAGCTCGATGAGGTGCGACAGGTGGAGAGCGCACTGGCACGCGGCGAGCTGGATCTGCTGTATCTCGCCCCCGAACGCCTCAAGCAGGAGCGGACGCTGACGCTGTTGAAGAACAGTGCCATCGCCCTGTTTGCCATCGATGAGGCGCACTGCGTGTCGCAGTGGGGCCACGACTTCCGCGCAGACTATCTCGAGCTGAGCGTGCTGCACGAGCTGTTCCCGGCAGTGCCGCGCATCGCACTGACCGCCACGGCTGATGTGCGGACACGCCAGGAAATCATCACGCGTCTCGACCTCGGGGCCGCCCGGCAATTCTGCGCCGGCTTCGATCGTCCCAACATCAACTACCGCATCACGCTGAAGGAAAATCCGCGCCAGCAGTTGCTGCGCTTCCTGCGTGACGAATACCCCGATTCCGCCGGCATCGTGTACTGCATGTCGCGCCAGAAAACCGAAGACACGGCGGCCTGGCTCTGCGACCAGGGCTTCAACGCCCTGCCATACCACGCCGGCCTCGACGCTCGCCTGCGCGCCACGCACCAGTCCCGTTTCCTGCGCGAAGAAGGCCTCATCATGGTGGCCACCATCGCTTTCGGCATGGGCATCGACAAGCCTGATGTACGCTTCGTGGCGCATCTCGACATGCCCAAGACCATCGAGGCCTACTATCAGGAAACCGGCCGCGCCGGTCGCGACGGTGCCCCGGCCACAGCGCTGCTGCTGTACGGTCTGCAGGACGTGATCAAGCTGCGTGAAATGATGGCCAGCTCGGAAGGCAGCGAGGAGTTCAAGCGCGCCGAACAGCAGCGCCTCAATGCCATGCTGGGTCTGTGTGAAGTGACCAGCTGCCGGCGCCAGGTGGTGCTGCGCTATTTCGGCGAAGAACTGGCACAGCCCTGCGGCAACTGCGACACCTGCCTGGAACCCGTGCCCACCTGGGATGGCACGGAGCTCGCGCGCATGGCACTGAGTGTCGTCTACCGCACCGGCCAGCGCTTTGGCGTGGCCCACCTCATCGACGTGCTGCGCGGTGGCGAGACCGAGAAGATCCTGCAGTTCGATCACCACACACTCTCGGTGTATGGCATTGGCAAGGGCACCGATGCCAATCGCTGGCGCTCGGTGTTCCGCCAGTTGGTGGCGCGCAACTACCTGAGTGTGGACCTGGACCGTTTCGGCGCGCTGCGTCTCGAGGAACAGTGCCGGGCCTTGTTGCGTGGTGAAGACAGTATTGCCTTCCGCCTGGATCCAGCAGCGAAGCCCGCCAAGGTGGCGCGTACCAGCAAGACGGCAAAAGGCACGGTTGCCGGCGACATCGACCTTACGCTATACGAGGCCCTGCGTGATTGCCGCCGCAAACTCGCAGAAGAGCAACAGGTGCCGCCCTATGTGATCTTCCACAACGCCACCCTCGAAGACATGTGCCGCATCCAGCCACGCTCGCTGGTGGAACTGGGCCTCGTCAGCGGTGTGGGCGGCCGCAAGCTGGAGCGCTACGGGCCGGCATTCCTTGCGGTGCTGCAGGAGCACCTCAGCGCGGTTTGAGGGTTGCGCCGGGTGCCCAGTCCGGCTGCCTTGCAGTAGAATGGCGGCTGTTTCCGGAGTAGCCACCATGCCCAACAACATCTTTTACGCCCAGTCCGGCGGCGTTACCGCCGTCATCAATGCTTCCGCCTGCGGCGTGATCGAAACCGCGCGCAAGCACCCCGAGCTGGGCACGGTGTACGCAGGCCGCAACGGCATCATCGGCGCGCTGCGCGAGGAACTCATCGACACCAGCGTGGAAAGCGCTGCGACCATCGCCTCACTGCGCCACACGCCCTCCGGCGCCTTCGGGTCCTGCCGCTACAAACTCAAAAGCCTCGACCAGAACCGCGCCGAGTACGAGCGCCTGATCGAGGTGTTCAAGGCCCACAACATCGGCTACTTCTTCTACAACGGCGGCGGTGATTCACAGGACACCGCCAACAAGGTCGCGCAGCTCAGCCAGCAGATCGACTATCCGCTGACCTGCATCGGCATTCCCAAGACGGTGGACAACGATCTGCCCATCACGGACTGCTGCCCCGGCTTCGGCTCGGTGGCCAAGTACGTAGCCGTGTCGATCCGCGAGGCCGGTCTTGATGTGGCGTCGATGGCGGAAAGTTCGACGAAGGTGTTCGTGCTGGAAGTGATGGGCCGCCATGCGGGCTGGATTGCCGGCGCTGCAGGTCTGGCCGCCGAGCAGGAAGGCGATGCACCACACATCATCGTGTTCCCGGAAATCGCCTTTGATCGCGAAGCCTTTCTGGGCAAAGTGAAATCCTGCGTGGACCGTTACGGCTACTGCGCCATCGTGGTCTCCGAAGGAGCCCACTACGAAGACGGCACCTTCCTCGCCGAAGCCGGCGGCCGTGACGCCTTCGGCCACGCCCAGCTCGGTGGTGTGGCTCCCACGCTGGCAGCGATGATCAAGCAGGAACTGGGGTACAAGTACCACTGGGCAGTGAGCGACTACCTGCAGCGTGCCGCACGCCATATTGCCTCGGGTACCGACGTGGAACAGGCCTACGCCATGGGCAAGGCCGCCGTGGAATTCGCGCTGGCCGGCCGCAACGCCGTGATGCCCACCATCGTGCGCGAAAGCAGCAACCCCTACCGCTGGAGCGTGGGCGAGGCCCTGCTGGCGGACGTCGCCAACAAGGAAAAGAAAATGCCGCGTGATTTCATCACCGCAGACGGCTTCGGCATCACGCCGGCCGCGCGTGAGTACTTCGCGCCGCTGATCCTCGGCGAAGACTATCCGCCCTACCACAATGGCCTGCCGCAGTACGCGCGCATGCAGCAGGTGCTGGCACCCAAGAAGCTTGCTGCCTGGAAGAACTAGGCGGAACGCCACCCCATGCTGCTCGACATTCTTGCGGTGATCGCACCAACCTTCCTCTGCGCGCTCGTCGGCTTCGGCTGGGTGCGGCGCGGCCTGCCCTTTGATACAAATTTCGTGTCGAGCCTGGTACTGAACATCGGCGCACCCTGCCTGCTGTTCTCCACCTTCATGGCCATCGAGATCGACCCGCGCAGCTTCGCCCGCATGACGCTTGCTACAGTGCTGGCAATGCTGGGCTTTGGTGTGGTGGCCGTGGCGCTGCTGAAACTCGCGCGGCTCGATCTGCGCAGTTTCCTGTTCTCGCTGATGTTCCCCAACGTTGGCAACATGGGCCTGCCGCTGTGCCTGCTGGCGTTCGGGCCAGAGGGACTGATACTGGCACTGACCTATTTCATGGTCAGTACGCTGTGTGCCTTCACGCTGGGTTCGGCCCTGGTTTCAGGTCAGTTTTCGGCCTCGAGCCTGCTGCGCAATCCCATCCTGATCGCGGTGCTGATTACGCTGCTCGTGCTTTGGCTGGGGCTTCCGGTGCCGAAGTTCGTGCTGGACACCACGAGCCTGCTGGGAGATTTCACGATCCCGCTGATGCTGATAGCCCTGGGCGTATCGCTGGGCCGCATCGAAGTCCATAACCTGCACAGCAGCCTGCTGCTGTCGCTGTTCCGCCTGCTCACGGGGTTCGGTGTCAGTTTGGGGGTGGCAGCGCTGCTGGGACTGGAAGGCGCAGCACGCGGCGTGCTGATCGTCCAGAGCACGATGCCGGTAGCGGTGTTCTCGTATCTCTTTGCCGTGCGCTACGAGCGCAAGCCGGAGGAAATTGCTGGCGCCATCTTCATCTCCACCATCCTCTCCTTCCTCACCCTGCCCCTGCTGCTCTGGTACGTCCTCCCCGCTCAGTAAGAGTTTCACGCAAAGCTTCGGCTTTCCCCTTGGCGGCTTGCGCGCGTCAGGGGGCGAGGCGTTCGATGGACCAGGTGCCGTCGGGTTGGAGGGAGTAGCGGAAGCGGTCGTGCAGGCGGTGGGGGCCGCCCTGCCAGAACTCGATCTCGTGGGGGATGACGCGGATGCCGCCCCAGAAATCGGGCAAGGGCACTTCGCCATGGGCAAACTTTTCCTTCATGTGCGCAAGCTGGTTCATCAGGAACATACGCCCGGTGATGGGCGCGCTCTGCTGCGAGGCCCAGGCCGCCAGCTGTGAATCGCGCGGGCGCGACGTGAAGTAACGCAGGGAGTCGGCCACTCCGAGTTTTTCGGCGCGGCCACAGATCTTCACCTGGCGTTCGATGTCGTGCCAGGGGAACAGCAGGCTCACACGCGGGTTACCCGCGATCTCGTGCGCTTTGCGACTGCCGTAGTTGGTGAAGAACACAAAGCCCTGCGCATCCAGTTGCTTGAGCAGCACGATGCGCTGCGAGGGTTGGCCATCCTGGCCCACGGTTGCCACAACCATCGCGGTTGGATCCAGCGACTTCAATGTGATGATCTGCTGCTGCCATGTTTCGAACAGCTGCAAGGGATTGTCGGGCAGGTCATTGCGGCGCAAGCCACCACTGAGGTACTCACGCCGGATATTGTCGAGTTCGATGCTCATCGTGATCAGCCCTGTTTACTGGGGCAATGGTTCGTCATAGACGCGCTCGTCGAATTCGAAGATGCGGTCGGAGCGCAGACCGGTGGGATACAAAAAGTAGCCACGCCCGTGCTTCTTGTTGGCCGCCCAGCCACCGGTATAGGTGACGCCGTCGGGCCAGCGGTAAGTGCCGGTACCGTCGAAATTGTCGTTACGAAAAGTGCCCTGGAAATTCTCGGCGTTACGACTAAGCCAGTTCTCTGTGTACTTGTCTTCCTTCCAGTCTTCCACACGAAAGGCCTGCACGCCTGTGCCATTACGGCGATTGTTGCGCCACTGACCCACGTAAACACTGTTCTCGCGATCCCACTCGGTACCGCGTCCGGACTTCAAACCGTTCTGGAAGTTGCCCTTGTAGGTGATCTTCCTGTCGAGCAACTCCAACTTGCCGAAGCCGTGGAACTTGCCGTTGACGAAGTCACCCTGGTATCGGCGCAGGCCATCGGGGGTTTCTTCCACAAATGTACCCACACCGTTCTCGCAGTTGCCGGAAACGCAACCCAGCTCGTCGCCAACGGCGGACCACACCGGCACTGAGAGGCAGGCGAGGGAAAGGACCAGAAGTGTTTGCGCGGCGCTGAAGTAAGCGGTTTTCATGCAGGCTACCCGTGACAGGGGACCAGGCGCGGTCCCGTGAATGCTCGGCAGATTCTACCCGATTCTGCGCTGCGCGTGGCAGGCGGCGACGACTTTGCGCCACAGGGTTCCTGCGCTAGAGTGTCGCCCTTCACAACCAGCAGGAGATGCAGGCTCATGGGCGAAAAAACAGCATTCATCGGACTCGGCACCATGGGCTACCCCATGGCGGGACACCTCGCCAAAGCGGGTCACACAGTAACGGTGTACAACCGCACTGCGCCCAAGGCCAGCCAGTGGCAGCAAGCCCACGGCGGCAACACTGCCGCCACGCCGGCCGAAGCCGCAGGTGACGCCGACTTCATCTTCCTCTGCGTCGGCAACGATGATGACCTGCGCCAGGTCTGTGCCGGTCCCGATGGCGTGTTCAGCACGGCGCGCGCCGGCAGCATCATCATCGACCACACCACCACCTCCGCCACGGTGGCGCGCGAGATGGCGGCACTTGCACAGGCCAGGGGCTGCCACTTTCTCGATGCCCCGGTCTCGGGCGGCCAGGCGGGCGCCCAGAACGGCACGCTGACCGTGATGGTCGGTGGTGACGAAGTCGCCTTCGAGCGCGCCAAGCCCGTGATCGCAGCCTTTGCCGCCAGCGTCAAATTGCTGGGGCCCTCTGGCTATGGCCAGCTCACCAAGATGGTGAACCAGATCTGCATCACGGGCCTCGTGCAAAGCCTCAGTGAGGGCATCCACTTTGCCATGCAGGCCGGCCTCGACGTGGAGAAAGTGATCGACGTGATCAGCAAGGGTGCTGCCACCTCGTGGCAGATGCAGAACCGCTGGAAAACCATGCGTGATGGCCAGTTCGATTTCGGTTTCGCGGTGGACTGGATGCGCAAGGATCTGGGTATCGCCATGGAGGAAGCGGCCAACAACGGCGCAAAACTGCCGCTTACTGCCATCGTCGACGGCTACTATGCCGAGGTACAGAAAATCGGCGGCAAACGCTGGGATACTTCGTCACTCATCACGCTGCTGGAGCTCAAGTAGCGCTGGCGTGCTGCCCGTTCCATTAAGGCTGGATCAATACCGAAACAGCTGCCGGTAAAGGCCGCCTGCAGGTTGTTGACGCTACCTGCAGAAGTGGCTAGAGTCGGCGCAGATCGAGTTTTCCGGATCCCGGCAATTCCAGACAGTAAACACTGAGCAGGATATGCACTCTCACGTGATTTGCGAAAGGCAGCAGGACGAGCAGGCCCACATCTTACGACTCAACATTGCTGGTCATCCCGTCGAGTGGCTGACCTGGCAGGAAGCAACTACCGTCTACGCAAGAGACCTCGTCACCTGGACCCTGGGTGATACGGTGCGCATCGTGCACGGTGGTTACTCGCGTTACACCGGCCAGCAGAGCAGCATCCAGCTGCACAGCATCATCGCCTGCGCCGGCGACCTGCACAGCCTCAAACCCCGCAAGCCAGCACTCTCCAACAAGGTGCTGTTCCGCCGCGACCAGAACCTGTGCATGTACTGCGGCAAGACGTTCCAGGACCGGGAACTGAGCTGTGATCACATCCAGCCCACCTCGCGCGGCGGCCGTAATGTGTGGGTGAACGTGGTGGCGGCCTGCAAGCGCTGCAATCATTTCAAGCAGAACCGCACGCCGGAAGAAGCCAGCATGGAACTGCTGGCCCTGCCCTTCGAGCCGAACCCGGCCGAGTACCTCGCGCTCGTCAACAGCAAGCGCATCCGTTCCGACCAGATGGACTTCCTCAAGGCACAGTTTTCCAAGAACTGTCGCCTGCAATAGCAAAGCCGGATACCACCGCAGCGTGATCAGCCAAGCCGGACAATGATGCCCTGCAGGGCCGGCTCAGGCGCGGGAAACTGCTGCATCACCACAGGATCATGCCCGGGGATGATGCGGGCCGGATCATCCACCAGCGTGCGCAGTCGGCTCCAGCCGTCCACCATGTCGCCAATGTCGATCACGATGGGGAACGGACGTCCCTCATCCATGTTCGCGGCGTAGTGGCTGGCGTCCGACGCCAGCAGCAGCCAGCCGCTGTCTGTCCACAGGCGTACCACCTGCAACCCCTTGGTGTGACCACCGATCAGGTGCAGCGAAATATTGTCGGCCAACTCCACGTCGCCGTCATGAAAGCACACGCGTCCAGCATACACACGGCGCACCATGCCCACCACTTCCTCTTCTTCGAAGGCGCTGGAGAAGAAGCGGTTGCCCATGTAACGACCGGTCGCGTAGGCCATCTCGCGATCCTGCAGGTGGAAGCGGGCCTTGGGAAACAGGTCGAAGTTGCCGATGTGGTCGTAGTGCAGGTGCGTGACGATGACATCGTCGACGGTGGCAGCATCAACGCCCAGCAGTTGCAACCCTGCCGTGGGACAGCGCAGGAATTCACGTCCGCGCTTCTGCGCCATCACAGCGTTGAAGCCGGTGTCGATGACCCAGGTCTTGCTGGCGCTGATGGCCACCCACACAAAATAGTCCATGGGCATGGGACCGTCGTGCGGATCGCCGCCGATGAAGTTCTCGCTGGCGTGCTTCTGCAGCGTGGCGTAGCGGATGGCGTAGACCTTGCAGGGTTCGCGCTGCGCCATGCCTGTGCTCACTGCCCGGACTGGCTTTCCAGCCAACGGTGTATCTCACAGTTGTCGGCCTTGAAGCCGAGGTCAGCTTCCGCCTTGTCGTACATTGACGAGATCGTATTGAGCAGTTCATGCGAGCTGCCCATCGAATCCGCCAGTTCCTTGGCAAAGCGCAGGTCCTTCGCCATCAAGCCGAGAAAGAAGCCCGACTCGAACTTGCGTGGCAGAACGAAGGTGGGGAACTTGTGCTCGCTGCTGTTGCTGCGGCCGGTGGAGGCGTTGATGATGTCCACCATCACGGCCGGATCGAGACCGAATTTCTGGCCGGTGATGACTGCCTCCGAGGTGATGGCCAGCGTAGCGGCCGAGAGGAAGTTGTTCATGGCTTTCATGGCATGCCCGGAACCCGAAACACCGGTCTTGAACAACTTGCCCATGACTTCGAGTGCCGGACGCGCGCATTCGATCGCTGCATCATCCCCCCCGGCCATCAAGGCCAGACCACCACTGATCGCCTTCACCACGCCTCCCGATACCGGGGCATCCACCAGCGCAAACCCTTGCTGCTGCAGTTCGGCGGCAAGCTCGCGTGTGCCGACTGGCGAGGATGAGCTCATGTCCACCAGTACGGCGCCGGGCTTGAGCCCCTGCGCCACATTGTCATCACCACCCGACAGCACTTTGCGCACCGCCTTGCCTTCCGGCAGCATCGTGAACACCAACTGGCTGGTCGCACCTAGCTGCGCCAGGGAAGTCGCTGCGGTGGCGCCGGTTTCGGCACAGAATTTCTGCACGGCATCCTGGCTCAGATCGGCCACGGTGAGCATGTAACCGGCGGCGGCAAGGCGCTTGGCCATGGGATAGCCCATGTTGCCAAGCCCGATGAAGCCGATACCGGCGGGGGGCGTGATGCTGTTCATCGAGATCTGTCCTTCGGACGATGGCGTGTCAGGCTTTGGCGGCGGCTTCGGCGGCCATATCGGCCAGCACCTGGTTGGCGGTGCGGAAGCTGTCCACCGCGGCGGGGACACCACAATAGATAGCAGCCTGCAGGAACACTTCTGCGATCTGCGCATCCGTGAGGCCGTTGTTCTTGGCGCCACGCACATGCACTGCCACTTCATGCTGCTTGCCCAGCGCGGTCAGCATGGCGAGGTTCAGCATGCTGCGCTCCTTGCGGTTCAGGCCTTCACGGCCCCAGCCGGCACCCCAGCAATATTCATTCAGCAGGCTCTGCATGTCGCCGTTGAAGGCATTCATCTTGCTCATGGCGGCATCGACGTATCTGTCACCCAGTACTTCGCGACGGGTTTTTTCGCCTTGTTCCCTGAGTGCCTTGCGTGAATCATCGTTCATGGTGGAGTCCTCCTGATAGGAATGGGTGGATGACTTGCCCCTGCCAGGGCCGGAAAGGCCGGGATCATACAACAAGGTGAGCGGGGTGGCACTCGACGAGTGACGACTTGTATCATGCGGCGGGACCCCCGGTCCCGACCCATGCAGAATACAGGAGGGGAAAGCCCCATGAGCATTGAAGAAAAGAACGAACAGATCGTGCGCGATTTCTTTGCCACACTCAGCACCGGCGAATTGGAAAAGATCCGCGCCACCCTGCACCCGGATGCCACCTGGACCCCCATGGTGAAGGACGTTCCAGGCGCCGGTGTTCATGGTCCGCGTGACGTCATAGTCGACGAATTCCTTGCCCCTGTGCGCGGCATTTTTGAGGACGGCGATCCCAAGAGTTACGTCAACAGTATCTTCGCCAAGGGCAACCTTGTCTGTGTGGAAACCAATGGACGGGGCAAATTGCGCAACGGCAACGAGTACAACAACCTGTATTGCTGGGTCATCGAAGTAAAGGACGGCCTCGTGTACCGCATCCGCGAGTACATGGACAGCCACTACGTCATGTCAGTGGTGTGACCCGTGACTTGAAGAGTCCAGCAGGAAATCACGCGCGAGTTTGCGGAAAGTTTCCACTTTCTCGCTGTGCACCCAGTGCCCGGCGCCCTGCACGGTCTTGAGCCGGGCGCGCGGGAACAACTTCAGGGTAACGGCTTGATGCTCCGGCAGGATGTAGTCGGAGTTGGCGCCCTTGATGAAGAGCACCGGGCCTTTGTAAGTCGCGCTCAGCTCCCGCCAACCAATGATCTCGCCGAAGCTGCTTGCGAGTACCGGCAGGTTGAAGCGCCAGTGGAAACTGCCGTCGCTGTCCTTCACCAGATTGGTCAGCAGAAAATCGCGCACCGCTGGCGTGTGTACATACGCTGCAAGTTGCTCATCGGCAGCACCGCGTGAAAGCAGGGCTGCAAGGTCCAGCGCCATGAGCCCATTCAGTACCTGCACATCACCGCGCGGATAGGCCACCGGAGCAATATCCACGACCAGCAGACTCTGCACGCGCTGCGGCTGCGTCAAGGCCAGCAACATGGCGATCTTGCCGCCCATCGAATGCCCCAGCAGGTGTGCCTGCTGCAGGCCCAGCGCGTCCATCGTATCGCTAACATCCTGTGCCATTTCCGCGAGCGCCATGCTGTCGGCATGTGATGATTGGCCGTGGTTGCGCGCGTCCAGCGCATACACGGTAAAGTCATCTGCCAGCGCACGTGCATGCGAGGTCCAGTTGCCCTGCTGGCCGTACAGGCCGTGCAGCACGAGCAGGACTGGTTTGTCCTGTCCAGGCACGGCTTCATACTTGCGACTGTACAGGATCACAGGTTGGCGTCGATCCATGCCAGCACATCGTCGTGATGCGTTTTGGTATTCACTTTTTCCATGATGTGGCGCAGCTTGCCGGCACCGTCGATGATGAAGCTCATGCGGTGCAGCCCGTCGTACTCGCGGCCCATGAATTTCTTGGGGCCCCACACGCCGTATTTGTCTGCCACAGCGTGGTCTTCGTCCGACAGCAGTGCGAAATTGAGTTTCTCCTTCTCCTCGAACTTCTTCAGCTTCGCCACGGGATCGGTGCTGATACCGAAGGCTACAATGCCATGCTTGGCCAAGGTCTTTGCGCTGTCCCGCAAGCCACAGGCCTGCACGGTGCAGCCTGGCGTCATGGCCTTGGGGTAGAAGTAAACCAAAACGGTCTTGCCGCGATACTCCTTGAGGCTGTGGGGCTTGCCGTCCTGGTCACTGAGGGTGAAGGTGGGGGCGAGGTTGCCGATCTTGGGCAGATTCATGTGCTCTCCTGGTTGAACGGGTTGGTGGGGGTCAGCCCTGCGCGGTGATGGCCTGCAGCAGTTCGTCGGGCAGGAAGGGTCGTCCCTGCGGATTGAGGCCGGCGCCAGTGACGATCGCGGCCAGCATCTGCTTGCCATCTGGCTCGCGCACGATGTCCTGGTGGAAGGCAAAGCGCAGGCGTGACACTTGCTCCATACGGGTATGTACCGTGAACGTATCACCACTGGTCAGCGAGCCCTTGTAGTCGATCTCGGCGCGCACCACCACGAGGTGGATTCCGGCCTGCGTCAACGCGGCGAAATCGATGTTGCAGGCCTTGAGGCATTCATGGCGCGCATGCTCAAGGTAGTTCTGGTAGACGGCGTTGTTCACCACGCCCTGCATGTCACATTCGTAGTCCCTGACGGCCAGGGTGAGCGTGTGCGTCCTGCTCATGCAGCGGTTGCTCCTGAATCGATGGCGTCTGCTTTGACAAACCTGTGGATAACTGTGTGGGTAAAGAAAAGCGCTCGTGGCGACTGCGGGCTGCATGGCTGTGCCGGCAGCGCCACTAGGCTGGCTCTTATTCTGCAAACTCTATTTATTTCAATCACTTGACTGGCAGGCTCCGTCGCCACGACAGCTTACACACCTTTCTTAAACGGCGACCTCACAACAATCGCCTATGTGCATAAAATCATTGGAAATATTTCAATCCCTGAAAAAGGCATGCCATTACAGCACCGTAAAGCTACCATACGCCAGCCCCGAAACTTTGCCCTGTCACTGCCTGATGCACCGTCTGCGTACTCCCTCTGCCCTGTTGCCCTTTCTGCTGTTGCTGGCCCTGTTGCCTGCGGCGTGCAGCACGCGTGCGCCTCGGGAAAGTGCTGCGCCAGAGGTGCCGCTACGCGACCCCACCCCACTGCCCGACCTCACCGGCCATTGGGAAAAGAACTACCAGCTCAGCGACGACTTTGAAAGCCGCCTTGCGTTGTACGTGGCGGACATCCAGCGCCGCTACAGTACGCCGCAGGGACGTAACGAAGGCATCTCCGTCAGTGGTGGCGGTGCCGGCATTGGCGGCCTGTTCGGTGGCGGCTTCAGCAACGTGGCAATCAACGGCCTGGCGCGCTTCGCCGAAGAAATTACACGCATGCCGCGCCTGGAAATCCGCCAGGAAGATGCCGGTATCGAGGTGGAGCGCGAAAGCGATTTTCCCTTGCGCTGCCTTTACGCCGACCGCCAGTTCGTGCGCGGCAACAATCCTTTCGGCAACGACGTGTGCGGCTGGAACGGCGAGCGTCTGCTGTTCAGCATGGCCATGCTGGGCGGCCTCAGCATCACGCACCAGTTCAGTTTGAGCGCCGATGGCAACATGCTCGATCTCACCACCACGGTCAGCTCCGACACCGTGGCCGCGCCACTGACGATCCGCGGCCTCTATCAGCGTTATGAAGTGGCGGAAGATCCCTACCACTGCGTGCTGACACTGACGCGCAACCGCGTGTGCTCGCAGCGGAGGCCGCTGGAATGAGGCACTGCTGGCTGTTTGTATTGTTGCTGACAGCGTCGTGCGCGCACGCGCAGGATGGCGGGGCGTTCGTCGACATCAGTATCCGGGTATTCGACACCTCCGTTGCCGAAGCAGCCAGCCCTGCTGCGCCGGCCGATTCCGGCACAGGCTCTAGCCTCACGCCAGAAGCCGTGCGCCTGGCAGAAGTGCGCTACATGCCTATGCACCTGCGTTACCACCTCGAAGCCGCCGGACGCTTTGGCGCCGTGCGCGTGCTGCCGCTGCTGGACAACGGCGCCGAGCTGATGATCGAAGGACGCATCATCAGCTCCGACCAGTTCCGGCTCGAACTCGTCGTTACTGCACGCGACAGCACCGGCCGCGTGTGGGTAGACCAGACCTATGCAGCAGAGGCGGTAAACAGCACCAGCCTCAGTGAGAACCCGCAGCTCGACGACGATTTCGCCGACCTCTACCGCAGCATCGTGCGCGACCTTGCTGGCGTGCTGGATATGCTGACGCCGCAGGACCAGCGCGAGATCGAAACCCTGGCCCTGCTGCGCTATGGCCAAGGCCTGGCGCCACAGCAATTTTCGGGCTATATCGACGCGAGCGAAGGCCGCTTCCGTGCGCTGCGCCTGCCGGCAGCGAATGATCCCTTGCTGGTGCGCATCCAGGCCATCCGCGAACGCGAATTCCTGTTCATCGACGTGGTGGACGAGGAATACAGCCGCTTCCATGCCGACATCAAGCCGGTGTACGACATGTGGCGCGAATACCGGCGCGAAACTGTGGACAGCGCCACGGCGCGCACGGCACGCGAGATCAACCAACCCAGCCAGTTCCCGCGCGGCAGCTATTACGCCCTGCAGGAAAACTACAACAACTTCCGCTGGGCAAAACTGCAGGCACTGTACCTGGACGAACTCAGCGAAGGCTTCGAAAACGAAACAGCACCCACCGAGATTGAACTGTCGGATTCGCTGTATCGCCTGACCGGCACCATGGAGCAGCAGTACCGCGAATGGCGCAGCATCCTCGCCGAACTCTACGCCCTCGAAACCACCCCGTAGGGGCGGACCGCCGAGTCCGCCCATCCTGCCACGCATGTTTTTCGCAATTGGCTGTTCACGGCAAGCGGCCCATCTTCTATCCGTTAGGTGCATTTGAGCACTGTGGACCACACTTTCGTCGGTCTTTTTGCTCGTGTTTCACCAGTGCATGGCCCGCGCGTACATGAAAAAAGGGCCTTTCGACCCTTCCTTGGGTGCTGCATGGCTTAGGCTTTCAATGCGTCCAAGACCTCATCGAGCATCTTCTTGGCATCGCCAAACAACATGTGGTTGTTGTCTTTGTAGAATAGCTGGTTGTCCACGCCGGCGTAGCCACTAGCCATTGAGCGCTTCATAACGATGCTGGTACGTGCCTTCCAGACCTCGAGCACCGGCATGCCGGCGATCGGGCTGGTCGGGTCGTCTTGGGCGGCTGGATTCACGATGTCGTTGGCACCGATCACGATGACCACGTCGGTCTCGGGGAAGTCATCGTTGAGTTCGTCCATCTCGAACACGATGTCGTAAGGCACCTTGGCTTCAGCCAGGAGCACATTCATGTGACCTGGCATGCGACCAGCCACTGGGTGGATACCAAAGCGTACGTGCACGCCTTTATCCTGCAGGGTACGGGTGATCTCGAACACGGTGTGCTGGGCTTGCGCCACGGCCATGCCGTAGCCAGGGACGATTATCACGTTCCTGGCGTCGCGTAGCATGTCGGCGGTCTCAGCAGCCAGGATGGGGTTGACTTTACCCTGCGGCTCGACCGGGCCATCGGCGGGCTTGGGCGCGGCAGCGATGGTGCCAAAGCCCCCAGCTATGACGCTGAAGAAGCTGCGATTCATCGCGTTGCACATGATGTAGGACAGGATAGCGCCGCTGGAGCCCACCAAGGCGCCGGTCACGATGAGCAAGTCGTTGCTCAGCATGAAGCCAGTGGCCGCAGCCGCCCAGCCCGAGTAGCTATTGAGCATCGATACCACCACCGGCATGTCGGCGCCACCAATGGCCATGACCATGTGGATGCCGAACAGCAAAGCGATAGCGCTCATCACGAACAGGGGAAACATGCCTGATTCGATCGTTTCGGCTTGCAAGAACATACGGCCGAAATACAAAACGGCCAACAAACCGGCCAGGTTGGTCCAGTGGCGGGCGGGTAGCAAAAAGGGGCTACCACCAATACGACCGGACAGCTTGCAGAACGCGGCCACTGAACCCGAGAAGGTCACTGCACCGATGAAGATACCGATGTAGATTTCCAGCGCGTGGATGGTCTCCGCCGCGCCTTCAAAGCCGTTGGTGGCTTCGGGATCGACATAGGTGGCGTAACCGACCAGGACCGCAGCCATCCCAACCATGCTGTGCATCAGGGCGACCAATTCGGGCATTTGGGTCATTTGCACCGAGCGCGCGGCGTACAGTCCAATAGCACCACCGATGACCAATGCGCCAACGATCCACGGGATGCCCGCGGCCGTGACTTGGGGGCCTAACACGGTGGCCAGCACAGCCAAGGCCATGCCGGTCATGCCGTAGAAGTTGCCCCGGCGTGCGGTTTCCTGGTTGGACAAACCGCCCAGGCTGAGAATGAAGAGGATGGTTGCGCCGATGTAGGCGACCGTGGCCAAACTTGAAGTCATGCCGGTCTCGTCTCTTGATGGGTCGAGGACATATCTGAAGATCTGTCCCCGAAGTCATTATTTTCGGAACATCGCCAGCATGCGCTGGGTAACGGCAAAGCCGCCGAACATGTTGATGGCGGTAAGCACCAAAGCCAGCGAGGCGAGGATGATGATCAGCACCTTGGGTCGGCTGGCGGCATCACTCATGGGCGATATCTGCACCAGTGCGCCGATGGCAATGATTGAGCTGATAGCGTTGGTCACGCTCATGAGCGGCGTGTGCAGCGCAGGCTTGACGTTCCACACCACCATGTAGCCCAAAAAACAGGCCAACACAAACACCGTAAAGTGTGACAAGAAATCGGCCGGTGCATACGCGCCGACAAGCACAAACAGCGCCACCATGACGGCCGCTACCGACAGTAACTTGCCCACGGGCATGGGCGCCGAAGGCCCGCCATGGCCGGAGCCTTTTTTGGCGCCAGGTACTGCAGCGGGTTTGGCGGCGGGCTTGGCCACTGCTGCCAAAGGCGGTGCGGGCCAGGTGATTTCACCGTTCTTGATGACGGTCAGGCCACGGATCGCATCGTCTTCCATATTGACGTTGATGACGCCATCTTTGGTCTTGCACAGCTCTTCCGCCAAGCGGAACAGGTTGGTGCCGTAGAGCGTGGACGACTGGCGCGCCATGCGCGAGACCAAGTCGGTGTAACCCACGATGGTGACGCCGTGCCTGACTACGGCCTTGCCGGCCTCTGTCAACTCGCAGTTTCCGCCTCGTTCAGCGGCCATGTCCACGATCACGCTACCAGGTTTCATGCTCCTGACCATCTGGGCGGTGATCAGGCGCGGCGCGGGTTCACCGGGAATCAACGCGGTGGTTATGATGATGTCGCACTCTTTGACCTGCTGCGTGTACATCTCGCGCTGCGCGGCCTGGAAGCCTTCGCTCATGACCTTGGCGTAACCGCCACCACCCGAGCTTTCCTCTTCAAAGTCTACCTTGACGAACTCACCGCCCAGAGACACGACTTGGTCGGCCACTTCGACGCGGGTGTCGTTGGCGCGCACGATGGCACCCAATCTGGAGGCCGCGCCAATGGCAGCCAAACCGGCCACACCGGCACCGGCAATGAACACCTTGGCGGGGGGCACCTTGCCCGCGGCCGTGATCTGGCCATTGAAGAAACGGCCAAAGGCGTTGGCGGCTTCAACGACGGCGCGGTAGCCGCTCACACCGGCCATCGAGGTAAGCGCGTCCATTTTCTGAGCGCGACTGAGCGTGCGTGGCAGCGCGTCGATCGATAGCGCCGTGACTTTGATGGCCGCGAGCTGCTGCAGCAAATCAGGGTTTTGTGCGGGCCATAAAAAGCCGATCAGCGTCTGGCCTTCGTGCATCAGGGAGACTTCATCGGCCGTGGGGGCACGCACCTTGAAGATAATGTCGCTGCCGCTCCACAGGGCCGCAGCGTCAGACGCAATAGTGGCACCGGCTTGCACATAAGCGTCGCCCGACAGGTCGGCTAGATCGCCGGCGCCTTGTTCGACCACCACGGAAAAGCCGAGTTTGACCAGCTTGGTCACCACATCAGGAACGGTGGCCACACGTTTCTCACCGGGAAATATTTCCCGCGGCACGCCAATGATTTGGGGCGGGAGCGGGATGTTGCCTGCTTGCATTTCTGTCTCCTCACTTAGTTGCGGATGCCGGCAAACGCTCCGCTTGACCAGAGCCTGATCCAGCGCATAACCCGATTGTTCCCCATCTAATGACCTCGATCTGGCAAAGCGGATGCCTTCAGGCATCGAACCGGTGGCACAAGTTGGAGCCAAACGTCCGAACGGGAAATCACCGAGGCAATACATACAAGTGTTGATGCCAACCAGACCCGACCCAAAAACAACAACGTCCCATTCAAGGGACGTTGTTGTTTGGAGCAATGGACAATCACAGGGCGGTACTACCAAACCACCCTGCTGGAACAACTCACTTTTTAGCAGCGGTTTCTTCGTTGGCGGCATACCAGATGAAGAGGCCAAAGGCGATTTTGTTGAGCACGTCGGCAAGGTTGTATACAACGTTCAGCGTTCCCTCGTCCGTACCACCGGCCATGTAGCCGAAGAAGTAGCCGACTGGGTACACTGCCCAACCAATGGTCACCGTCCACTTCATCAAGCTGTAAGCCTTCTGAACTGCTGGACTTGCCTGGCCTGCCGCTACCTTGCTTGCCTCGCCTGCGAAGATTTCGTACAGGATCCAGAACCAGCCGACCATGCCGATCGCAAAGCCTAGAGTTACATTCATGTATCCGGCTTCACCCATATACCCCGGGATCAACATTACCAGCGTGCCAAGGATCAGGCGGAAGAAGATTCCGCCGGAAACACGGGTAATCGCCGAAAGTATCAGGTAGAACTCGGTGATGAGCAGAGGAACTGTCAACAGCCAGTCGATGTAACGAAAATCAGTGGGCGACGTGCCTGTTGCTACCCATACTTCCCGCATGTACATGTAATGGAAAGCAGCGATAAAGGTAACCAGCGCCGATACCGTCAGGCTGGTGGCCCACTTGCCGCCCAAGCGCAAGGCTTCCATCAGAAAAAAGATGGTAGAGGCCGAAAGCGCCATGGAAATGAGCCAGAAGGAATATCCGACAAAATCCCCGGACTGCAACATCTCTGCAGCACTGACCGACCCTGAGAACAAACCAATCATCGCCGCAAGACCAACTTGCTGCGACTTTTTTACATCTCTGAAAAGCATATACTGTCTCCGTTGTTTTAACTCATGTGCAAAAGTAACGGCCCCTGCTCTACTTCAGTTATGGGAAGCCCGCGACACCCGTTACGGGGTGCTTTGCAGATCAGACCACATTTTTTGGAGTATGTCGGCTGGTACCAAGAAAAAATAATTTAGCTTAGCCGGCTACATCCGTAACATTTAGTCACAAACCGCTCTCAACTCAGCACAATCATTGATTATTAAATTTTCCTTGCTTCGAATGATCCGGCTCGACATCAAAAGGCGTAGCTTGCATTTGTTGCACCCAAAACATAAGAAAAATGACCATGCCGCTCCCGGTGCAGGAAAAATTGACAAATCTGCGAATCAATCGCAGCAGAAGGAGAGCCGAAGCGACTGATGCGTCCCGCTTTACGCAAGCTCTTAATGCGGATCTTGTTGCAGCTGCCCTCGCGCGCTGCTTGCTCGATGCTCCTGCAGCGCTCCTTGAACCTGCTCACTTCCATTTCAACAAGCCCGGGAAACTCTTGCGCGGACATCTAGCCTACAGTTCCGCACTTGCGATGGACCTCAATGAAGTCCACGCGATTGCCTGGGCAGTAAGTGTGGAACTCTTGCACAACGCATCGCTGGTGCACGATGACATATGCGACCGAGACAGCAATCGACGCGATCAGGAAAGTGTATTCCGGCGATTCGGGCCTGCAGTGGCGCTTTGTCTTGGCGATTTCCTGATCGGAAAAGCCTACGCCATCGCAGCCGAGTCCGACCCTAGGCTGACATTTGTCATCAGCCAGGCCATCAGCATGCTTGCGGGTGGTCAGGCAGCCGAATTCACCAGACGCGGATATCCCGGGCTGGCTGAGTACAAAAAAATAGCCATTGAAAAGACCGCACCCATGCTGGGTATGCCAGTACTGGGCAACCTGGTCCTGTCACAGCAGGAACATGCACGCAGGGCGGTCGAGCATTATTTCGAACAGGCAGCTCTTTGCTATCAGATCATAAATGATCTGAACAACTTCAGCGGTGATGATGGTGCGAACAGTCCCTGCTCGGATCTTTCCTTGTGCAGACCGAATGCAGTCCTTGCCTGTTTCCGGGACTCTCTCCATGTCAATGCGCAGAGCCGTTTTGACTTTTGGGCCGAGGCTGTTCGCGCAGGCAAGCTGGGAGCCGATGCGGTGGAGACTATTGAGTGGTCACAACAAGTAAAGGAATCGACTGCGTTTTCGACCACGTTTGAATTGCTGGATGGACACTTTTCTGAAGCCGAACGCGCATTGGCCACGCTGCAGCCCTGCCTGCAGCTTGCCCTTCAGCCCATCCACCAGTGGCTGCGCCAACATGCCTTGCGGATCGATACCGCAGCCTTCAGGCCGAGGTGATCCTGTGCATACTTGTGTTGTAGGAGGCGGAGTCGGCGGCCTTGCTGCCGCGCTGCGTGCCAGGGCACTCGGCCACGAAGTGACCCTGCTGGACAGGCTGGACACTCTTGGAGGGCGTGCCCAGGTGTTTGAACGAGGCGGCTTTCTGCATGATGCCGGGCCAACCGTAATCACAGCACCCTTTCTGTTTGAGGAACTTTTCCAGCTGTTCGGAAAGCGGCTCGAGGATTATGTCGAGCTAAGGCCACTGTCTACCTGGTATGAATTCTACTTCCAGGATGGTCGGCGCTTTACCTACGGAGGAGACATTGAACACACGCTGGACGAGATCAGGCGCTTCAATCCAGCCGACGCCGATGGCTATCTTGCACTACTGAAGCTCTCCGAGGCCATTTTCGACCTGGGTTTCAGCGAGCTTGCCCACACACCATTCCTGAATTTGCGTAGCATGCTCATGCAGGTGCCTGCCCTGCTGAAGCTGCAAAGTTATCGGACAGTTTATGGGCTCGTCAGTCGATTCATCCAGAATGATGATCTACGCAAGGTATTCTCAATCCATCCTTTACTGGTCGGCGGCAACCCATATACAACTACCTCCATTTACACACTGATCCACTACCTGGAACGCAAGTGGGGTGTGCACTTTTGCATGGGAGGGACAGGCAAGCTTGTCTCTGCCTTGCAAGCACTGGCGCAGGAGGAAGGCGTCAATCTGCGTCTGGGCCTCGACATCACCGCTCTTAGCTTCAAGGACGGAGATGTCAACGGCGCCGTCACGAGCACTGGGGAAACCGTGTTTGCAGACAATATCGTCTTCAACGGGGACCCATCCTACGCCTACCAGAAGCTCCTGCCGCGCAAGGCCGCTTTTCCTTTACTCACCGGCTTGCCGCGTCCAGAGAAGTTTCTGAAGTATTCGATGGGTCTGTTCGTGCTCTATTTCGGCACTCGCCGCAAGTTCCCGGATGTGGCTCATCATACGATTTGGTTCGGGCCAAGGCACAAGGAGTTGTTGCGCGACATTTTTGACAGGCACATCATACCGGAGGACTTTTCCCTTTACGTCCACAGACCAACAGCGACTGACCCCGACTTTGCACCGCCAGGCTGTGACAGCTTCTATGTGCTGTGCCCTGTGAGCAACCTGCGATCGGGTACCGACTGGTCCCAAAAAGGTCCGGAGCTACGCGATGCAATCGTGTCTGCGCTTGGCGGCTCCCTGCTGCCAGGACTTGAAGATTGTATCTGTGAGGACTTTTTCATGACCCCCCAGGATTTTCATGACCGATACAGGTCAGTTCATGGAGCAGGCTTTTCCATAGCACCGATCTTTTCCCAATCCGCATACTTCCGGTTTCAGAACAGGGACAGTCGGTACGGCAATCTCTATTTTGTTGGCGCAGGCACCCACCCCGGCGCAGGCTTGCCAGGAGTTCTTTCGTCGGCAAAGGTGGTAGAGAGCCTGTTGCGTGACCTGGCGACATAGGTGATGGATCAGGCTCTGCTTTCTGAAGACCCTGTAGCCGTATTGTCCCGGTACGGTAGCACGTTTCGTTGGGCGGGATACTTCTTGCCTGCTGGCACCCTGACGCGAGCTGCCCGCCTTTATCGCTTCTTGCGGTTTCTCGATGATCTTGCGGATGAGGCCGGGAATGATACTGACCTTGATACTCGCACTGCCATGCTGCAGGAAATCAGGGCGAGGCTGGATCTCCGCGCCCGAGGGACAGATGATGGAACACGTCACCTTCCAATGCTGGTTGAGTTGCATTTTTTGCTTGATGACATCGGTATTCGGGCAGATGTACTTGATGCCCTGATGAGTGGCATGTCGCAAGATGTCGATAACGTATTGATCACAACAAAGGCAGAGCTGTTGCGCTATTCCTACCGGGTTGCCGGCACGGTAGGCCTGATGATGTGCGAGGTCCTTGAAGTGCGGAATCCCGCTGCTCATGCCTTCGCAATCGATCTGGGAATTGCTATGCAGTTGACCAATATCTGCAGGGACGTTCTGGAGGATGCAAACATGGGGCGACGGTACCTGCCCTTGGCATTCCCGGTTGCAGATCTGCTAGCCGCTGATTGCCCGCAGGATGCCCTGGTGCGACAGGCCATGTTGGAAACGCTTGCACTGGCCGAACGCTACTATGAGTCTGGAATGTCGGGGCTTGGATATCTGCCGTGGCGAGTGCGATGGACCATCGCCTGTGCTGGAGTCCTGTATCGTGCGATTGGTCTTAAACTGCTCAAACTGGGGCTGCCGTGGCAAAACGGTCGCGTATACCTGAGCACCCGGGAGAAGGTCCTGACGGTCTTGTGGCAACTGCCTTCGTTGATACGACTGGTAATGGCAAAACCACGCGGCTCTCACAAGGTTTGCCTGCACGCAGATCTGGAGGGTCTTCCCAGTGTCCACAGCCAATGATGTTGATATCGCCATCATTGGAGCGGGGCTTGCAGGGTTGCGGCTGGCTGCGGCCCTCCGCGAACAGCGTCCGGAGTTACGAGTACTGTTGCAGGGGCCGAATGATACCCGCCAGCAGCGCTTGTCGTTCTGGCGCAGACAAGACCAGCCAGATCCCTTTGCATCGTCAATTGATGCCCGCTGGAACTGCTGGCTGATAGCGAATGGAGAGCAGCAGATTCGGCATACCTCGTCGCGCTACGAATATGTCAGCATGGACGGGCTGCATCTTCGAGCCACGCTGGCTGCCAGGCTGGAACAAAGTGGCTGTATCCGCCAACGAGGTTTGCTGCACGATTTACAGGCGTCCAGGCACAACATTGCCTTGCAGACAGATGAAGGAACGGTGACCGCCGCATGGGTGCTCGATACCCGCCCCCCAAGCCCGGCTCCTGGAACACTTTGCCAGCAGTTTTTCGGCATCACATTGGCTGCTGCCAATGGTCATGGGCTGAGTAATCCCGTACTTATGAACTTTGATGTAGCGCCTTTGCAATCGCCGGGTGTCTACTTTCTGTACGTTCTGCCAATTACTCCGCAGCGGCTTCTCCTGGAATACACAGCATTTGTTGCTGCTCCGTTAAGCATGGAGGAGTTCCGGCGTGGACTGACCGTTGCAATCAGGCAGCACTATCCTGAACTGGTTGGGCTCCCTGCGGAAAGCGAAGAGAGTGGCCTGATTCCAATGGGTCCGGTAATTCCGCGGGCTCAAGGGCCACGAGTCATACCTTGTGGTGTTGCCGGTGGCGCAGCGCGAGCCGCAACGGGCTACGCCTTCAGCGGCATTGGTCGGCAGATCGACGCATTATTGGCACAGTTTTCCCGGGTGACACCAGAGCCAGCCCTGCAACCACCCAGTGTTTACAGCTGGCGAGCACAAACGATGGACAGCATCTTCCTTCGGGTTATCCGACAGGAGCCCGAGCGTATGGCTGACATCATTACAACGATGGCGAAGAGGCTGTCAGCGGATCAGTTTGCGGAATTCCTGAGTGACCACGGTGGCTGGCTGCCGGTGCTGAGGACTATCTGGAAAGTCCCCAAACGACCTTTTCTGAGAGCGGTACTGCGGCTGTGAGCAATGGAATACGCTGATGTTTGATTGGTCCTGGTCCCTCATACTTCCATTGGCCCTGATGCTGCTGCTGGGCTTCCCGCATGGCGCGTATGATGGACCACTTCTGTGGCAGTACAGCTCATCACCAAAGCGGTTTCTTGTTTTGGTGACAGGCTATTTGGCACTTGCGGCTACAGCATTCCTGTTCTGGCAAAGGTACACCGAGATCGCCTTTGCCATTTTCAT
The DNA here is from genome assembly GCA_044338855.1 of Pseudohongiellaceae bacterium. Classification (GTDB taxonomy): domain Bacteria; phylum Pseudomonadota; class Gammaproteobacteria; order Pseudomonadales; family Pseudohongiellaceae; genus CAILUG01. The sequence goes on along the minus strand of JBIIWP010000012.1, from coordinate 2,250 downwards.
GCTACTGGCGCTGCTGCACTTCGGTTTCTCCGATGTCCGAGACGGGCGCATACGCCACAAACTAGTCGCAGTATTCAGCTTTGGCGGAGTATTTACGATTCTGTTGCCGTACTGGCACGAAGTGCCGGTCCGCGAGCTATTGACTCTCCAGGGCGTGCTGCACGAACGGTTCTACTGGGCACTCCACAGTGCCTTGTTACCGCTGTGGTTGCTGGCCTCGGCAGGAATGCTCGCAAGCCTTCTGCGCACGAGCAACAACCAGGAATTGCTTTTGTTTGTATGCATGGTTGCCGTAGTACTGGCGCTGCCACCCTTATGGGCGTTGTGTACTTACTTTTGCGGCATTCATGCCAAAAGACATACCCAACTGGTTCGCTCATTGCTTGCCGACAATGACATGGCCAAACGGCAGATGATCTGGATCATGGTCGCAGCCGCAGTCATGGTCCTTGCGCTACCCGGGCTATTTCTCTCCCATCTTGCCCCGGATGCTGCTCTGCTACGTATCTTCTTTGGCGGACTGTTCGCCTTGACGGTCCCCCACATGGTTCTCGTAGATTGGCTTTTGCCGAAACTGATGTACGCCAGAATCGATGGCTTGCCCCTGCATGATGGATACTCCTCCCATGACTCCTGATACTGACATCGTCCAGCGAAAACGCGAGCATCTGCGTCTTGCCGCAACTGCGAAGGCGCAAATGCAGCGCAGTAACGGGCTTGAATCGATTCAACTGGAGCCAATATCGCTCCCCGAACTGTCTCTCGCAGAAATTGATACCTCGTGCCGGTTTCTCCAGAAGACCCTTAGGCAGCCGCTGCTGATTGCCTCCATGTCGGGCGGCATAGCAGATGCCGAGAGACTCAATATTATCCTGGCCATTGCAGCCGAGACGACCGGTGTCGCACTTGGACTTGGCTCAATGCGAATCGCCCTCGAGAACTCCCGTTTGGCCGCAGCGTTTAACTTGCGCCGTCATGCACCAACGGTCCCCTTGCTGGCAAACCTGGGAGCAACCCAGTTGATTCTCAAAGGTGGAGTCAGTGCTGCTCTGCGTTGTGTTGAGATAGCTGCAGCTGACGCCTTGATCATCCACTTGAACCCACTGCAGGAGTCGATCCAACCGGGGGGCAATACGGATTGGCGAGGTGTGTCACAAGCCTTGTCCGAACTGGTGAAGCAGAGCGCTGTTCCTGTGGTCGTGAAGGAGGTTGGGCACGGCATAGGCCCTACGACTGCGCATCGCCTGCTCGAAATTGGCGTCAAATGGGTGGATCTCGCCGGTGCCGGAGGCACCTCTTGGGCCGGGATAGAGCAGCAGCGAAAAACCCCGACTCGTGCTTCTCCATTTCATGAATTCGGAATCTCGCTGAAGCAAAGTCTTCTGGCGATCAACGAACAGCCGGCATTGAAGAACAAGCTTCATCTGATTGCCTCGGGAGGCATTCGCTCTGGACTCGATGTGGGTAAGGCGTTGCGCATCGGAGCCACGCTTGCATCTGCCGCGCAACCCTTTCTATTGGCTGCCCAAGAGGGTGAATACGCACTCGTGGAACTCCTTAATATCTGGCAGCAGGAGCTCGCGATTACCTGCCTTTGTACTGGTTCAGCATCAATTGAGGCCCTGAAGACGGCAAAGCTGCTCGGCTGAAATCATCTACTGCATTGAATATCCGGAAACGCAGACGACCCCACAACGCATATCACAAGAAGTCTGCTGACCAGCCTGAATGGGCTAGCCCCTGCGACGGAAATCAAGCGCTAGCCCGCAGTTAATCTGACCACGCCCATTTATGGTTCTAGATGAGAACGCGTCGCTGTAGTGACTCAGCATTTTTCTAATCAGGTATTATTCACGAAAACGTTGGAGTGAGATTAGGATCTGACTCAAGCGCTGAAAAACCGTGCGGCGCATGGAGTTCTCACGGCTGCAATAGCACTGCCCGCCAGCGTAACCGGGTGTGTAAGCAGTGTGTAAGCCGGTATTAGATGACGCCATCCTTGGCAAGTCATGGATATACATACAGAAATGGTGCCGGCACCACGAATCGAACGCGGGACCTACTGATTACAAGTCAGTTGCTCTACCGACTGAGCTATGCCGGCCTAACGGTTCCCTGCTGGAAGCAAAGAGGCGCGCATACTACCAATCGAACCGCAGCCGGGCAACCAACCGGACGCGGTCACGGCAACTTTCCGCGAGTATTCACTCTGCGCCTTGGCTACACTTGGGTCCAAGACAATCCCAGGCA
>JBIIWP010000152.1:0-5044 GCA_044338855.1 Pseudohongiellaceae bacterium | reverse complement strand
GAACCGCAATGGCGGCATCTGGGGTCGTGGCGGCCTGCACCTGTTCAGGAACATAAAGTTTGCCGACAACGCCATGGGTTTCACGCACGCCGCTGGCGCGAGTGGCCTCGCCTACTCCTCACAGGTGGTCGACTCGCTGTTCGTGGGCGAAACCGAGAATGTCGGCAACCCCGGCACTCCGGAAGAGAAGGCCTATGGCCGCACCTTCCCGAAGCCCACGATGCCGGACTTCCCGGTCCGTGGCTACGAGTGGTACGACTATCGGCATGACGTCGTGAACACGACGTTCCGCAACTACGAAGACAATGCCACCCGCAAAACGGGCGCAATCTCCCACCTGCTGTACACCAGCTTCGGAGCCAGCTCCAACAACGCTGTCGAGAAGTTGACCTTCGAGAACGCCAAGCCGGTGTACTACCCCCCGATGGAGAAAAAGTGGGGCAACGACAACAATGCCGGCAGCCTGGCCTACAAGAGCGCCGTATTCAGCGACCGCGACGGCTCGCTTGGCCTTGGCACCAGCTCCTTCGTTGTCATCCACGACGGCCTGAACAACAGCATTGCCGTGGACGATGAAGCCTGCGAGATCAAGCCCAGCTGGAACGCAGCCCTGTGCAGGGGCGATGTGGGACGCATGAGCTTCGTGAATGGCCGTGGTCTCGGCTTTGGTGCCATCAGCGGCGGCTTCGGCCCCAACGACGACCAGAGGCCGGTGATCCTGAGTCGCGCGGGTCAGGAAATCAGCATTCCCGTCGGCACCAATGTGCGCGCCGGCATCGAGTTCAAAGCCACCACCGAACGCAGCGAGTTGGAACTGCACATGATTGAATTGGACCAAGGCAACTGGGTAATCGTCGAGATTCCGGGCTTCGCAACGGCAGACTCGGGCACCGCAGTGGCGAGTCTGGATGCCCTGCGTGCAGCCACCGACACTGCTTTCTACAAGGCCGACGATGCACTGTGGGTTAAACTCGTCTCCCCCGGTGACAGCGGCCTGGGTGGGCACAGCGGTGGTGTTTTGATGCAGATCAGCCGTTAAGCTAAAGCAGCAAAAAGTTTCATTCTTTTGTGTTTGACCACCCATGGGGGAGAAATCATGAAAACAATTCTGCGCACGCCCTTGCTGTCCAGAGCCCTGCAACTCGGTTTCCTGCTCGGCGCCGCCACCGCTGCCCAGGCCCAGGAAACCCGCTGGTCCGATCCTGCCACCTGGCCCGACAACAAGGTGCCTGCGGCAGGCGAGCAGGTGACGATTGCCAGCGGCAAGCAGGTGATCCTCGATGTCAGTCCGCCCACCCTTGGCGGGATGACCATCAATGGCAAACTCCGCTTTGCAGACGAGTCTGATCTGGAGCTGAACACCGAGTGGATCATGGTGCACGGCGAGCTGGAGATCGGCACCGAAGCCAGTCCCTTCACGCACAAAGCCACCATCACGCTCACCGACAATGTCAAAGACGAACAGCTGATGGGCATGGGCGACCGCGGCATCATGCTGTCGGGCGGCACGCTTAATATGCACGGCAACCGCAGCAACAGCTGGACCAAACTGGCCGCGACCGCCGAGGCCGGCAGCAGCAGCATCGAAGTGCTGGATGCTTCCCAGTGGCAGGTCGGTGACCAGATCGTACTCGCCTCGACGGACTATGATCCGCGCCAGGCTGAGGTACGCAGCATCGCCGCCATCAGCGGCAACAGCCTTACCCTGGACCAGCCGCTCGAGTACATGCACTTTGGCAAGATCACGTTCGACGTGGATCAGCGTGGCGAAGTGGGCTTGCTGTCGCGCAACATCAAGGTGCAGGCATCCGAAGATGCAGCAGAGACCTTCTTCGGCGGCCACATCATGGCGATGGTCACCAGCAAGATGTTCATCAATGGCGTCGAGCTCAATCGCATGGGCCAGAACCTGGAGCTTGCCCGCTATCCGATCCACTGGCATCTGGTGGGCGAGGCAGGCAAAGGCCAGTACATCAAGAACGCCGCCATCCACGACACCTACAACCGCTGTGTGACCGTGCACGGTACCAACGACCTGCAGGTGCATAACAACGTCACCTACAACACCGTGGGTCACTGCTTCTTCATGGAAGACGGCATCGAAACCGGCAACGAGTACGTGCGCAATCTGGCAATCCAGACCAAGTGCCACACGAGCCTGCCCTGCGATCCGACCAACCTCGCGCCCTTCGGCATTTCACCGGACGGCCTGAACTTCAAGACCACCGGCCAGGACTCCCCGGAAGTCCTGATTCCGTCGGACAACACGGTCTCGTCGTTCTGGATCACCAATCCGGACAACACCTATCGCGACAACGTGGCTGCAGGGTCCGACTCGACCGGCTTCTGGCTCGCGTTTCCGGTGCATCCGACCGGCGCCTTCGAAGGCTCTGAGATCAGCCAGAATACCTGGCCGCGCCGCACCAAATTCCGCGAGTTCAAGGGCAACGTTGCCCATTCGAACTTTGACGGTTTCATGGGCGACCGCGCGCCCAGAGCCGACGGCAAGTTCGCCGTGGGCGGCTATATTGCTCTTGCCGATCCCGCAGATGCGAACAGCGCGCAAGTAGAGGACGTGTTCGAGAACTACACCGCCTACAAGAACCGCAACAGTGGCATCTGGGCGAGAGGCGAGTTGCACGTTTACAAGGGGCTGAAGATGGCCGACAACGGTATCGGCTTCACGCATGCCTCCGGCAATCTCAATAATTCGCCCTTTACCTCACGGGTGGTTGACTCGCTGTTCGTCGGCGAAAGCGAGAACGTTGGCAACCCCATGACGGAGGCAGAAAAAGCCGCCGGCCGCAGCCTGCCTTTCCCCCAGCTGGCCGATTTCCCCATCCGCGGCTATGAGTTCTACGACTACCACCATCAGCTGTCCAACAACACCTTCGTGAACTACCAGGACAACGCGACCCGTAAAACCGGAGCGGTCTCCTATCTGCTTTTTACCAGCTTCGGCATGAGCTCGAACAATTACCTGGAGAAGTCGACCTTCATCAATGCCAAACCGGTGTACTTCCCGCCGATCGACAACCGCTGGAGCAATGACGATTACGGCAACACCGTCTACAAGACTTCGGTGTTCACCGACAGGGACGGCACCATCACCGGTACAGCCAATTCCTACATCGTCAACATGACGGGTACTGAGGCCCTCAACATCGACGCATACTGCGAGGTCAAGTCCGACTGGAACGCGGCGGTGTGCACGGGCGATATCGGGCGCATGACAGTTGGTGGTGGCGGTGGCGCAGTTGGTTTCGGTGGCTTTGGCGGCGGCGGTGGTGCTGGTGGTCCTCCCGGTGGCGCTGGTGCAGCTGCAGCTGCCCGTCCAGCGGCACCCCCTGCACCTCCTGTCTTTGAAATTGCCCCGGGTGGTGGCCGCATCAGAGGCCGTGCACCTGCAGGTGAGCCGATCGTGCTCAGCCGCAATGGCAGTGAGTTCGCCGTCAACGGCGAAACCAACGTCCGCGCAGGCAGCGAGTTCACGGTAAGCACCACAAGGCCAAGCCTGAACCTTACCGTGAAGGAGCTGGATGCTGGTGCCTGGGTGATGTTTGAACTGCCGGGCTTCACCACTGCGGCGGCAGGTACCGAGCAGAGCAGCCTGGATGCCCTGCGCAGCGCCAGCGCCACGTCCTACTACAAGGATGGCGATACGCTGTGGGTCAAGCTGGTTTCCGCGGGAGACATCCTTGGCAGTGGTCCGGGCAAGCCCCCGGGCCCGGGAGACAGTCTGCAGGTCAGCCGTTGAGCTGCACCCAACGATCTTGGACAAAAACAATAAACGCAGGAGACATGCGTAAATGAACAGAAAAATAACAAAGGTCACCCTCAAGCTCTGCTCGATCACGCTCGCTGGCATGGCCTTCGCGGCAGATGCCTCGGCAGCCTGCAGCCGGGACATGCTGCAGGGGCTGGCCGATACCTATATCCAGGCGCAAGCGGCCGGGAACGCTGCCGCGTTGCCGCTCGCCGCTGGCGCGTCCTACGCAGAAAACGATGTGGCGATGGATATCGCTACCGGCGTGCTGGCCACTGGCCTGGCCGCCGACTTCACCCGCAGCTTCGTTGATACCACGCTTTGCGCCACCTTCACCGAGCTGACGGCATCCACGCACGAGCCGCCTTACGTGATCCACACCCGTATGGAGGCGAGCGAGGACGGCATGGTGACGAAGCTGGAGTCTGTGGTCACTGGCCCGGAGGATTGGGTGTTTGGTGCCGCTGAGCACCTTGCTGTCACGCAAGTCGAGAACTGGGGTGAGATTCCGGCGAATCAGCGCGACACGCGCGAGGTTATCCAGGCTGCCGCCGACGCCTACCTGAACAACTGGGGAGATCCGGAACTTCCGGTACCGCATGGCACGCCCTGCTCGCGACTCGAAGGCCGCATCAGTACGGCAGCCCGCGACCCGGCGGGCCAGACCTGCACCATGGGCGCCTTCCCCGAGAAACTCAACGTAACCAACCGCCGCTACGTCATCGACGAGACTGTTGGTGCCGTTGCCATCTTCCACAAGTTCCCCTGGCTTGATGCCGGAATACCAAAGGACCCGGGCACGCCGGCCAGCCAGACCTTCCGGGTTGAAGGCGGCATGAACCGCTACATCCACGAGGTCACGGCCTGCACCACGCCCAACTGTGGCAGGGGTCGTCCGGGTGGACCGCCTCCGGTAGGCGCACAGCAGTAAATAAATGAACCCCGGCTCAGGCCGGGGTTTTTGTTTGGCTCATCGCAGATTGCTGGGGGGATGGTGCTTGATGCTTCGCTTCTGCGCTTGGTTGTTGCTGTGTTATGCGACGTTGGCTACTGTGTTCGGATGCCGGGCTTTTGCTGGGTTATGGGATGTCGGCTACGGAGCGAGGGCGCCGGGCCGCGGCTGGCTGCGGGGGCGCGTCTGTCGCTGCGCCTTAGCGGGCATCCCCCGCCGGTCGCCGAGCCACTTGATGCGCAATGGCGCAACAAGTGTACGGCTGCAAGCGGGCAGGCCCGCTTGCTCGAAGTCGCAGGCGACTTCGCCCGTCTGCTTCTCATTGA
>JBIIWP010000072.1:0-16488 GCA_044338855.1 Pseudohongiellaceae bacterium | reverse complement strand
CTCCGGTTTTGATCATGAAATGCACCTGATCGACGATCTGCTGGAACACGGGCGTGGCGCTGCTGCTGTCGATCTGGAGCTTCATGGCGGGGCTTTCCTGGAGGCAGAGTTCCTGTATCACAACAATGATACAGAGCTGCTGATGGAGCGGCAATCAGGATCGTAAAGATGCAGTAAAAATCCCGGAAAACCCGAAACGTTTGCGTTTCGTTGCGTTGTGCCGGAGTGATCCCACCCCGATAATCCGCGGCCTTTCGAACCCCCATCAATAGTCTGCTCCCCATGGAAACGCTGGTCTGGAACAACGACATGCTGGTCTCCGGCATCATCCTGGTCGTCACCTTCATCGGCCTGTTTACGGAAGGCATCCATGGCTTCCACCGGTCCAAGTTCGCACTGGCCGGCGCAGGTACGATGATCATTGCCGGCCAGTTGATGGGCTTCTACAACCCCGAACTGGCGCTCGAAGCCATCGACTGGAACGTGGTATTCCTGCTTGGCAGCATGATGACGATCATCGCCATCATGATTCCCACCGGTGGTTTCCAGGCCATGGCGTTCATGATTGCGCGCTTCAGCAAGGGACGGCTGTTCCTGCTGCTGGTGCTGATGGGTACGCTGGTCACCGTGATGTCGATGCTGCTCGACAACGTGACAACGGTGGTGATTTTCGGACCGCTCATCGTACTGATCTGTCAGGCGCTGAAAGTCAACCCGATTCCCTATCTGCTCGGTACCGCCATCCTGTCCAATGCGGGAGGTGTGGCAACGCTGGTAGGTGATCCACCCAACCTCATGATCGGCTCCGCTGCAGACATCGGTTTCAATACGTTCTTCTTCCACATGGGCGGCATTGTGTTCTGCGCCTGGCTCGGCACCTTGCTGGCATTGAAGCTGTTGTTCAGGAAAGAACTGGCGGTAACGCCGGCCAAGGTCGACATGGACCACCGCACGGATCTGCACGATCCCCGGACCTGGTATGCCTCGCTGATCGTATTGGGCATCATGATCGTCGGCTTCGTCATGCACAACGCGCTGCACTGGGAACCGTGGATGGTGTCCGGTCTTGGCCTGACTCTTCTGGTATTTGTCGGTCGCGAAGTGGAGATGGACCACTATTTCTCGCAGGTCGAGCTCAGCATGCTCACCTTTTTCATGGCCCTGTTCATCATTGTGGGAGGCGTCGAAAACAGCCACTTCCTCGAATACCTTGGCCAGTTCATCCTGCCGCTGGTCCAGGAAGACCTGCTGGTGGCAAGCCTGATGCTGCTGTGGGTCTCGGCCATCCTGTCAGCCATGATCGACAACATTCCATTCACCGCGGCCATGATTCCCATAATCCTCGGCCTCGAGCAGCAGGGCATCAATGTCACGCCACTGTGGTGGGCCTTGTCGGCTGGCGTCGGCATGGGCGGCAACGGTACCCACCTTGGTGCCAGCGCCAACGTGTTCATGGTGACGCTGTCGGAAAAGCTCGCCAAGGAAACCGGTGACCATTCGCTGGCGATTACGCCGGGGCTCTGGTTCCGCAAGGGCACGCCGGTGATGCTGTTCACCTTGGTCATCTGCACCATCGTGTTGGCGCTGTTCTTCGATTTCTTCAGCCGCCCCATCTAGCCATTCCCGCGTTTCCCCACCCGCACAGGTGTCGTCTTCCAGGCGACACCTGTGCCGTTTGTCATCCGTCAATTGCCGCTGGCGGCCGGCACGGGTAGGCTTGGGCCTGGACGCATATGCGTCTGTCCCGTAATGCTGCGATGACGGAAACAGGAGAAGGCTCATGCAAGGTTTCAGGAATGTGCTGTTTGTCACCGAGGGTAACCGCAACGAACATGCTGCCCTGCTGCACCTGGCAGAGGACTTGCAGGCCTCTGGCGGCAAGCTCACCTTGATTGACGTGGTACAGGAGGCACCCGCGGCTTATGCCAGCCTGCCGATGAAAGGCGGCCTGGCCAAACTGCAGAAGACCATCGTCAAGGAACGCAGTGGCGTGCTCAAGCAGATGGCAGCGGAGCTCTCTGTCCAACTGCCGGGCCTGCAGGTTCGGAGTCTTGTCCGCGAAGGTACCGACTTTCTCGAGATCATCCGCCAGGCACAGAAGGGCAAGCATGATCTCGTTGCCAAGGTGGCGGGCGACGAGGGTCGTATCGAGGGACTGCTGTTCGGCACGCTGGACATGAACCTGTTACGCAAGTGCGCCGTGCCGGTACTGATTCTGAAGGGACGCAAGAAGGTGAAGAGCAACCGCGTGGTGGCCGCCGTGGACCTTGTGCGCAGCGATGCCGGACGCGCCGGGCTGGACCGGCAGGTTGTCGATCTGGCGGCATTGGTGGCGCGCCGTTCAGAGGGCCGTCTCGATATCCTCCACGCCTGGCACTTGCCGTTCGAAAAACTTCTGCGTACCGACGAACTTGATCGCGATTTCGGCACCGTGGACACCATGTTGCGTGAACTGCGCAGCAAGGAACAGCACGAACTGGACAGCCTGGCCAGTGACTTCGCCGATCTCGCACCGGATTTGCACCTGATCAAGGGCAAGCCGCAGGACGTGATTCCGCGCTTTATCCGCAACCATCGCGTGCAACTCGTCGTGATGGGCACGGTGGGGCGTTCCGGTGTGGCCGGGTTGTTCATTGGCAACACCGCGGAAAAGATCCTGCTGAACCTCAACTGCTCGGTGCTGGCACTGAAGCCTGCGGGTTTCAAGAGCCCGGTGCTGTAATCAGGCCAGCGCTGCCAGTACACGCTCCGGGGTAAAAGGGTAGCTGCGCATGCGACGACCAGTGGCGTCGAAGAAGGCGTTGGCGATTGCTGCGGCTGCAGCGGCCATGACTTCCTCGCCGGCACCCAGCGGCTCCTCATCAAGCTGCTGCACGATCACCGGTGTGATGGCGGGTGTGTCGGCGCAGCGCAGGATCGGATAGCTCGCCCAGTCCAGTGACGTCACCGCACTTTCATCAAAGGTCACTTCCTCCAGCAGCATGCGGCTCGCAGTCTGCACCAACTGGCCGATGATCTGGTTTTCCACGTTGGAGGGATTCACTACACGGCCAGCGTCGATGGCGCCGTACAGGTGCAGGATTTTCACCGCACCACTCTGCTGGTCCACTTCGAGCTCTGCCACGGCGCCACCCCAGGATGCGAGATGCGTGCCCAGTCCGATGCCGCGTCCACGCACAACCGGTGTGGTTGAGTCGGGTGCCTGCGCACGCGCAGCACGCGGTTGCCAGGCGGCAGCAGTAGCCGCGGCTTCCAGTACCCCGAGCCAGCGCGCGTTGGCGATGTTGTTGCGGCGGAACTCGAACGGGTCGTGGCCCAGCTGGAAAGCGAGGTCGTCGATGGCCTGCTCCGACACGAAGGTGAAGGACAGATCCAGCGGCGAACGCAACCAGGCTCCCTTGAGGTAGTCGAGGCCATCCACGTGGTGGTTCAAGAGACGGATGTTGGGAATGGTGTACATGCCGCCCAGTACCAGCGGGTTCAGTTGCATGGCAGGAAACGCCGGCCATTCGGCAGCGGGCGTCCCCGCTGCGCTTTGCTCCGAGGTCTCGATGAGGCTCCAGTGATGCTGCCAGCCCTCGTATTCGTAGCTCAACAGTTTGCCATCGGCCGTGGCAGAGGCTCTTGCCTTGCCAACGTGCGCGGGGCCATAAGTGTCCCAGCCATGTTCGTCATGCCGCATGAACTGGACGCGCACGGGCTGGCCGGCAAGACGCGAAAGCAGCGCGGCAGCCTGCGCAACATCATCCCAGCAGCTGTGGCCGAAGGTGCCGGCACCCTCGAAGTACTGCACGCGGACCTGCGTGGGCTCCAGCGCCAGCAACTTGGCGATGGCGGTGCGGGTAGCGTAGACGTCCTGCGTGGAACACAGCACCAGCGCGCTGTCATGTTTTACATCGGCGAGCGCGCAGTTGGGGGCGAAGGGCGCGTGCGACTGGTAAGGGCCATTGCCGCTGAATTCAGTCTTTACCGCGGCAGAGGCGAATATGGTGACGTCACCTTCCTCGCGTGCCACGCGATCGGTTGTAGCCGCCGCTTGCATATGCTCGTACAACCTTGCGGAGCCGGGCAGGGTTGAGGGCCGTCGCCAACGCACCTCGAGCGCTGCCGCTGCCCGCACGGCATCCCATTCGTGTTCCGCTACCACGCCGATGAAGTTGTCCTGGCGCAGAATGCGGGCCGGGATACCGTTGAGCGAGGCCTCGTTGATGGACTCGACCTGCACGCCGTCGCGGTAAGCGCCCTGGCCATGTGGACGCACGATGCGGCCATGCAGCATGCCCGGCAGGCGCTGGTGCACCATGAAGGGGTAGCTGCCGCCGGCTTTCAGCGGGATGTCCTTGCGCGGCAGCGGCCTGGCTACCAGCTTGTAGTCTGCGGGGTTCTTCAGCGGCGCGCTGCCGGTAAAGGACAGGTTGAACAACCGGTCGCCGACAAGTTCACCGTAGGTCGTGAACACGTTGTCATCACCACTGCCACTGACCAGACCGTTCTCGACGCGCAAGCGGTCGACGGGGATGAACAGGCGCTCGGCCGCGAGGGCAAGCAACGCCTGGCGCGCTTCGGCTGCAGCCCGTTGTACCTGGGGTCCGCCGCGGCGCATGGCCTGGCTGGAGAAGGTGCCGCCCTGATTTGGGGTGACGTGGGTATCGAGGCCCACGTTGCGCATCTGCTCCATGCCGAGGTCCAGCTCCTCGGCCGCCACCTGCAGCAGAGCCGTGGAGCAACCCTGGCCCAATTCAGCGAAGCCGATGTAGACCGTGGCGGTGTTGTCGGCATGAATGGCAATCCAGCTGTCGATCTGCTGTGGATCGGGTGGGCCGGCTACCGGCGTGCGGGTTTGTGCTTGCACTGCCGGAAAGAAATGAAATCCGATGACGAGAGCGCCGCCGGATTTCAGCAGCTCACGGCGTGAGAGCGGGAAGGGCATTTTTCTCATGCGTCAGCTCCCATAAGGACGGCAGCTTTGCGGATGGCACTGATGAGTTTCGGGTAAGTGCCGCAGCGGCAGAGATGGCCGTTCATCGCCACGCGAATCTCGTCCTCACTGGGATTGGTGTTACTGGCCAGCAACTCGGTCGCCTTGATCAGCATGCCGCTGTAGCAGTAACCGCACTGGATGGCCTGCTCGTCGATCACGGCCTGCTGCAGCGGTGTGAACTCCGGCACACGTGACAGCCCCTTGGCTTCTGCGTACAGCGCAGGCAGCCCTTCCAGCGTCGTCACGCGCTTGCCCAGTACGGCCGCCAGAGGCGTGACGCAGGAGCGCAACTCCACACCGTCCACCAGCACCGAGCAGGAACCGCATTGCGCAAGGCCGCAGCCGAAGCGCGGGCCTTGCAGCTGCAGTTCGTCGATGAGGACATACAGCAGCGGGGTGTCGGGAGCGGAACTGACAGCGGTTGCGCTGCCGTTCAGCAGCAGCGTGGCGAGTTCGGCCATGAGGGATCTCCAGTGGAAGGTGGCGGTATTGTGGTTAACAGACCCGGGAGAGGCAAATATCTTCGGTCTGGTACTGCTGCGGCCTCCCTGTTATAAATCCGGCAGCCCTTATCAACCACCCCAGCAAGGCCAGAACATGCGCATTGTCACCACCCTGTCATCGTTATCGATTATCACACTGCTTGCCGCCTGTTCCGGCGAGCCTGCCACTGCACCGCCTGCTGCTCCGGCTGCAGCTCCGGAACCTGCAGCCATCGCAGCGCCTGCGATTGCCACCGATCGCGCTGCCCTCATCAAGCTGGTCGATGACTACATGGCAGCACTGGTCGCTCACGATGCGTCGGGCCTGGCCTTTGCCGACGGCGCAGCGTTCGTGGAGAACGTGGAACCCAGGAAGGTGGGCGAAGGCCTGTGGCAGACGGCATCGGCCGTTGCCGGGGACTTCAGGATCTATGTACCTGATCCGCTGGCTGGCCAGGTGGGCTTCCTTGGCCTGATGCAGGAGAACGATGCCCCGGTACTGGTCGCCCTGCGGCTGCAGGTTGAAAAAGGCGCGATTATCGCGGCTGAACATCTGGTGGCGCGCGACCTTCAGGAAAGCCAACTGGCCAACCTGCAGGCGGTCCGCCCGGGTCTGCTGAGCGATATTCCGGAAGCCCAGCGGAAGTCGCGCAGCGAGCTGCTCGCCATCGGCTACACCTACTATGATGCCCTTGATCTCAACGATGGCAGCCTTGCCCCGTTCGCCGAGGACTGTGCGCGCTTCGAGAACGGCTGGCAGACAGCCAACATTCCGCCCCGTGGTGGAGACGATCCGCTGTCCGTCATTGGCGAGATGCAGTGCGCACCGCAGCTCGACACCGGAACCTTCCTTTACATCGACCGCATCGACAACCGTCGCGTGTTCATCGCCGATCCGCAGACCGGTCTGGTATTCGGCCTGTCGCATTTCCGTCATGCGATGGAGCAGAACACCTTCCCGATCTCTGGCGTTGAAGGTGTCACCAGTCGCGAATTCAGCTTCGAGCCCTTCGACCTGCCTGCTGCCCACCTGTTCAAGGTTGGCGCCGATGGCCTGATACATGAGATCGAGGCCATGGGTTTCATGTTGCCTTACGCGAGCAGCACTGGTTGGGGCTGGTAAACTACTTTAAGTGCAAACACAAAATATATATAAAGCAATATCTAAGGTGATGAAGTTAAAGTCGGGTGATATTCGGCTTTAACTTTGTCCCGGGGTCGGCCAGCGGGGTTGAAGCCTTCGTTGGCCGCGCCGGCCTGACAGATTCCGGCAGCAAGCTGCTGCGACAGCAGGTCGACCGCGACCGGTGTCAGCGTCATGCCGGCGCTCCTGATCGTGTCCGGGTGGTCCACGCAGGCGCTGCCCGAATCCGGCGGCAGGCGCTGCCGCAACACCTTGCGCAGTTGGTCCGTGTCGGTACTCCGCAGCAGGGCATTGCCGCGCCGGTCCTCGGCCAGGGTGATCATTAACCGGTCGATACGTGCGGCGTTGTGGTCGCCTTCACCCGTGGCGTGGAGGCTCTCGCTGCGGGCCGGTCCAACGTCAAAGACAAGCAGCAACGCAAGACCTGCAAACATACTGGGGCTGGCTTGCATCAAATTTCTGCCGTGTTCCTGTTTGTTGCCAATCCCAGCCACGCCTCGGCCCGATGAAACTGCCAGGCGGCCCCGCTCCAGGCCACTAGCAGCAGCGCCAGGATTGCCAGTCCCAGCACGCCAGTCCCGAAGCGTGGGCCAAAAGCGTCACTGCACAGGCCAATGATCAGCGGACCCAGCGGCAGGGCTACGATATTGGTGACGAACATCGAAAATGCATGCGCGAGGGCGCGGCGAGCACTGCCACCCAGGCACTGCAACAGGGCGAGCACCGGGCCACTGTTCATGTGCATCAGGCAGGTCATCACGCCCAGCAGGGTCAGCGCTGCAGACACAGACGGGTGCAGGAACAGAAAAGGCAGCACCGGCAGGCTGGCGGCCAGCGACCAGGCGCAAACCCGTGCGTGCCAGCCGTTGCCACCGCGGGTATTGACGAGTCGTTGGGACAGCCAACCGCCACCAAGGGCTCCAGCTAATCCGCCGAGACCGTAAAGCAAGGCCATCGAGGCACCCACTTGTGCGCTGTCGAGACCGTGGTGGCGCATGAAGAATGAAGGCATCCACATACCCGAGCCTGCAGCACCCAGCGTAAACAGGCAGGTGCCGGCGACGACGTGACGATAGGCCGGTGATGCCCACAGTGCCCGCAGGCCTTGCAGCATACTGGTGTCGACGTCATCTGCGGCCAGCGGGTCCAGACTGCGCGTTGGTTCGCGCAAGGTCAGCAGAACCAATACTCCCACCAGAATGCCCGGCAGCCCGACCAGCGAGAAAGCCATGCGCCAGCCCCAGCGCTGCGCAACGAGGCCCCCGACCAGAAATCCCACACAGACCCCGACTGGAATCGCCGACGCCAGCACAGCGCAGGCGCGGGCGCGCAGCCCGGGCGGGAAGTAATCTGCCAGCAGTGAGGTGGTAGGTGGATAGGCGCCGGCCTCGCCTACGCCGACACCCATGCGGGCCAGGAACAGCGCAGTAAAACTGCCAGACTGCCCGCATAGCGCCGTCATCAGGCTCCACAAGGTGACCGCAGCGGCAATGATGTTGCGGCGGTTGCTGCGGTCCGCCAGCCACGCGATGGGCAGCCCCAGTGTGGCGTAGAACACGGCGAAGGCGAGTCCGCCCAGCAGGGCCAGTTGGGTATCCGACAGCAGCAACTCGCTGCGGATGGGTTCGAGAAGTACCGCGAGTATCTGCAGGTCCACGAAGCGCAGCACGGCCACCAGCCACAGCAGCGCCAGTACGTACCAGCGATATGCATTTCTCCCGAGGCGCGCGCTCTGTGCTGCAGTCGCCTGGTCCTTTGCCAACTCATGGCCACTTGCCTGTGTGATGCCGGTCATATTGCTTCCTCCCTGAAGCCTGCATCGAGTGTAGTAGGGATTGGGCAACCTGCACGAAAATCCGGACAAGTGTGACACTTGCATGGAGGGGCAGGCAGCTGAGATAGTCCCGGTGTGGCATAGCGACCACGCATTGATAAACGATGGCGGCAACAACCGCGACCAGACTCTGAGGGGAGTGCAGCATGGCAGTACAGGACAAGGCAGTAGCAGGCGGCAAGAACGTGATGCAGGGCCAGGACTGGGCCGGGGACATGGGCCAGAAGTGGAACCGTTACCTGCAGCAGTTCGAAAACATGATCGCGCCGATCGGTGACGCAACCCTCAAACTGGCGGCACTCCAGCAAGGCGAGCGAGTGCTGGATATCGGTTGCGGCGGTGGCAACACCACCTTGCAGATCGCGGCACAGGTAGGTGCGCGTGGCGAAGCGGTGGGACTCGATATCTCTCAGGTGCTGGTAGAGACGGCCAAGCAGCGTGCACGCGAAGCTGGCGTGGCACAGGCCCATTTCGCCTGCGTTGACGCAGCCCGGGCCACTTTGTCGCGCACTGGTTTCGACGTGCTGTTCTCGCGCTTCGGCGTGATGTTCTTCAATGATCCAGTGGCTGCGTTTCGTAACCTGCATGGCATGCTGGCAGCGCCGGCGCGAATTGCATTCTGTTGCTGGGCGGCCCCAGGGGAGAATCCCTGGGTGGCACGCCAGTCGGAGATCATCGCGCGCCACGTCACCTTGCCACCGCCGGACCCCACAGCTCCCGGCCCCTTTGCATTTGCCGACCAGGCCCGCACGCGGGGCATCCTGGAACAGGCAGGTTTCCACGATGTGCAATTCTTGCCCTGGCGCGGCCCCCAGTTGATCGGTGGCCCGGGGCAAACCCCAGAGAGCGCTGCCGATTTTGCCATGAAGGCTTTTTTCGTGGGCGACGCTGTCGTGAACCAGCCCGAGAGTGTGCGTCAGGCTGTCGAGCAGGAAGTCATCGAGTTGTTTCGCCAGCACCAGACGGAGCAGGGCGTGGCGCTCGACGCGACAGCCTGGCTCGTCAGCGCACGTTGCTAGAGATATTGCTGGACCAGACCGGTTAGCGCAAACAACACCAACGCGGCAGTTCCTGCGGCGAGGGCATAGGGCAGTTGCGTGCGCACATGCAGCAGGTGGTCACCGCCGCGATGCGTTCGATGGCGTGCAGAAAGGCCTGAAGGGGATGGCCCCCGGCCAGGATCAGTTCAGCGAGCAGGATGGCTGAGAGCAGGGCAAGCAGCACCTCGCGGCGCCACAGTGCAATGACAATGGCCAGGAGTGGTGGCAGCAGGCTGAGCCAGGACATGGGGGTTTCCACAGGTGTTGCCCCGGATTAGAGCGTGTAAGCACCTTGGCGGCAAGGGATGCCCGCAATTCAGCGGATCAGCAGTTCGAGCCGGTGCTCGGCAGATACCTGAAAACCATTGCGGAGATACCAACGTTCAAGGGCTGGCAATTCGCCCTTCATATCCCCGACCAGACGCTGGATGTTATGGTCACGGCAGTAGTGCTGGATCTTCTGCAGCAGGGCTGTGCCGATGCCACGGTTGCGATAGTTTTGCGAGACCTGGATCGAGTGCAGGCTCCACGTGGGGAAGCGCACTGCGGAGAACAGTTGCAATACCGGATGCTCATATCCCGCATCGGCCTGTTGCCGCCGAAGCCGGGCGAAGGCGATGGGCAGGCCATTGCAGAAGACCTGGAACAGGATCTTGTCATCGGTCACGAGGGGCGGCAGAAACTCGATATGGCCACCGCTTTCCCTGACGAACGCTGTGGCGCGCGCAGCCGGTGCAGGGCCGGTGGTGCTTCCTGTATGACTGCCAAAGTTGCTGTTCATGGCCGTTGCCCGTTTGCTCGTCGTGATGATTGTATTGTCAAACGTTCCCAGTCTAGAAAACCTGCGGGCCCGGTAATGTGAGCCAGCCTGCATTCCGGGCAGCAACTTGCGTGAGGCTTCCGGGAGCTATTCATTGGATAATGGCGTTTTTCCGCGTGCAGAGATCCCGCCCCCCATGTCGAACCCGCTGTTGTTGCGCTGTGCCGCAGAGGACGCGCCCAGGTTTGCAGCCCTGGCACAGCGGCTGGGCCTGGCCCTGTGCGATGTCGCTGCAGTGCTTCCTCCGCTGGCTACCCATGTGCTGGAGGCCGGGCCACTGGGATTGTGCCTGCGCACCGCCGCCGATGTCGTGCAAGGTCCTTCGGCAACGCGGGTGGATTTCCTGGACGCCGCCCTGCTGTATCGTCTGCGCACCAGCGGCAAGCGTCAGGGCTTGGGGCAGGCATTGGGGCTGCAGAAACATCCTGCACCTTTCGTGCTGGATGCCACGGCCGGCCTTGGCCGGGACGCACTGTTGATGGCGCACCTCGGCTGTCGCGTCCTGATGCTGGAGCGTTCCGCGCTGATCCATGCGCTGTTGGAAGATGGCATCGCGCGTGCACAAGCGGCCAGTGGCGAGCCACTGGTTTTGGCTGCCGTGGCGCGCCTGCAGTTGCAGCAGGAGGAAGCACGCGAGTGGCTGGCGCAGGCAGCGCGCGGTGAACAGGAACAGCCCGACGTAGTCTATCTCGACCCGATGTTTCCACCCCGCAACAAGAGTGCAAAGGTGAAGAAAGATATCGCCTTGCTGCATGAATTATTGGGAGTCGAAAGCGATTTCGAGTCCTTGCTGCAGGCAGCGCGTGCCGTGGCCCGGTTGCGAGTGGTAGTGAAGCGACCGGGTAGCAAGGAAGATTCATATCTGCCGAAGCCTACTTTCACGGTGCCGGGCAAAACGGCGCACTTCGAGGTTTATGTGAGCAACAATGCTTCCAGCATGCGCTGATAGATCTGCTCCAGACGCGCGAGTTCGACGATTTCCACGTTTTCGTTGGGCTTGTGAATGGTGGCGTTCACGGGGCCGAGTTCCACGACTTCGGCGCCGGTCGGCGCGATGAAGCGCCCGTCGCTGGTGCCTCCACCAGTAGACAGCTCTGGTTCGAAACCCATGATGGCATGGATGCTGCTGCGCGCAGCCTCTACCAGCTTGCCTTCGCCGGTGATGAAGGGCTGGCCCGAGAGCTGCCATTCCAGCTGATAATCCGGGTAGTGCTGGTTGAAGATCGCTTCGGTGCGCTCGCGCAGTGTCTGCTCCGTCTGCTCGGTGCAGAAGCGGAAATTGAACAGCAGCTCCATGCTGCCAGGGACCACGTTGTTGGCGCCGGTACCGGCATGGATGTTCGAGATCTGGAAACTCGTGGGCGGGAAATAGGCGTTGCCACGATCCCATTCGATGCCGGCCAGTTCCGTCAGTGCGGGCAGGAAGGCATGGATGGGATTGCGCACGAGTTGCGGGTAGGCCACGTGGCCGCCCTGACCACGCACACTGAGAATGCCGTTGAGCGACCCGCGCCTCCCGTTACGGATGACATCGCCGGTGAGCCGCGAGCTCGAGGGTTCGCCGACGATGCACCAGGTGATCTTCTCGCCGCGTGCTTCCAGCAATTCGATGACTTTACGGGTGCCGTCGATGGCAATGCTTTCCTCGTCGCTGGTAATGAGGAAGGCCAATGAACCCTTGTGGTCGGCATGCGCAGTAACAAAGGCGCGCACGGCGACCAGCATGGCGGCAATGGATCCCTTCATGTCAGCGGCGCCGCGACCGTACAGACGGCCATCCTTTTCGACTGCCTTGAATGGCTCCGTAATCCAGTCGCTGCCAGCGGGCACCACATCGGTGTGTCCGGCGAAACATAGCAGCGGACCCTGCGTGCCCCGGCGTGCCCAGAAGTTCTTTACGGCGCCGAAGTGCAGCGGCTCGATGTTGAATCCCAGTTGCTGCAGTTCTGCGCACAGTAATTCCTGGCAACCCGCATCGTCGGGGCTGACGGAGGCGCGCTCGATCAGCTGCTTGCAGAGTGACAGCGACAGGGGCTGTGGCGTGGCCGGCGTGTGGCTCATGAAGTCAGGCTCAGTTGTGGCTGTGCAGCGCGGCGTTCAGTTCGATTTCGGTCTTGTTGGTGAGGCATTCGACGCGCCCCGTCACCGAGTTGCGGCGGAACAGCATGTCGCTCTTGCCCGAGAGGTCACGTGCCTTGCAGGTCCCGGCTTCCTTGCCCTGGTGATCCAGCAGCGTGACCTTGGTGCCAGCCGTGACATAGAGACCGGCTTCAATGGTGCAGCGATCGCCGAGCGGAATGCCGAGACCGGCATTGGCACCGATGAGACAGTTCTGGCCGATGGAGATGACCACCTTGCCACCGCCCGAAAGGGTACCCAGTACGCTGCAGCCGCCACCCAGATCACTGTTGGCATTGACCCACACGCCGGCGGAGATGCGGCCTTCGATCATCGCAGGGCCTTCCGTGCCGGCGTTAAAGTTGCAGAAACCTTCGTGCATGATCGTAGTGCCCTCGCCGATGTAGGCGCCCAGACGGACGCGCGCGGTATCCGCGATGCGTACACCTGCGGGTACCACGTAGTCAGTCATCTTGGGGAACTTGTCCACTGAGTTGACGTCCAGTGTTTCGCCCTGCAAACGCGAGGACAGCTGTTCCGCAGGCAGGTCGGCGATGGCGATGGCGCCACGGCTGGTCCAGGCCACGTTGGGCAGTACGCCGAACATACCGTCGAGATTGAGTGCGTGCGGTTTTACCAGGCGGTGCGAGAGCAGGTGCAGCTTCAGATAGACCTCGGGTACGGACACCGGCTTGGCGTCATTATCCAGCAGGGTCACCACGATCGGGCGCTTGCTGCCGGCAAGTTGGCGCAGCAGAGCGTCCTGGCCAGCATCGATACCTTCACAGGCTTCGGCCAGACGGCGCAGGTGCAGGGCGTCGAGTTCCAGTGCCACATTGCCGCCCCGGTAATCCATGATGGCGGCTACAGATTCCACCAGTTTCGCGGCAGGGGTGAGCAGGGGTTGCGGGTAGAACACTTCGAGCCACTGGCCCTTGCTGTCCTTGGTGCCAACGCCGAATGCCATGCTGAACATGAGGATTTCCTTCTGCAAGTATTGAATTGGGGCGGATTATAGCAACGTTTGCCAAGAGGCCTCGTCGAAGCCGACCAGCAGCAACTTGCCACTGGCCAGGACCGGGCGCTTGATCAGGGAGGGCTCGCGCTGCATCAGCGCAATGGCCTTGTCCACGTCGACGTCGACGTCGGCGCGGTCAATTTCGGCGAGCTTGCGCCATGTGGTCCCGCGCGTGTTGAGCAGGACAGCATGGCCAAGCTGTCGGCTCCAGGCCTGCAGTGTGTCTGTGTCGATTCCCGACTTCTTGTAGTCGTGGAATACGTAAGACACATCGTGTGTATCCAGCCACTGGCGCGCTTTCCTGACAGTATCGCAGTTGGGAATGCCGTAGAGAGTCACGCTCATGAGCGGGTAGCCTCGTCGAGGCGTGTACGGATGGCCCCCTGCAGCGCATCGCCGGCGACAGGGTCGAGCAGGGGTTGGTTGTCCGGCCCCGTGATAAAGAACACGTCTTCGACGTTCTCGCCCAGCGTGGTGATCTTGGCGTTGTGCAGCGTAATACCCATGTCCACAAAGATATGCGCGATCACGGCGAGCAGGCCCTGGCGATCCGGACAAAGTACCTCGAGGATACTGTAGGGCTGCTCTTCCTGCGTGGTGAGCGCCGTGAGCGTATTGCGGGTGAAATGGCGCTGCTTGCGCGTGATGCTGGCACCGGGCCGCGCGGGCAGGGCATGCGTTGCCAGCACATAGGTCAGCAGCGTCCGCTGCATTTCGTCCAGCCGCTGGCGGGTCAGCAATACCGGCGTGCCGTCGGCCTCCAGCAACATGAACGTCATGAGGCACTCAATCTCGCCCATCAGGTACATGCGGGCGGCCTGAATACTCAGGTTCATGCGGTCGAAAGCTGTAGTGAGATTGGCAAACAGGAAGGCGGTGTTGATGGCCTTGACCGCCACCTGGGTAGCACCCTCGCTGCGCTCTTCCTGCGTATTGCGGATCAGCACCAGGGGCTCGCCTGGATCTTCCTGCGCGGCGAGGGCCTCCGTGACCCACACGATGTCCTCGATGCTCTCGCGCAGGAAGTAATCCTCGTGCGGGCTGTTCCAAAGCTGCAGGACCTGCTTGCGGGTATAGCCAAGTTCGCGCAGTTTCTGCATGGCCTGGTTCTGCGCGTCCTTGATGCGGTCTTCCTTGCCCACGATTACTTCGAGACCTTGGGTAAGGGCGCGTTTGGTCAAGGTATAGAGCTTGCGCAGCAGACTTGCCCGCCAGGTGTTCCACAGGCTGGGGTTGGTACCGTTGATATCGCAGATGGTCAGCACATAAAGGTAGTCGAGTCGGATCTGGTCGCCCACGCGCAGGGCGAAGTCCTTGATCACGGCAGGATCGTCGATGTCTTCGCGCTGTGCCACGCCGGACATCACCAGGTGGTTGGCGACCAGCCATGCGACCAGTCCGGTATCCCATTTGCCGAGATGGTGACGCTTGCAGAACCGCTCGGCGTCCTTGACGCCAAGTACGGAATGGTCACCGCCGCGGCCCTTGGCAATATCGTGGTAAAGACCGGCGATATAGAGCAGTTCGATCTTGGGCAATTGCTTGATGACTTGCGAGGCTACAGGAAATTTTTCCGCCGCCTCGGGGTGGCGCAGGCGCCGCATGTTCTCCATTACCTGCAGGGTGTGGTCGTCTACCGTGTAAATGTGGAAGAGGTCATGCTGCATCTGTCCCACGATGCGTCCGAACTCCGGCAGGTAGGCCTGCAGTACGCCGTACAGCTTCATCTTGCGCATATGCGCCACCATGGCGTGCGGCGAACGCAGCAGTTCCATGAACATCGTCGTGTTGCGCGTGTCCTTGCGGTAGGTGTCGTCGATCAATGCCAGGCTGTTGCGGATCAGGCGGATGGTGGAGGCGCGGATACCTTCGATACTGCGATCCTGGCCCATAAGGACGAAGATCTCGATCAGCGCCATCGGCGTTTCGGCGAATACGCGGTTGTGCCTGGCCTCGATGTAGTGGTTGCGCAGCTGGAAGCGGTTGTTGAGGGACACCGCCTTGCCGACCTGGCCGGAGCGCAGGATTTCCTCATCGAACAACTGCAGCAACACATCGTTGAGCTGGCGTAATGTAAGCACGCTCTGGTAGTACTGCTGCATCAACTTTTCGATGGCCAGGCTCTTGCTGTCGTTCTTGTAGCCGAACAGTTCGGCGAGTTTGCGCTGGTTGTCGAACAGAAGGCGGTCTTCACGCCGGCTGTTCAGCATGTGCAGACCATAGCGCAGCTTCCACAGGAAGTTGCGGCCCTTGATGAGATCGCGGTACTCATCCTTTTGCAGGAAGCCGCGCACCACGAGATCGCTGAAATCGCCGGTGCCGAAGTAGTGACGCGCGATCCAGCTTATGGTCTGGATATCGCGCAGGCCGCCAGGCGAGGCCTTCAGATTGGGTTCAAGTGAGTACTCGACATCCTCGTGCTTGCGATGGCGCTCGATCTGCTCGGCTTTCTTGGCTGCAAAAAAGCTTTTGTGACGCCAGATGCGCTTCTGGCTCAGGCGCGTCATCACCTGTTCCAGCAGCAGGGGGTTGCCGTGTACCGTGCGTGCTTCCAGCAGGGAGGTGGCGATGGTGATGTCCTTCGCCGCTTCGTCGATGTTGTCCTTGACCGTGCGCACGCTCTGGCCGACTTCCAGATTGATGTCCCACAGGAAGGTCAGGAAGCTTTCGATATGTTCCTTGTAGCCGGTAAGGTTGTTGCCCTGCAGCAGGATCTGTATATCGATGTCGGAGTAGGGATGCAGTTCCCCACGGCCGTAACCGCCGACAGCCACCAGGCTGATGTCGGAAGCGTGCTTCCAGGGATAGCGGCTCCATGCCTGTGTCAGGATCTGGTCGATGAACCAGCTGTATTCATAGATCAGCACCTCGGCTTTGGCGCCTGCAACAAAGCGCTCGTTCAGGGTCTGACGTGCCGCCTTGATGGCGCTCTTGAACAGCGGGATAGGTGCGGCGCCTTCTGCCAGCTGACGGGAGAAGTCTCTCGCAGAAAACAGGACGGAGCGTGCGCTGGTGCCTCCGGGCTTACTGGTCATGGCAGGGCGCCTGTGG
>JBIIWP010000071.1:0-16546 GCA_044338855.1 Pseudohongiellaceae bacterium | reverse complement strand
TATTCAGGAGTCGAACGTCTTGAGCAGCACCCCGGTACAACGCAATCTCAGCCTAAATCTGCGCGATGTAAGTCATATCGTAGTGGTTGCCTCGGGCAAGGGAGGTGTCGGCAAGTCCACCACCGCCGTGAATCTGGCGCTGGCCTTGCAGCGGCAAGGCATGAAGGTAGGCTTGTTCGATGCAGACATTTACGGCCCCAGCCAGCCGCTGATGCTGGGCGTAGCCGGTAGCCGTCCGCGTATCATCAACGGCAAGGAGATGGAGCCGATCACGGCGCATGGCATCAAGTGCAACTCCGTGGGCTTTCTGGTTGATGAAAACCAGGCCATGGTATGGCGCGGGCCCATGGTGGTTGGCGCTTTCAATCAGATTCTCAACGATACGCAGTGGGGTCAACTCGACTTCCTGGTGATCGACATGCCTCCCGGTACCGGTGACATCCAGCTGAGCCTCGCACAATCAGTTCCCGTCACCGGCGCAGTAATCGTGACTACGCCGCAAGACGTGGCGCTGCTCGACGCCAAGCGCGGCATCGAAATGTTCCGCAAAGTGAATGTACCGATCCTGGGTGTAGTGGAAAACATGGGGCTGCACATCTGCAGCCAATGTGGCCACGAAGAGCACATCTTCGGGGAAGGGGGTGCCGACCGCATTGCGAAGAACTACGGTGTGGAGCTGCTGGGTTCGCTGCCCCTGGATGGCCGCATCCGGGAACAGTGCGATGCCGGTACTCCAGCCGTATCGGCTGATCCCAATGGTGCAGTTGCCGGGATTTACGGACGCATCGCACAACGTGTGCGCGAGCAGTTGGCGGGTGAGGGTCTGCGCAAGGCGGGGCCCAGCATCACTGTCAGCGACGACTGACCGCACAGCCTGGCGCAGGCTCAGTCTTCCTGATCTGCATCAGGCGCATCGTCGGGTTCATCTTCCAGCATGCCTTCCGGGCTGGCTTCATGGCTACCCTCCTGCAACGTGCGCAACAGGCGAAACAGCTTGCGGGAACTGGCTGGCGGCTTGTTCTCGTCGCGCTCTTTCTGCGCACCGCGGATCAACTGGCGCAGCAATTGCACATTCACCTGCGGATGCAGGTCGATCAAGTCTTGCAGCGCGGCCTTGTCTCCACTCAGAAGGAGGTCGCGCAGTTGTTCAAGCTGTGCGAACTTTTTCTTCTCCAGGTCCACATTTCGATTGAACTGGGCGTGGATGCGCGCCAGTGTCTCATCGTCCAGATCCCGCATCAGTCTGCCGATAAACTGCAGTTGACGCCGCAGGGCGCCATGCTTGTTTGGCAAGCGCTTGTACTCTGCCAGTGCTGCCAGCAGCTGCGGTGGCAAGTCGCATTTCTGCAGTGTTGCCTTGTTGCAGGCAAGGAGTTCGGCACCAAGGTCTTGTAGCGCTTCCACTGCACGCTTCTGCACGCTCTTGCTGAAGGGGGATGGGTCCAGATCGATTTCGTTCATGACAGGCTCAGTAGAAGAGGGTGGCAAGCCCCAGGAAGGAAAGGAAGCCGACCACGTCGGTGATGGTAGTGAGTACGACACCACCGGCCAGCGCCGGGTCGATGCTCAGGGATTTGAGTATGAGTGGCAGAAACGCACCGGACAGTGCCGCGACAATCAGGTTGATGATCATGGCCATCGCGAAGATGCAGCCCAGGGCCAGATCATCGAACCATAGCCAGGCGGCAGCGCCGGAAACTACTGCCCAGAGCATTCCGTTCAGGCAGGCTACCGCAAGTTCGCGGTTCATCAGCCATAGCGAGTTGGTCTTGCCAATCTGTCCCAGCGCCATGCTGCGGATGACCAGAGTCAGTGTCTGGTTACCTGCCACGCCGCCCATGCTGGCGACGATGGTCATCAACACGGCCAGCGCAACCACCTGGTCGATGGTGGCGGAAAACTGGCTGATCACTGCTGAGGCAAGGAAGGCCGTAACCAGATTGATGCCGAGCCACACGGCACGACTGCGCGCGGTTTTCAGTACCGGCGCAAAGGTGTCCTCGAAGTCACTGAGGCCTGCCATGCGATTGATCGAATGATCGGACTGTGCGCGAATCACATCGACGATGTCATCGATGGTGATGCGACCCAGCAGTCTGCCTTTTTCGTCGACTACCGGGGCTGAAATCCAGTCCATACGCTCAAACATCTGCGCGATCTGGCTCTGGTTCATGGCAACCGGGATGGCTTCGAAGTCCGTGGTCATCACGTCAGCCACGGTCAGGTCTGGATCGGACACCAGCAGTCTGTGCAGTGGCAGGATACCCAGGAGGATATCGTTGCGATCCACCACCAGGATGCTGTCTGTCATTTCCGGAATTTCGTTGTGGCGGCGCAGGTAACGAAGGACCACATCCAGCGTGTGACTGCGTCGCACTGTGATGGTGTCCGTATTCAGCAGGCCGCCAGCGGTGTCCTCAGGGTACGACAACACGGCTTCGAGGCGCTTGCGGTCCTGTTCATCCATGGCTTGCAGCACTTCACGGATCACCTGCTCGGGCAGGTTCTGCAACAGGTCGGCGATGTCGTCGGTATCCAGACCCTCGGTAATACTGGCGACTTCTTCCGGGCTCAACTTGCCAAGGATGTCCGCCTGGATACTGTCATTCAGGTAATTGAGGACATCGCCTTCATTTTCCTTCTCGACGAGCTTCCAGAGCACTTCACGTGTTCGTAGCGGCGATGATTCGAGCAGGTGGGCGATGGTGGGAGCCGGCAGGTGGTTGAGCATGCGCCGTACCTGGACAAAAGCTCCGCTTTCGAGCGCATCGGCGAGGTCACGCAAGCGCTCCTGGGTCAGCTGTGACTTGTCCTGGGCTTTTTCGGCGGAAGTCATTCTTCCCCGAAGCGTTGCTCGATGAGGGTGAGTATGGCCTGCAGCGCGTCCTGTTCGTCCTCACCGTCGAGCATGAGTTTCAGTTCACTGCCTTGCGGCGCAGCCAGCAGCATCAGGGAGAGGATGCTCTTGCCGTCGACGCTCTTCTCTTCATTGCCCAGTTGGATGCGGCTGCGGAATGCCGAGGCCGTGGCGACCAGTTTGGCAGCAGCCCGGGCATGCAGGCCTGCCTTGTTGGGTACGGTGATGACGGTATTGATCATGGTTTCATCATGCCTGGCGAGGGATAGTGCCCATGGCGTCCAGCCTCAGGCCAGCTCCTTGTGACGGACCTGCGCATTATAACCCTTGGTCAGGAAATGCTTACCCAGTTTTTCGCACAAATAAACCGAGCGGTGCTGGCCACCAGTACAACCTACGGCCACCGTGATGTAGCTGCGGTTGTTGGCCTGGAAGCGCGGCAGCCATTTCTCCAGATAACTGCAGATATCACGGAACATCTCAGTTGCATCGTCCTGCTTTTCGAGGAAATCCATTACCGGGGCGTCGAGCCCGCTGAAGGAGCGCAGCGCCTCTATCCAGTAAGGGTTGGGCAGGCAGCGTGAGTCGAACACAATGTCGGCGTCCACAGGTACGCCGTTCTTGAAGCCGAAGGACTGGAACTGCAGCGCCAGGCCATTGCCTTCCCGCAGTGCCACGCGATTCTTGATGACATCGCGCAGTTGGTGCAGCGAAAGTGAGGTTGTGTCGAGTGACAGATCTGCCAAAGTTGCGATCGGTTCGAGGAGTTCCTTTTCGTATGCGATGGCTTCGAGCAAGCCGGTCTGCTCATTCGAGAGCGGATGCTTGCGGCGCGTTTCGCTGAAACGCTTCAGCAGGGAATTGTCATCGGCATCAAGAAAGATTATCTGTCCTTCGATATTGGTGGCATCGAGTGACTTGAATATCTCCGGAAACCGCTTGAGGTCTTCGTAGATGTTGCGGGCATCGATACTCACGGCGACATGGTCCAGCCGCAGATCATCAGCGCTGAGGCGGGCAGCAAGGGCCGTAAGCAGGCTGGCCGGGATATTGTCCACGCAGTAGTAGCCGATGTCCTCCAGCACGTGCAGGCACGTGGTTTTGCCTGAACCGGAGCGGCCGCTGACGATAATGAGTTTCATGCTGCGATCATCCTGTTGCGTACGCGGGAAATCGGGTGTCTTCAGCTGCCGGGCGGGGACAGCGCCGCGGCATGGAGTTCTGCATCCGTGGCGGATGCCCGCAGGTGCTTGCAGTAGTCGGCACTGCTGAAACGCTCGGCGATGGTCTTGAGCGCCTCCAGATGGCCGGCAAGTGTGTTTTCCGGCACCAGCAGGAAGAACAGCAGATCCACCGGCTGGTTATCGATGGCATCGAAATCAACGGGCTGCTGAAGCTTGAGCAGGCAGCCGACGGTCGTCGCCAGGCGCGGGATGCGGCAATGCGGAATGGCGATGCCGTCACCGATACCGGTGCTGCCCAGTTGCTCGCGTGCGATCAGCGCTTCATAGATCTGGCCCGCGCTGACCTGTGGCACCTTGCCCGCGATGAGTTCCGCGCTGCGCTCCAGCAGGCGTTTTTTGCTTGCACCATGGACGTTACAGAACGTCAGTTCAGGGGCCAGCAGTTCAGAGAGGTTCATAAAGGCTTGTCTCGGCTTGTAACAGAGGACCTGGAGGTCAGAGCAATTGCTTCCTTTCATTAGACGGAGCGATCGCCAGTGATTCCCGGTACTTGGCAATGGTGCGTCGGGCCACCCGGATACCCTGGTCTGCCAGCATGTCGGCAATCTTGCTGTCGCTGAGCGGCTTCCTGGGATTTTCTGCTGCTACCAGCTTCCTGATGATGGCGCGGATGGCTGTCGAGGAGCATTCCCCGCCGCTGTCAGTATCGACGTGGCTGGAGAAGAAGTACTTCAATTCATAGATGCCACGCGGTGTATGCATGTATTTCTGCGTAGTCACGCGCGAGATGGTGGATTCATGCATGCCTACAGCTTCGGCGATGTCGTGCAGCACGAGAGGTTTCATTGCTTCCTCGCCATAGTCGAGGAAGTTTTTCTGGTGCTCCACGATCTTGCTGGAAACCTTGAGCAGTGTTTCGTTGCGGCTTTGCAGGCTTTTGATGAACCAGCGAGCCTCCTGCAGACTGTCGCGCAGGAAGGCGTTGTCACCGTCGCGACCGCGGCTGGCCAGGGCGGCGTACTCCGGATTGACCCGGATGCGCGGTGCAGTCTCGGGATTCAGCTCTACGCGCCAGCGACCGTTGTGTTTGGATACCAGCACGTCCGGGATCACGTAGCTGGTTTCGGAAGGCGTAATCTCTGATCCGGGTTTCGGGTTGAGAGTCAGGATGATGTCGATCGCTACCTTCAACTCCGGTTCACGGATGCGCAGTTTGCGCATGATCTGGTTGTAATCATGACTCGCCAACTGCGGCAGGAATTCGTCAATGATCCGCGCAGCCACCGTGACGCCGGGAGATTCCGGATCAAGCTGACGCAACTGGACGCCAAGGCATTCACGCAGGTCGCGATAGCCGACACCTACAGGGTCGAATTGCTGGATGCGGTGCAAAACCGCAATGATTTCCTCTTCGTCCACATCCAGGCCCTGTTGCTGCAGGCCGACATGGATGGACTCTATTGTTGATGTCAGCAGGCCACTGGGATCAATCGCATCAATCAGTGACATCGCAACAAGGCGATCCTTGTCCGACATTGGCGTGAGATTCAGCTGCCAGTAAAGGTGGCCCTGCAGGGTCTCTCCCGCAGCATTGCGCGACTCGAAATCCCCGTCATAGTCATCACCGTCGCCCGATGAGGACGAACTGCTCGGACTGCTTGTGTAAATTTCATCCCAGGAGCTGTCCACGGACAGGTCTTCGGGGATGTCACTATCATTCCAGTTTTCCTCTGCGCTGAACTCGGGGGAGTCCTGGAAGCCTTCGCTGCCGCCATCGGCAAGCAGGGAACCGTCGTCGCCGTAGGCTCCGGCATCTTCCTGGGCGGCAGCGCTGAAGCCGTCGTCGCCGGAGCCTCCGGCATTGTCTGGATTGTCGGGACCAGCTGCATCGCCTTGGGTGAGTTCATTGGCGTCGAAATCCTCTTCGATTTCGAGCATGGGGTTGGAATCGAGGGCTTCCTGGATTTCCTGTTGCAGGTCCAGAGTAGAGAGTTGCAGCAACTTGATAGCCTGCTGCAACTGGGGCGTCATGGTGAGTTGCTGGCCCAGCTTGAGTTGGAGCGATAATTTCATGACAAGACTTTCACAACGCGGCGGTTACACAGCCATCAGGTCCGTTGGTGCAGTACTGGAGCTGGCCTTCCGCCCAATACCGGTCTGGCATTGCGGGAGCGGAATACTGGGTGCGATGTTAGCAAAACCCGTGCCGGGGTGACAGCAACGCGGTCAGCCCTACATGCGGAATTGGTGTCCGAGGTAGACTTCCCTAACTTGCTGATTTTGCAATATTTCGTCAGGAGTCCCGGACGCCATCACACTCCCGGCGTTGAAGATATAGGCCTTGCCGCAGATATCCAGGGTTTCCCGCACATTGTGGTCGGTGATAAGCACGCCTATGCCGCGCTGGCTTAGTCCCCTGATGATGCGTTTGATCTCGTTGACCGAAATCGGATCCACTCCGGCAAAGGGTTCGTCCAGCAGGATGAAGCGGGGTTCGGTGGCCAGCGCTCGCGCTATTTCCACGCGACGGCGCTCCCCGCCCGACAGGCTCATGCCAAGACTGTTGCGGATATGCTCGATGGAAAACTCCTGCAGGAGCGACTCCAGGCGCTCCGCGCGCCGGGCCAGGTTGAGTTCCGGCCGCGTCTCCAGGATCGCCATGATGTTGTCGGCGACGCTCAGCTTGCGGAAGATCGAGGCTTCCTGCGGCAGGTAGCCGATGCCCTTGCGCGCGCGCTCCGCCATCGGCGCCTTGCCCAGGTTCAGATCGTCCAGCAGGACGCTGCCGGCATCGGCTTTGACGAGGCCGATGATCATGTAAAAAGAGGTGGTTTTGCCGGCGCCGTTCGGGCCCAGCAGGCCCACGATCTGGCCACTGTGCACTTCCAGAGTCGTGTCGTGCACTACCTGGCGTCCCTTGTAACTCTTGGCGAGACCTTCGGCCCTGAGAATGTGCATGGCTGCTTATTGCGGTTCCGGTGGCTGCAGCACCATCCGCACCTGTTCACCATCGGGGTCGCGACTGGCCCGGATGCGGCGTGTCGACAGGTTGTATTCGAAATGGTGGGCGTTCGTGCGCGTGCCAGCCTGGATCAACTCTGCTTCCGCTTCGATGGTCAGAATCTGGCTGGTGTTATCAAAGACCAGAGTGAGGCCGCTGGCCTGCAATGGCTCCTGGCTTGCTTCCAGCTGCTGGCGGAAACGCGCCGGGCTGCCCGTCGTTGTCACTTTGGTGATGACCTCGCCCTCACGCTCGATGCGGATCTCGGATCCCGTGATCTGCATCGTGCCCTGACGGATGGAAGCGGGCTCGGCATCAGTCCCGCGTAAAATCATGAGGCCGTCGTCGAGCCCGATGTCGCTCTCGTTCCAGTCCATCTCGATGGGTTGCTGGGCATCTTCTGGCAGGGCCTGCGCCGCCAGAGACAGCGCCAGGCAGGCGCCCAGCAATGCAGCGGCAAGGCCGTGCTGCAGACGCTTTCTGGATTCATTCATGCTGACCACTCCCTGCTGACAGTTTGATCCGGTTTTCCCGCAGCCAGGCCTGCATGCCTGCACTGGCGAGCCGTGTGTTGCCGTTGTGGAGCTGGATGGAATCCATAGTGCTGAGCTCGCCTGCATCCGGCAGCAGCAGAAGGCTGTCGCTGCGGATATCCAGTGTAGCACCGTCGCCGGCGCTGCGGCTGGCCAGCACGTCCTGCTGCAGCAGCAGTCGTGTGTGACCGGTGGTGCCATCAGTGCGTAAATCGCCACTGCGTGCGCTGAGTACCCAATCTGGTTGGCCTGGTTCGAACCAGTGCAGAGACGGGTTGTCCAGCACGGAATGATCGGGTGACGGGTAGTGCGTTACGCGCCCGGAAACGAGGTGGTACTGCAGCGTACCGTCCGGGGTAAAGCTGTCCATTTGCATGTTGGTGATAATGTAATCGTAGTCTTGGGCCAGCGGGGAGTCGGCGGCACTGCCGTTTGTGGCATCGCGCGGGTCGCGCAGCAACATGATCGCTGCTGACAGCAGTAAGGTAAGGCCAACGATGTAGATGAGGCGTTGTGGCATGAGCTCAGGAAAAGCGCGCAATGGCAGCGTCGTAGGTGTTACGGGCCTGCATGATCCAGTCGCAGACTTCCCGGACCGCACCACGGCCACCGGCGGCCACAGTACTGCAAAAGGCCTGTGCCTGGATCGCAGCATGGCCGTTTGGCACAGTGATGCCCAGCCCGGCGCGGCGGATGCAGGCAAGGTCCGGCAGGTCGTCGCCGACGTAAGCGGTCTCGGCCATGGTTATGCCAAGGATCGTCTGCAGCTGCTGCAGTGCCTCCAACTTGTCGTGACTGCCCTGCACCAGGTGGCGGATGCCGAGATTCTCGGCGCGGTTGCTGACAAGTCGCGAGGAGCGTGCAGTAATAAGGGCCACTGCTACGCCGGAGTCCTGCAGCAATTTGATGCCTTGCCCGTCCAGGGTGCTGAAGCTTTTCATCTCTTCACCACTGTTTGAAAAATAGAGCTGGCCGTCGGTAAGGACCCCATCGACGTCGAGCGCCAAAAGCTTGATGTGACGGGCCCGTGCAAGGATGTCGTGAAGGGATGCGAAGGTTGGCATGCGCTGCTCTCCGCTCAGACGACGTTGGCGCGCAACAGGTCGTGCATCGTGATGATGCCGCCCAGGCTGCCGTCGGGGGCCGTAACCACGAGGCTGTAAATCGTATTGTCTTGCATGAGACGTGCGGCCTCCGAGGCCAGCGCGGATTCGCGGATGGACTTGAAGCGCCCGGTCATGACCTCTCCGACCAGGGTCTTGTGGATGTCGAGACTCTTGTCGAGGACGCGGCGCAGATCGCCGTCGGTAAAGACGCCGCAGAGTTCACCATCGTGGTTCATCACAGTGGTCATGCCGAGCTTCTTGGCCGTGATTTCCAGCAGTGCAGCAGTGATTGTGGTGCGCAGGTCTACTCGAGGAATGTCCGCGCCACTGTGCATGACGTCTGCCACCTTCAGCAGCAGGCGGCGGCCCAGGTTGCCGCCGGGATGTGAAAAAGCGAAATCATCTGCCGTGAAGCCCCGGGCTTCGAGCAGGGCCATTGCCAATGCATCGCCCATCACCAAGGCCGCAGTGGTGCTGGTGGTGGGAGCGAGGTTCAACGGGCAGGCTTCGCGTGCCACGCTGGCATCAAGGTTGTAATCGGCGGTGCGTGCCAGTTCCGAGGCCGGGTTGCCTGTCAGGCTGATCAGTTTGACGCCCTTGCGCTTGAGGACGGGCAGCAGGGCCAGCACTTCGGGCGTGGTACCCGAGTTGGAAAGAGCCAACACCACATCCTCGGAGGTCACCATGCCGATATCCC
The DNA here is from genome assembly GCA_044338855.1 of Pseudohongiellaceae bacterium. GTDB lineage: Bacteria > Pseudomonadota > Gammaproteobacteria > Pseudomonadales > Pseudohongiellaceae > CAILUG01. The sequence continues at coordinate 7,168 of JBIIWP010000071.1, read as the reverse complement.
CGTGGCTGGCTTCGGCCGGGTGCACGAAATAGGACGGAGTACCGGTGCTGGCGAGGGTGGCTGCGATCTTGTTGCCAATATGGCCGGATTTGCCCATCCCCATGACGATGACGCGGCCCTTGCTGGCCAGGATGAGCTGGCAGGCGCCGGCAAAGCTGGCGTCGATGCGCGGGGCGAGGGCCGCTACGGATTCCACCTGCAGGGCGATGGTGGAGAGCGCGGACTGGATCAGGGATGCGGAAGCCATGGGCGGAAATCGGGACTGGATTAAGCGAGGCAGTGTATGCCAAATGAAAATTGATGGAAACCGCTGCTACCCAAAGGTTGGGTGAAGGCCTGCTTTCAGGTAAAATCACCGCGTTTTCCGAGTGCCTGTGCTTGCGCACCCGCCACGATCCACGTTGGCTCGCCATTGCCCATCCAACTTTACCCAGGAGTGCATCCCATGTCCCGCATGACCCGCAGAGTACTGTTGCTGTGTACTGTGGTTGGCGCCCTCTGTTCCGTATCCGTACCTCTGTCAGCAGCCGAGACTGCCTCGCCGCTTACGGCCGAGCAGGCCGTGGAAGGCTACATCGGAACGCTGTTGCAGGAAATGGAAGGGATCAAGCCGCTGTATCAAAGCGACCGTCCTGCCTATTTCGCTGCGGTGGAGGCAGCGCTGGATGAGTTCGTGGATTTTCGTGAAGTGGCGCGCGGCGTAATGGCCAGGTACGGCACCGGTCCCAACGGCGCCACCGAGGAACAGCTGCTGCGGTTCTCGGACGTGTTCCGGGAGTCACTGGTCGACTTCTACGGTAGTGCGCTGGCCAACTATGGTGGCGTTGATTTCGAAATACTGCCCATGGATGCACCTTCCGAGGATCCTGACAACAACAGCAACGTGCGCATGAGCATCAAGGCCGACGATGGCAGCCGCTTCGAAGTGCAGTATGTGATGTTCCTGGATCAGGACCGCATCTGGAAACTCAAGAACCTGTATGTGGAAGGCGTCAACCTGCGTCGCCAGTATTATGCGCAGTTCGACAGCCTGATGACGAGCAATGACTTTGACATCGACAAAGTGATCGATGGCTGGATGGTGACGCAGTGAGGAAGTGCCGATGAACGGACCAATAAACAGCAGTGAAATCTCCCGTATGCTGAATGACGCCCTGCCCGGCGCGCAGATTGTAGTGCGTGGCGAGGGCGGAAAATTTGAAGTGGAAGTCGTATCGCCGGGATTCGAGGGCCTCAACCGTGTCAAGCGCCAGCAAGCCGTCTACCGCATCCTTAACGAGCACATCAGCACAGGCGCGATTCACGCCGTCAGCATGATTCTCAAATCCCCTGCCGAAACCGCCTGACGCGAACCGGCACACACCAGTCCGGCAGGTCCGGCGGAGGAAATCTTGGACAAACTCGTAATCCATGGCGGTCAGCAGCTAAATGGTGAGATCCGCATTGCCGGTGCCAAGAACTCGGCGCTGCCCATCATCGCTGCCACTTTGCTGACTCCCGACGTGGTAACGGTGGGCAACTTGCCGCACCTTTACGACATTACCACGATGCTGGAACTGCTCGGCTGCATGGGCATTGAGTCCGTAGTCGGCGAAAAAATGAACGTGGAAATCGACAGCAGCAAAATCAAGCGCTTCAACGCGCCCTACGAGCTGGTGAAGACGATGCGTGCCTCCATCCTCGTGCTTGGTCCAATGTTGTCGCACTACGGACAGGCCGAAGTCGCGTTGCCCGGCGGTTGCGCCATCGGCAGTCGCCCCGTAAACCTGCATCTTGCCGCGCTCAAGAAAATGGGTGCCTCGATCAAGGTGGAAGATGGCTATATCAAGGCTTCGACACGGGGCAAGCGGCTGAAAGGCGCGCATATCCTCATGGACATCGTCACCGTGACCGGAACCGAGAACGTGATGATGGCTGCGGCCCTCGCGGACGGGCAAACCATCATCGAGAACGCGGCGCGCGAGCCTGAAGTTGTGGATCTTGCGCAGTGCTTGCGTGCGATGGGCGCCGACATCAGCGGTGACGGCACTGGCGCCATCACCATCAACGGCGTGTCCCGCCTCAACGGTTGTGAGTACTCAGTGATGCCTGATCGTATCGAAACCGGTACCTATCTGATTGCCGCCGCTGCGACGCGCGGACGCATCAAGGTAAAGGACACGCGTCCAAATATTCTGGAAGCTGTGCTGAGCAAGCTGGAAGAGGCTGGAGCCGATATCCAGTTGGGCGATAACTGGATTTCACTCGATATGCACGGCGAGCGTCCTCGCGCAGTTTCGCTGACTACGGCGCCATACCCGGCCTTCCCCACCGACATGCAGGCGCAGTTCACGGCGCTGAATGCCATAGCAGATGGTTCCGGCTTCATAACCGAGACCGTGTTCGAGAACCGCTTCATGCACGTGCATGAGATGAATCGTATGGGCGCAGACCTCAAGGTGGAAGGCAATACCGTGTTCTGCCGCGGCGTGTCGGCGCTGAAGGGTGCGCCCGTGATGGCTACCGATCTGCGTGCTTCCGCAAGCCTCATCATTGCAGGCCTTGTGTCAGAAAACGAAACCATCGTCGATCGCATCTACCACATCGATCGCGGCTACGAATGTATCGAGGAAAAGCTGCAACTGCTCGGCGCCAAGATTCGCCGCCTTCCGTCGTGAGGCCCTGTATGTCCAACCAGAAACTGGTCATAGCGCTGACCAAAGGGCGCATCCTCGACGAAGTCCTGCCGCTGCTTGAAAAGGCTGGCGTGATCCCTTCGGAGGATATCAACAAGAGCCGCAAGTTGATCTTCGACAGTTCCCTGCCGGACGTACAATTGATGGTGATCCGTGGTTCGGATGTTCCTACCTATGTTGAATTGGGTAGTGCAGACATCGGCATAGCCGGGAAAGACATGATCCTCGAGTATGGTTCACGCGGTTTCTACGAGCCGCTGGACCTCAAGATTGCGCGCTGTCGCATGATGACGGCGGCACCAGTCGGCGCGAAGCTGGATTCTCCCCGCCTGCGCGTAGCCAGCAAGTTCGTCAACATTGCCAAGGATTATTTTTCCAGCCAGGGTCGTCAGGTCGATATCATCAAGCTGAACGGCGCGCTGGAACTGGCCCCTATCATGGGGCTGGCAGATTGCATCGTTGACATCGTCGATACCGGTAATACCCTGCGTGCCAATGGCCTTGAGCCACGGGACCACATTGCCGATGTCAGCACGCGCGTAATCGTCAACCGCGCCTCCATGAAGATCAAACACGCCAAGGTGCAGCAGTTGCTGTACAAGTTGCAACAGGCCGTGGCCTGAGCCAACGCTGTCCGGGAGCCACACCCTCATGTCCGTCACCATCCGTAAATTGCAGGCCTCCGCGCCGGCCTTTCGCCAGGAGTTGAAGGCTGCTCTGGCGTGGGATGCGCTGTCTGATGCATCGGTGAACAGTCGCGTGCAGGAGATAATCGACGATGTGCGCGCGCGTGGCGATGCGGCTGTGCTGCACTGGACCAATACCTTCGATCGTCTCGGTGCCGACGACATCAGGACCTTGAAGATCGCACCGAAGCGCCTGCAACTGGCGTTGGACTCCTTGCCTGCCGAGCAGGCGAGTGCACTGCGTTTGGCTGCGGATCGCATCCGCTCCTATCACGAAAAGCAGCGCCAGGGCTCTTGGCAGTACACCGATGCCGAGGGCTCCGTATACGGCCAGCAGATTACTCCGATCGACCGTGTCGGCATGTACGTGCCGGGTGGCAAGGCAACCTATCCTTCGACGGTGTTGATGGATGCAATCCCGGCGCGTGTCGCCGGTGTGCGTGAAGTCATTGCCATGCTGCCAACACCCGGCGGCGTGGTGAACGACCTGGTGCTGGCGGCGCTGGCACTGGCAGAAGTGGATCAGGTGTTCACCGTAGGCGGGGCGCAGGCGATCGCCGCGCTGGCCTACGGGACGGAGAGCATTCCCGGGGTGGACAAGATCGTTGGCCCGGGCAACATTTACGTAGCGACTGCCAAGCGCGCCGTGTTTGGCCAGGTCGGCATCGACATGGTGGCAGGGCCTTCCGAGATACTTGTGATCTGTGACGGGCTCACCGATCCCGACTGGATCGCAATGGACTTGTTTTCGCAGGCCGAGCACGATGAGCAAGCGCAATCAATCCTGGTGAGCCCAGATGCCGGATACATCCGCAAAGTTGAAGCCAGTATCAACAAGCTGCTGCCCACCATGGAGCGTCGCGCAATCATCGAAGTGGCGCTGACGAAGCGCGCACTCTTGATCGAAGTGCAGGATCTTGCGCAAGCCGCCGAAGTCAGCAACATCATTGCACCGGAACATCTTGAGCTTTCGGTAGCAGATCCGGATGCGATGTTGCCCTTGATCCGTCACGCCGGCGCCATCTTCATGGGGCGCTACACCTCGGAAGCATTGGGTGATTACTGTGCGGGACCCAGCCACGTGCTGCCAACGTCGGGTACAGCGCGCTTCTCCTCGGCGCTCGGCGTTTATGACTTCCAGAAGCGCTCGTCCATCATCAACTGCTCGGCGGCCACGGCCAAGTCACTGGCAGCAGTTACCTCGGTGCTGGCGCGCAGTGAAGGTTTGACGGCACATGCGCGTTCGGCTGAGTTGCGTGATCCGGAGTGGCCTGGCGGAAAGTAAGTGACGCGCAAGCGGCGACGGCGTTGCTTACTGGATGGGTGAGGGCAGGAAAACGGCAGGTTCGCCATAGCCGAGCGTAGCGCTCACTTCGATAAGGGCGCCGTCGCGGAAGATCTCCAGCGTAACGCTATCCCCCGGTGGCAGGTCGCTGATCGAAGCGATGATTTCGTATGCCTTGGCCATGTCGTCCGTAGTCGGAACGTTGATCTTGTTGCCGTTCACCGCCGTGATCAGATCCTTGACCTGCAATCCGGCCTTTTGCGCCGGTGCATTGGCAGTCACTTCACTGATCAGGAAACCCTGCACATCCTGTCCGAACATCAGGCGTCCCTGTTCCAGCGTCAGTCCATCCGCGTTTACGCCCAGATACCCGCTCGGGTCGGAGGCCAGGTAACGCTCCAACAACTCCATCGCCTTGGCTGCAGGCACCGCAAAGCTGATGCCCTCGGATCCTCCTGAACCGGACACAATGGTGGAGTTGACACCGATGAAGTGACCATCAGTGTCAATCAGCGCGCCACCGGAGTTGCCTGGGTTGATGGCAGCATCGGTCTGGATCACGTAACTGTCTTCACGGCGCCACAACGCACTGATGATGCCGAAGGTGACGGACTGGCCGATATTTCGGGGGTTGCCGATGGCCAACACGATATCGCCGACTTCCAGCCGGCTGTTGTCGGCAAGTTCAAGATGTGCAAGGTTGTCTGCATCGATCTTCAACAGGGCAAGGTCGTTGGCTTCATCCAGAAGCAACAGGCGCGCATCATAGTTGCGGCGATCGTTCAGCGTAACAATGATGTCCTGATCGAACCGGTAGCGCACTGCCGGGTCGGACATCACGTGGTAGCTCGTGATGATGAAACCTTCCTGGTTGAGTATGACGCCGGAACCCAGGCTGTTTTTTTCGTAGTCGCGCACGCCGATGCCACGCAGGGTCAGCACGGTCTGTGGCAGTGATTCCTGGTTGTTGATGCTCACCACGGCTGGCAATGCGGTCTTGATGGCGGCACTGAAAGACAGTGTTGCCGTCACCGGGCTCGGGATGGGTGCCGGCTCCGGAAGATAAGCCTCAAGTGCGGGAATCTGCCTGGCCAGGTGCGGAGCCAGCAGCAGCACGCCAGCAAGCACGAGCCCGGCTAGCGCGGGCCATGCAACGTAGCTGACGAGTTTGTTCATGGCGTACCTGTGCAGTCTGGCGCGATCTTAGGCATGCGGGCCGTATCTGCAGGCCCCATTGTGGGGCGCGAGTATACAGGAAACCTGGCAAAGTGCGGTCAGGCCCGGATAATGCGTCCTGTTTCCGGCTTTTTCGACCGTCCACCATACCGGATAATGCTTCCTGAACCCGTCAGGCCAGAGTCCGTCATGAGCAATTCCAGACCCGTGTATTCCACCGAGCAGGGACGTTTGTGTCCGGGCTGCGGTCAACCGGTGGGCGCTTGCCGCTGCCGCAAACAGAGCACTACAGCCGGTGATGGCATTGTGCGCGTAAGTCGCGAAACCAAAGGGCGCAAGGGCAAGGGCGTCACCCTGGTGACAGGAGTTGCCCTGCCTGAGGAAGAACTGAAGCAGTTGGGCAGCAGGCTGAAGCAGTTGTGTGGCACCGGCGGGACGGTCAAGGACGGCGTTATCGAGATCCAGGGAGACCACCGTGACCGGCTCTTCACCTGGTTCGAGCAGCAGGGCTACAAGGTCAAGAAAGCGGGGGGGTGAACGCACCTCCCCTCCATCCCTATTTTCGCACTATCGAGGAGTCAGTCCCATGTCCAACCAGACCGAAATCGAAGCCGCCGTATTCCGCCGCCTGTTGCAGCACCTTGATGCACGCAAGGACGTGCAGAACATCGATCTGATGAACCTCTCAGGCTTCTGCCGCAACTGCCTGTCGAAGTGGTATGTCTCGGCGGCAGAGGAGCGCGGCGAGAAGGTTGGTTACGAAGAGGCGCGCGAACTCGTGTACGGCATGCCCTATGCCGAGTGGAAGACGCTGTATCAGAAGGAGGCGTCCACCGAACAACAGCAGAAGTTTGCGGACGAGATCAAGCAGCACTGAGCTGTCAGCAGCAGTTCAGATGTCCAGGGGTAGCAGCTTTACCTGACGTATTTCGATGCGGTCCCACACCTTGCCACTGATATAGGGATCCTGTTGCAGGTATTGCTCGAGGCTGGCGCGATCCGGGAAGTCCAGATGCAGGGTCGAGCCGATCATGCGGCCGGCATCATCCAGGATGGCACCGCCGCTGAGGAAGCGCTTGTCGGCGATGAGTGTGCGGGCACCGGCAATGTGCGCATCGCGATTGGCGAGGCGACGCTGCAGGGCATCGGCGTCCGTGTGATCAAGTGCGGTAACGACGAACTGCATACTTTTTCCTCCTGGTTTGACCTGCTTACACTTCGCTGATGAACTTGGTGATGAGGCAGGCGTCCAGTCCCTCGATACCTTCTTCGTGGCCGTGGCCACTTTCCTTGATGCCACCGAACGGCGATTCGGGCACGGAGATCTGGAAACTGTTGATACCGAT
>JBIIWP010000070.1:0-16629 GCA_044338855.1 Pseudohongiellaceae bacterium | reverse complement strand
ATGAAGAAATTCCTTTCCTCTGGCGTCTGAGCTCAGACCGGGAGGAGGGCTTCAGTCTCGTTTCAATGGTGATCCCCTTCCATTCCGGCTCCCAGGACCTGGAGCACACCATCCAGACCGATATCGTCAGTTTTATCGGGGATAACGAGCAGCTGGAGGATGAGGAAGTGCTGGAATGGAACGAGGACGACATTGCTCTGTTCCTGAAGCTCTTGTCTACCCACCAGGAGCCTGTGGTGGGTGCCGCTACCCAGACCTTTCGCGTCGACCTCAGTGATCCAGGGACCATCGAGATCGTCAACATCGTGGCAGCAGCCGGCTTCGGCATGGCATTGACCGTGGATGACCTGCTGGTGACGGATCCGGGCGATGCCCAGGCTGCCCTGGCTGAGCCGGAGATCGGAACCCGCATCACCCTGCACACCGTGGACGGCTACAAGCGCGGCGTGGTCGTGGGCAACGAAGAAGACGAAGTGGTCTGCGTGCTGTTGGATCCGATCAAGCCGGATCATCGCAACGACCTGTCCGATATCCACCCCCACGACCTCGTGGTGGTGAAACCCCACCAGTTGTTGCCGGCGCGCTACAGCAGCCAGGAACCGGGAGCCAGCGACGTGCTGCATTAGTGCAGTCACGCCAGCATTCGCACTCCCCCCGTCCTGATTGTCAACGAGCATGCCCATGACCCCTTTTGAAACAGACGTCGCCAAGCGCCGCACTTTCGCGATCATTTCGCATCCCGACGCCGGCAAGACCACCATCACGGAAAAGTTGTTGCTGTACGGACGCGTGATCCAGAAGGCAGGCACCGTAAAGGGCAAAAAATCCGACCGCCACGTGACCTCCGACTGGATGACCATGGAGCAGCAGCGTGGTATCTCGATCACGTCCAGTGTGATGCAGTTTCCCTATGGTGACTGCACCGTGAACCTGCTCGACACCCCGGGCCACGAAGACTTCTCGGAAGATACCTACCGCACCCTGACGGCGGTGGATTCCGTGTTGATGATCATCGACGGTGCCAAGGGCGTGGAAGAGCGCACCATCAAGTTGATGGATGTTTGCCGCCTGCGCGACACACCCATCATCACCTTCATCAACAAGATGGACCGTGACATTCGAGACGGCATCGATCTGTTGGACGAAGTAGAGAATGTACTGAAAATCCAGTGTGCGCCGATCTATTGGCCGCTGGGCATGGGCAAGGAATTCAAAGGCATCTACAACCTCTATACCGACACGGTGCACGTGTACGAGAAAGAGTATGCCGACGAGATCCGCGTGGTAAAGAAACTGCAGGGTCTCGACAGCGTCGAGGTCAGTGCCTGGCTGGGTACTTATGCCGAGGATTTTCGTGCCCAGATCGAGCTCGTGCGCGGTGCCAGCCATCGCTTCGATCTGCAGGCCTACCTCGAAGGCCGGCAGACACCGGTGTTCTTCGGCACGGCATTGGGCAACTTCGGCGTGGAAGAAATGCTGGACGACTTCGTGCAATGGGCGCCGCCACCGCAGTCGCGCGACACGCGCACGCGTCGGGTGGAGCCAACGGAAAGCAATTTCTCGGGCTTCGTGTTCAAGATACAGGCCAATATGGATCCCAAGCACCGCGACCGGATCGCATTCATGCGCATCTGCTCCGGAGCCTATGAAAAGGGCCTGAAGATGAAGCATGTGCGCCTGGGCAAGGACGTGCGCATCAGCGACGCCGTGACCTTCATCGCCGGCGACCGCGAGGCTGCCGAGTATGCCGTGTCCGGTGACATCGTGGGCCTGCACAACCACGGCACCATCCAGATCGGCGACACCTTCACTACCGGCGAAGACCTGCACTACACGGGTATTCCGCATTTCGCGCCGGAACTGTTCAAGCGCATCCGTCTGAAGGATCCGCTGAAGCTCAAGCAACTGCAGAAGGGCCTTACGCAATTGTCGGAGGAGGGTTCCACCCAGGTGTTCATGCCGCTGCGCAACAATGAACTCATCGTAGGCGCCGTGGGTGTGCTGCAGTTTGAAGTCGTGGCTTTCCGTCTCAAGGACGAATACAGCGTGGATTGCATGTACGAGCCCGTCAGCATCAACACGGTGCGCTGGGTGGAAGGTGACTCTGCCAAGCTGGAGGAATTCAGGCGCAAGGCGTATGAGAACCTCGCCGTCGACGGCGGCGGCCACCTTACCTATCTCGCACCGACGCGCGTGAATCTCAGTCTCACCCAGGAGCGTTGGCCGGACCTGCGCTTCTTCGCCACACGCGAGCATTGAGTCTTGGTAAAGCTGCTTGGCATCGATGCACGCGTCGACGGCCACGGCCGGCTTCTGGCATCCTGACGCCATGCACGCCCACTCCCATGACCACGATGACACGCAGGACCGCGGCGCCAGCAGGCGCATAGGCTGGGCGTTCTGGCTCAACGCGAGCTTCATGGGCATTGAATTCATCGGCGGCTGGCTGACCAACAGTACGGCCATCATGGCCGATGCGGTGCATGACCTCGGTGACAGTCTGTCCCTGGGCTCGGCGTGGTTGCTGGAACGGGTCTCGCGCAAGCGTCCCGATGCCGCCTACACCTATGGCTATCGCCGTCTCTCGCTGTTCGGCGCCTTCCTCAACGCCGTGGTGCTGGTGGTCGGTTCGGCATTCGTGCTGGTGCAATCGCTGCCACGCCTGCTGGCGCCACAAATGCCACAAGCAGAAGGCATGCTGGGTTTGGCGGTACTCGGCATCGTGGTGAATGGCATCGCCGTGCTGAAGCTGCGCAAGGGCGCCACGCTGAACGAAAAGGTGTTGAACTGGCACCTGCTGGAAGATGTGCTGGGCTGGGTGGCGGTGCTGCTGGTGTCGCTGGTGCTGCTGGTGGTGGACTGGCCAGTGCTCGACCCCTTGCTGGCGATAGTGTTTACCTTGTTCATCCTGACCAACATATGGCGCAGCCTGAAAGAAACCTTGCGGCTGTTTTTCCAGGCGGTGCCGACCGAGCTGCTGACCCACAAGATCCATTTGCAGCTGTTGGAGCTGGAGCCGGTGGCCGCTATCCACCACGAGCACCTGTGGTCGCTGGACGGCGAGCAGCATGTCTATACCGCACACCTCGTGTTGAAGCGGGCCCTGACCTTCGATGAACAGCGGACACTGAAAGACGCGATTGCGGAAAGGCTGCAGCCGTTTGCCTTGACGCACACCACAATAGAGCTCGAACTGCCCGAGGAAGTGTGCCGAGACGGGGAGGGCTATAGCCCGGGAGAAGGATTCTGATATCCGGGAAAAGCCCCGGTGAAAAAAAAGCCTGCACGCGGCAGGCTTTGGATTTGGTAGCGATGGGTGGACTTGAACCACCGACACCCGCATTATGAATGCGGTGCTCTAACCAACTGAGCTACATCGCCAAATTTCATTGGGTTCACCTGTTGGCAGACCCCTAAAAGAGGCGCGCATTCTCGCCAAGCGCCCCAATCCTGTCAAGGTTCCCGTGCCCTAGACGTTGAAGCGGAAGTGCATCACGTCGCCGTCCTGCACGATGTACTCCTTGCCTTCCAGGCGCCACTTGCCAGCGTCCTTGGCACCCAGCTCACCCTTGTACTGGACGAAGTCGGCGTAGGCGATGACTTCTGCCCGGATGAAGCCTTTCTCAAAGTCCGTGTGGATCACAGCCGCTGCCTTGGGGGCGGTGGCGCCGATCTTGACGGTCCAGGCACGTACTTCCTTTACGCCGGCGGTGAAATAGGTCTGCAGGCCCAGCAGTTCGTAGCCTGCGCGTATCACACGGTCGAGGCCGGGTTCGGTCATGCCCATTTCCTGCAGGAACATGCCCTTCTCTTCAGCTTCCAGTTCCGCAATTTCGGATTCCATCTTGTTGCACACGGCCACCACCATGGAGCCCTCTTCAGCTGCGAGCGCGCGCACCTGGTCCAGGTAGGGATTGTTGTTGAAGCCGTCTTCGTTGACGTTGGCGATGTACATCGTAGGCTTCACGGTAAGCAGGTGCAGAGGATAGATACTGGCCAGTTCATCCTTGTCGAGGCCCATGCTGCGCACTGGATTGCCCTGGTCCAGATGGGCCTGCACGCGTGTGAGGATGTCCTTGAGGCGCAGCTGGTCCTTGTCGCCGCTCTTGGAGGCCTTGGTGGCGCGGTCGAGACCCTTGTCCACGCTTTCGAGATCCGCCAGCGCCAATTCGGTGTTTATCACGTCGATGTCGTTTTTCGGATTGATGGTGTTTGCCACGTGGATGACATTGTCGTCAGCGAAGCAGCGCACCACATGCGCGATGGCATCGGTCTCGCGGATGTTGGCGAGGAACTTGTTGCCCAGGCCCTCTCCCTTGGAAGCGCCCGCTACAAGACCGGCGATGTCCACGAATTCCATGGTAGTGGGCACAATGCGTTCCGGCTTGACGATCGCGCTGAGTTTGTCGATACGCTCATCCGGCACGGCCACTATCCCGGAGTTGGGTTCGATGGTGCAGAACGGGAAGTTTTCCGCAGCGATACCGGCCTTGGTGAGTGCGTTGAAAAGGGTGGATTTGCCGACGTTCGGCAGGCCCACGATGCCGCATTTGAAGCCCATGTGTTCAGTCCCGTTATTTGGTATGGAGTTGCTGCATGGCAATCTCGTTCTTGCCCTCGACGAGCAGGGGCAGGATTGCCAGCGACTTGTCTATTTCCTGTTCCAGCACGCCCGCTTCGCTGCGGCTGAAATCACCGAGCACGTGCCCCAACACCTTGTCCGGCGAACCTGGGTGGCCGATGCCGATGCGCAGGCGCATGAAGTCTGGCGTTCCGAGGCTCGCGATGATGTCGCGGATGCCGTTGTGGCCGCCATGGCCGCCGCCATACTTGAGGCGGGTGGTACCCAGCGGCAGGTCCAGCTCGTCATAGGCGACCAGGATCTGCTGAGGTGGAATCTTGTAGTAGGAAGCGAGCGCGACAACGGCGCGGCCACTATGATTCATGTAGGTAGTGGGAAACAGCAGGCGTATTTCGTTACCGGCCAGTGTGATGGAGGCCACCATTCCCTGGAATTTCTTGTCTGCCTTGAGTTCGGCCTTGCCTTGGCGACACAGTCCGGACAGAAAGATGGCACCGGCGTTGTGCCGGTTGTCCTGATATTGCTGACCCGGGTTGCCCAGGCCAGCAATCAGTGCAATGGGAGCGCTCATGCTGGAGCATTGCCTCCCGGCGTCTTACTTCTTCTCGACTGCTGCTGCAGCGGCTGCTACGGCTTCTTCGCTGCCTTTGATGACGCTGACGGAGACCACAGCCAGGTTGCCGGATTCGCCATGGGTCAGAGCGACGCTGGTGACGCCGGCGGGCAGCTTGAGGTCGGCGATGTGCAGCGAATCGCCGACATCCAGATCCTTCACGTCCACTTCGATGAACTCCGGCAGGTCTTTCGGCAGACAGGTGATCTCGAGTTCGGTCATCAAATGCATGACCTTGCCGCCACCTTGTTTGACGCCCTTGGCCGTTGCTTCATTGATGAAGTGCAGGGGCACTTTCACGTGCACGGCGTGGTCGGCACTGACGCGCTGGAAGTCGGCATGCAGGATGAGTGGCCTGGCCGGGTGACGCTGCAGATCTTTCACGATGACGCTTTCGGCGACGCCGTCGACGTTCAAGGTGAGGATGGACGTGAAGAACGCCTCATTCTCGACCGAGTGCAGCAGTTTGCCGTGATCCAGGGAGATGTTGGCCGGAGCCTTGTCACCGCCGTAGATAATGGCCGGGATAGCATCATTCAGGCGACGCAGGCGGCGGCTCGCACCTTTCCCCAGGTCTGCCCTCGAGCTGGCCTCGATTACAAATTTCTTGGACATTGTCATTTCCTCGACGACTGCCGGACAACACTAACCGGTAGTCGCAGTTGCTGATGGTCCGGATGGACCGGTTGGTGACGACTGCCTGCTTGCGACCAGCGGGCAGCTTGTTTGCCGTACTGCCTGCTCAAGCTTCCTCGAACATGGCACTGACGGATTCTTCGTTGCTCACCCGGCGGATGGATTCGCCGAGAAAGCGGGCCAGCGGCAGCTGGCGGATCTTGCCGCACTTCTTCGCATCGTCGCCGAGCGGAATGGTATCCGTGACGACCAGCGAATCGAGCGTGGAATTCCTGATGTTGGCGATGGCGTTGCCGGACAGCACGGCATGCGTGCAATACGCCACGACCTTGCTGGCACCCTGGTCCTTCAGCGCATCGGCGGCCTTGCACAGTGTGCCCGCTGTATCCACCATATCGTCAACAATCAGGCAGGTGCGGCCTTTGACTTCGCCGATGAGGTGCATGACTTCGGTTTCGTTGGCTTTCGGACGCCGCTTGTCGATGATGGCGAGATCCGTACCGAGCTGCTTGGCAAACGCGCGGGCGCGCACCACGCCACCGATGTCGGGCGAAACGACAGTGAGGTTTTCATAATTCTGGTTGCGCACGTCTTCCACCAGCACTACGGAGCCGTAGACGTTGTCCACGGGAATGCTGAAGAAACCCTGGATCTGTTCGGCATGCAGGTCGATGGTCAGCACGCGGTTGACGCCGGCAGCGACCATCATGTCGGCCACTACCTTGGCACTGATCGGCACGCGCGCACTGCGAACGCGACGATCCTGGCGGGCATAACCGAAATAGGGCACTACGGCAGTGATGCGGTTGGCCGAGGAGCGATGCAGGGCATCAGCCATCAGCAGCAGCTCCATCAGGTTGTCGTTGGTGGGTGAGCAGGTCGGCTGGATGATGAAGACATCCTGGCCACGCACATTTTCATTCAATTCGACGTTGATCTCGCCATCGCTGAACTTGCGGACTTCTGCCCGACCCATCGGCACGCCCAGCCACTTGGCGACCTTGTTGGCGAGATCCGGGTTGGCATTGCCGGTAAAAACCATCAAATTGTTTGGCATGGCGGGAACTCTGGTTACTGAACTGAAGGTGTCGCCTTTAAAAAACTGAAGGTGTCGCGTATAAAAAATGGCTGGGGTGGCTGGATTCGAACCAACGTATGCCAGGATCAAAACCTGGTGCCTTACCGCTTGGCGACACCCCAATAATTCTGCAGATTTTCACCAAGTGCCCGGTACAGCGGCGACAGGTTGCACCCTTGCGCCAGGAAGCCGCTTGCAGGGCTGTCGGTATAGCTGCCGGCAGCGCTGCGCCACTGCCCCAGAATGCCCGCCGCTGCTTCCCTCGTGGCAAAGCTGGCGAATACACTGGCACCAGTGCCGGTCATCCTTGCTCCAGGACCCTCGCTTTCAGAGCGTCCAGTGCTGGCTTTAAGGTCAAGCCAATCAAGCACTTGCCTTATCTCTGGATGCAGCGAGATGGCTGCTGCCTGACAATCGTTACGGGTACCCGTAAACGGAAAGCGCGGTATTCTGAGGGGGGCACTGTTCCTTGTCAATTCCGGGTGCCCAAAAATCCGGGCAGTGGAGGCATGGCAGTGTGGGGTGAGCACCACATACCAGTGTTCCGGCAGCTCAAGTTTCTGCAGCTTTTCACCCACCCCTTCGGCCCAGGCACTGTGACCAAAGACGAAGACGGGAACATCGGCGCCGAGTGACTTGCCCAAGACCATCAGGGAGGCCTGGTCGAGGCCGCAGTCCCACAATGCATTGAGGGCTACCAGCGTCGTTGCGGCATCCGAGCTGCCGCCACCAAGACCGCCTCCCGCCGGCAGGTTCTTGTGCAGGTGGATGCGGATTCCGGTGGCGCGGCGGGCATGGGGCAGCAGCAGTCTGGCAGCGCGCAGGACGAGATTGTCGTTGCCGGCCAGGGCCTGGTCGCTGCAGGTAAACTCGACATCAGCGCCGGGCTTTTGCGTGAAGGTGATTTCATCCCCGTAGTCCAGCAGCTGGAAGATGGTTTGCAGCTCATGGTAGCCGTCAGGACGGCGGCCCGTGATGTGCAGGAACAGGTTGAGTTTGGCTGGCGCCGGCAGCGCAAGTGTGGGTTCAGGGCTCGACATGCGACAGTTGCCAATCACTGATGAGGAAACGCAGCAGCACGCCCTGGCTCGACAGGTTGATGCGCCGGGGCATGATCACAGAGCCCACCTGCTCATAGTTTTCATAGCTCAACTCCCAGCGCTGCCCATCCGGAGCGGTTTGCACGAGGCTGCGCAGCAGTTGGTTCTGGTCGAGTACGGGCGTTGCCGGCAGGGATGGCACCGGCAGACCCCGCACCCACCAGCGCAGATAGTCGGCCGGAAAGTCGTAGTCGAGAAATTCGCTGCTCAGCGCATCCAGGCCCGGCAGCACGCGGGGTTGTTCGCCGCTCTTTTCGATGGTCACGCTGGCATCGTCGCCTTCGATGAGTACCCCACCAAGGCTGAGGGCCGTGGCGCTGAGGCGTATCGACACGCGATCGCCACTTTGTTTCCAGTTCAGGTTGATGGTCTCGGATTCGCGCCCTTGGCGGATGTTGAGGCGACCGTCCAATTGCCAATCTGTCACCTGTGTCACGCTTTCACGGTGTGCCTGCCATCCGGGGGAACGAAGGGGGCTGCTGGCGCAGGCACCCAGCAGCAGGAGCGCGGACAGGGCCAATGCACCGGGCAGGCGGCACAGGCAGGACTGCAGGGACATGTTGGGGGTTCCGCGCGTCAGCGTGAGGCGCCCGGGTTCAGGCGCTCCATGGCGTTGAGGACGAATTCGCTGTCGGGTTGGATTTCCAGTGCGTTGCGCCAGATGCGGTTGGCTGCGTTGCGATCGCCCTGTACCCAATACACCTCACCGAGGTGCGCGGCCACTTCCGGATCGGGAAACAATTCATAGGCGCGCTCGAGGTTCTTGCGGGCTTCGTCCAGCATGCCCAGCTTGAACTGCACCCAACCCAGGCTGTCGATGATGGCAGGATCGTTTGGTGCCAGCTCGACGGCTTTCCTGATGAGGTCGTAGGCCTCCTGATAGCGATCGGTCCGGTCTACCAGCGTGTAGCCGAGGCTGTTGTAGGCCACCGGATTGGCCGGGTCGAGCAGGATGACCTGGCGCAGGTCCGCTTCCATCGCTGCCAGATCGTTCTGTTCCTGATGCAGCACTGAGCGCTGGAACAGCAGCTGGATGTCGTTGGGAAAGGCGCCAATGGCGGAGTTGAGCAGCTTGCCGGCATCATCAAACTGTTCCTGCTCGATGAGGATGCTGGCCTCCATGCCAAGCAGCGGGATGTTGTAGTCGGCGTTACGGAAGCGGGCATTCTGCAGGTGTGCCTGTACTTCCGGGTAACGCCCGGCCGCTACCATCAACTCGGTGAGACTGCGCAGGCCCTGCAGGAAGTTGTTGCCCCCTTTAACCTGCAGGAAATGCGCGATCGCGGCATCCGGGTGGTTCTCCTGGGTATCGATGAAACCGAGATAGTAGTGCGCATCATCCAGCTTCTGGCCATTGGCGACGAGCCGCTGCAAATATCCGCGCGCTTCCTCGAACATGTTTACTTCCATGCAGAGCAGGGCCAGCGAATACAGCATGTCGAAATCGCGCGGGTCCTGCTCCACCATCAGGGTGAACTGGTCCTTGGCATCGCGGTAGCGCTGTTCTGCGATGAGTTTGCGACCGTACATGAAGCGCAATTGTTTGTGCTCCGGAAAGGTTTCCAGCGCTTCTTCGAGGCGGCGCTGAGCCAGGTCGTCTTTCTCCAGCAACTCGAGCAGGCGGATCTCCTGCATCACGATCTCGGCATCGTCGACCTCCTCACGCGACAGTGCAGCAATCAGGTCATAGGCCTCCTGCGTCTGCTCGTTCTGCTCGTACAGCATTGCAAGGCCCAGGCGCAGCGACAGGGTCTCGGGGTGCCGTTTCAGTAGTTCCTGGAAATCGGCGATGAGGGCGTCGAGGATCATCGCAGCATTGTTGTCGTTGGCACTGCGGGCCGGGATGAGGCGGAAATCGATCTCGACGCCGCGGTCTACCAGCCAGGACATCTGGTCCATGGCGTCACGATAACGGCCGGTGAATACCAGTTGCACGGCCATCATCTGGCGCGCATCGGTCGATTCAGGTTCTTTGGCAAGCCACAGGTCGCCCATCTCCAGTGCCACACGCGAGTTGCGCAGGAAGGTGGCAAGGCGCATGGCGCGCTGGATGATGCTGAGGTTGCCAGTGTCCTTCGCCAGTGCCACGTAGGCGTCGAGGGCTTCCTGGTTCTGGCCGCGCTGCATGGCAAGCTCCGCCATGATCGTGCGCGTGAGGATGTCCTCGGAGAACTGTCCGTACTCGATCTCGGGCAACGTATCGGGTGCAGCTGAGGTGCCGCCAGTTGTACTGGTGCCCGGGCCGTCTGCCGTCACGCCTGCCTCTGGGCTCTCGCCACTCACTCCGGTTCCGACGCCGCTGCCGTTGGCGGCGTCTGCTTCCGACGCCGGCGTGGCGCAGCCTGCCAACCATCCGGACAACAGGATTGCGCTCAACAGCCTTGAGACTGCCGAGATCGGGGGAGCATGGTGCAGGGAACTTGGATGGGCCAACGGATTCACGTGCGGGGCATCTCGTCGATGGCAGAAGCGGTCAAGGCAAGTATAGCCAGTCCGTGCTTGCGGAAACAAATGCGGAAATATCCGTGATATGCCGCAAAGGCCTGCAGGTATCATGGCTTTATCGGGGTTTTCCCTTGTAAAATAACGCTCTTTTCTCAAGGTACCCCAGCTGCATGTCCCTTCTGGTGCTCGGCATCAATCACAATACCGCTACGGTCGATGTGCGTGAGAAGGTTGCATTTGCGCCGGAACACATGCACGAGGCCCTGCACGAGGCGTGCAGCAAGGCGGGCATGGCGGAGTTGGTGATCCTTTCCACCTGCAACCGTACCGAGATCTATGGCGTGCCCCAGGCAGGGGGTGCCGATGCACCGGAAACGACCGACGCAGCCGTCCAGCGCCTGCAGCAGTGGTTGTGCGAGTACCACAAGCTGCCGGCCGCCGCTGTCAGCAAATCGGTGTACAGCTACGCAGAATCCGAGGGAGTGCGCCACCTGATGCGTGTTGCCAGCGGCCTTGATTCCATGGTGCTGGGCGAACCCCAGATCCTCGGGCAGATCAAGTCGGCCTACGCCGTGGCCCAGGATGCCGCGACCCTTGGCAGCAACCTGCACCGCATCTTCGAGGACGTATTCTCGGTGGCCAAGCAGGTGCGCACCGAGACAGCCATCGGCGAGAACCCGGTTTCTGTAGCGTTTGCCGCTGTTACTCTCGCACAGCAGATATTCACTGATATTCATGAGGCCAGGGTGCTCATGATCGGTGCCGGTCGTACCATCGAACTCGTGGTGCAGCACCTCAAGGAAGCAGGCGTGCAGAGCATAGTGGTAGCCAACCGTACGCTTACCAATGCCCAGGAACTGAAGCGCAAGTATGGTGTGCGCGAAGTCTTGCTGTCCGATATTCCGCGGGAACTCGAACATGCTGACATCGTGGTGTCATCCACTGCCAGCCAGTTACCCATTCTCGGCAAAGGCGCCGTCGAGCGCGCGCTGCGTGCCCGTCGCCACAAGC
Organism: Pseudohongiellaceae bacterium; assembly: GCA_044338855.1. Taxonomy (GTDB): domain Bacteria; phylum Pseudomonadota; class Gammaproteobacteria; order Pseudomonadales; family Pseudohongiellaceae; genus CAILUG01. The sequence continues at coordinate 5,164 of JBIIWP010000070.1, read as the reverse complement.
CCATCTTCATGGTCGACCTCGCGGTACCACGTGACATCGAGCCCGAGGTTGGCGAACTCGATGACGTTTACCTCTACAGCGTGGATGACCTGCGCGAAGTCATCGACAGCAACCTGCGCAATCGCCAGCAGGCGGCGTTGGAAGCGGAGGCCATCATCGATCGTGGGCTGGAGCAGCACGAGCGGAAACAGCGCGGCCTCGGCATCGTGGCCACCCTGCGCAGTTTTCGCGAGAAAGCTGAACAGATCCGCGATGCTGAAGTGGACAAGGCCCTGCGCCAGATCGACAAAGGCGAAGATCCGCGGGAGGTCTTGCGGCAATTGGCGCGGCTGCTCACCAACAAGCTTATCCATTCGCCCAGCGTGCAGTTGAAGAAGGCCAGCGCCGATGGCCACAGCGAGCTGATCCAGCTTGCCGAGCAGCTGTTCGAACTGGAGGCCAGCAACGAGTCCGGCCCGGACGGGAGCAGCGAGCCGGTGCAGCCGGCCAGCGCCAGCCAGCCCCTCTCCTCATGAATCCTTCTATCAGCGCCAAACTTGAGCACCTCATGGAACGTTATGAGGAGCTGGAACGACTGCTCAGCGATGCCGGTGTGATCGGCGTGCAGGAAAAGTTTCGTGCCTACTCGAAGGAGTATGCCGAGCTTGAGCCGGTAGTGCAGTGCTGGCGCCGTCTGCACGACACGCGCCGCAATCTCGAAGGCGCGCGTGGCATGTTGAAAGAAGCCGATCCCGACCTGCGGGCGATGGCGGAAGAAGAAGCCCAAAGTGCCCAGCAGGAAGAAGCGGTACTGGAAACTGAACTGCAGAAGCTGCTACTGCCCAAAGACCCGCGTGATTCCTGCAACATCTTCCTCGAAATCCGCGCTGGCACCGGTGGCGATGAAGCCGCCATTTTTTCCGGCGACCTGTTCAAGATGTACTCGCGCTATGCCGAGTCCCAGGGCTGGAAGGTCGAGATCCTGAGCGAGCGACGTGGCGAGCACGGTGGCTTCAAGGAATTGATCACGCGCGTCGAAGGCAACAACGTCTACGGCAAGCTCAAGTTCGAATCGGGTGCCCATCGCGTTCAGCGTGTTCCGGAAACCGAGGCCCAGGGGCGCGTGCACACCTCGGCCTGCACCGTGGCGGTGATGCCGGAGCCGGAAGACGAAGCCGCCATCGAGATCAACAAGAGCGACCTGCGCATCGATACGTTCCGGGCCAGCGGTGCGGGTGGCCAGCACGTCAACAAGACCGACTCGGCGATCCGTTTGACGCACCTCCCCACTGGCATCGTGGTGGAGTGCCAGGACGAGCGTTCGCAGCACAAGAACCGCGCCCGTGCGATGTCCTTGCTGATGGCGAAATTGCAGGCCGCCGCCGACGAAGAGCGGCAGCAACAACAGACCACCACGCGGCGTTTGCTGGTTGGCAGTGGTGATCGCTCCGAGAAGATCCGCACCTATAACTATCCAGACGGGCGCGTTACCGACCATCGCGTCAAGCTCACGCTGCACAAACTGGGCGACATAATGAACGGTGATCTCGACGACCTGCTGGACCCGCTCCAGGCGGAGCATCAGGCCGATCAGCTGGCGGAACTCGCCGGCGGCAAGGACTGATGAGCGCCGCGGCAACATCTCTCCAGACGAGTGTCCGCCAGGTGCTGGACCAGGCCAGTGTTCGCCTGCGCGCGAGTGACAGTGCCGCGCTGGATGCCCAACTGCTCCTCGCCCATGCTCTTGGCAAGTCCCGTACATGGCTCTATGCCTGGCCTGAGGCCGCCGTGGATGCAGCCGCTTTGCAGGGCTTCCACGGCTTGCTGGAGGCGCGCGCTGCGGGTACCCCTGTCGCTTACCTGCTGGGCAAACAGGAATTCTGGAGTCTCACCCTGCAGGTAAGCCCTGCCGTGCTGATTCCGCGTCCCGACACCGAACTGCTGGTGCAGACGGCGTTGGAACTGGGGCCGGCCGGCCCGGCGCTGGTTGCTGACCTTGGTACCGGGTCAGGTGCCATCGCACTGGCCCTGGCCAGCGAACGGCCGCAGTGGCAGCTGCACGCGACGGACCTCAGTGCTGCTGCCTTGGCCGTGGCCGCGCGTAATCGCGAGGCGCTGGGGCTTGCCAATGTGCGCATGCTGTCCGGCAGTTGGTGTGAGCCGTTGCCGGCAGGGGACTACGACCTGATTCTCAGCAATCCTCCGTATATCGCCGCTGACGATGTGCATCTTGCGCAGGGGGATGTGCGCTTCGAGCCACGCTCGGCACTTGTTGCGCATAATGCGGGCCTGGCGGACATTGTGATTCTGGCAGCCCAGGCGCTGCCGAGGCTCAAGCGGGGAGGCTGGTTGCTGATCGAGCACGGGTGGCAACAGGGCCCCGCTGTGCGCGCCTTGCTGCAGCAGGATGGCTATGTGCAGGTTCATACGCGCCTTGACGCTGGCGGTCGCGAGCGCATGACGATGGGATGCAAGCCATGAACGACGAACAATTGCTGCGTTACAGTCGGCACCTGATGCTCAACGGCTTCGACGTCGCCGGGCAGGAAGCGCTGCTGGCCGCCCGCGTGTTGATCGTCGGGCTGGGTGGGCTGGGAAGTCCGGCCGCGATGTACCTGGCCGCTGCGGGTGTCGGCAATCTGGTGCTGGCTGACAATGACGTGGTGGAACTCAGTAACCTGCAGCGCCAGATCGCCCACAAAACCGCCAGTATTGGCCGCAACAAGGTAGAGTCGGCCCGGCAGACACTCCTGGAACTGAATCCTGGCATCCGCGTGGAAACCGTGACAGGTCGCCTCGAGGGCGCCGCGCTGGAGCAACTGGTTGCAGGTTGCACCGCCGTGCTGGACTGCTCCGACAATTTCAGTACCCGCTTTGCCCTCAATGCCGCCTGTCACCATCACAGGGTGCCGCTGGTGTCCGGCGCCGCGATCCGCACCGAAGCGCAGTTGTCGGTGTTTGATCCGCGTGACCCGGCCGCGCCGTGCTACCGCTGTCTCTATCAGGATGGTGTGGACACTGACCTGAGTTGCTCCGAAAGTGGCGTTATGGCGCCGCTGGTCGGCATTGTGGGAAGCATGCAGGCACTGGAATGCATCAAGGTGCTGAGCGGCTTCGGCAAGCCCTTGGTCGGCCTGCTGCTGCTGATTGATGCGGCTACCCTGCAGATTCGCACACTTGTGCTCCAGAAAAACCCGGACTGCCCCGTGTGCCGTGATTGACCTGCCCGGGGGCGGGCTGAAACAATTGAACACTTGATGCATAACACGTGCGGACAAGACAAACACAGAAGGAAAGCAGGATGAATGTATTCAGACAGTTTGCAGTCAAAATGTGGCACCTGGCAGTGCTTGCGCTGGTGCTGGCCCCCTTCGGCAGTGTCCAGGCTGCTGAAGCCGGCGGCGACTACACCCTTACACGGCAGTACGGCAGTGTGTTTTTCCGTGTGTTCCAGCAGGACTTCCTGACGCTGGTTGGCCGCTTTGACAGCTATGCCGGCACGCTGCACCTGGATCTGGAAAATCTGGCCAACTCCACCCTAACTGCCACCGTGGACATGGGCAGCCTGAACATGGCCGACGGTGATGTCACTGAAACGCTGGTCAACAGCAGTGCGTGGTTCAATGCCAGTGTGTTTCCGCAGGCCAGCTTCACCAGTACTTCCGCCGTGGTTACTGCAGAAAACGCAGTGGACTTCGTCGGTGAGCTGGCATTTCTGGGCATGACCAAGCCCTGGACCCTGCAGGTCACCTTCCACGGGGGCAGCGATGGTGAACTGGGCGGCAGTACGGTAGGCATTACCGGCCGCGGCCTGATCAACCGCCTCGACTTCGGCATGGACCAGTATCGCAACATGGCGGCCGACAACGTCGAAATCGAAGTCAACGTCAAGTTCAACCGCAACTAGTTCCACCCAACCAGGAAACCTCTTCCATGCGCCTGTTTCTCGCTATCTCTGCACTTCTGCTCCTCAGTGCCTGTTCTTTCGTCAAGCTGACGCCTGCCGGCGAAAACGTTGCCGTACTTCAGCTCAACGAAGTCAGCTCCTGCACCGCCACGGGCAGCACTACTGTCTCGGTGGTCAACAAGGTTGTTGTCAATCGCAGCCCCGACAAAGTCGCGCTGGAACTGCGTTCATTGGCGCGCAACCGCGCTGCCGATCGCGGTGACACCATTGTTGCCACAACGCCTGTCACCGATGGTGAACAGACCTTCAACATCTATCGTTGCCGCTGATGAATACTGCTATGGAAACCGTATCACAAGAACTGGACCCGGCTGCACCAGCTGCAAAGCCGGGTGTTCCTGCACGCACGAAAGTGCGCTTTCACGATTTTGACCTGCCGGCACCGTTGCTGCGTGCCATCGATGAGCTTGGCTTCGAATATTGCACGCCGATCCAGGCTGAGAGTCTGCGCATCACGCTGAAGGGCCATGATGTAACCGGCAAGGCACAGACCGGTACCGGCAAGACCGCCGCTTTTCTGACGGCGATCATTACCGATCTCATGAAGAATCCGCTCGACGAGGAGCGTTACGTGGGTGAGCCACGCGCGCTGATCATCGCACCGACGCGTGAACTCGTGATGCAGATTGCCAAGGATGCCAAGTCGCTGTGCAAGTACACCGGACTGCGCATCATCACCCTGGTGGGCGGCATCGATTACGAAAAGCAGAAGCGCGAACTGGACCATGACGTAGTGGACATCGTGGTGGCGACTCCGGGACGCCTGCTCGACTTCGTCAGCCAGCGCGCTATTTTCCTGGGCCTGGTGGAAATGCTGGTGATCGATGAGGCCGACCGCATGCTCGACATGGGCTTCATTCCGCAGGTACGCCAGATCATTTCGCAGACACCGCACAAGGAATCCCGCCAGACGCTGTTGTTCAGTGCCACCTTCACCGACGACATACTGACGCTGGCCGAACGTTGGGCTGTGGATCCGATCCGCGTGGAAGTACAGTCCCCACGAGCCACCACCGACAACGTGAAGCAAGTGGTCTACCTCGTCACGACGGACCAGAAGTACGACCTGCTCTACAACCTGATCCAGAGCGATGAGGGTGAGCGCGTCATCGTGTTCACCAATCGCCGCGACCAGGCGCGCAAGCTGGCGGACAACCTGCATCGCAACGGTATCAGCGTGGGCCTGCTTTCGGGCGAAATCGCGCAACCGAAGCGCGT
>JBIIWP010000148.1:0-5270 GCA_044338855.1 Pseudohongiellaceae bacterium | reverse complement strand
TATTTTATAGCACTTCTTTTTACCGCACTTCTATCTACACATCATTACCTTGCGGCAATGTGAAGCCATCGTATTACTTGACTTCTACGCGACGGTTCTTGGAGTAGGAAGCTTCGGTGGTACCGGTTTCGGCCGGACGCTCTTCACCATAGCTGATGGTTTCCAGCTGGGTGGCAGCAACGCCCTGTACCTGCAGGTAACGCTCGATGGCCTGGGCGCGACGCTCACCCAGTGCAAGGTTGTATTCACGGGTACCGCGCTCGTCAGCGTGACCTTCCAGACGATAACGCGCGCTGGGGTTGGCTTTGAGCTGGTTGGCGTGATGTACCAGTGCTGCACGGGCTTCTGCGCTGAGGTCGGATTTATCGAACTCAAAGTAGAAGATGCGGGTAGCCAGGGCAGCGTCACGCTCACGGCGCTGCGCGTCGGTCAGACCGTCGTTCGGACCAGCGGGAGTGGTCTGGGCAGCAGGTGCAGTGGACTCGGTGGCCGCAACCGCCTCATCCGTGGATTTACAGGCTACCAACATCACCGACAGCAATGCGGCAGCGCCAAATTGAACTACGTTCTGAATGCGCATACAAACTCCTGAGTTTTTTATGCTTGGCCAAAAATGCGCGTATTTTATGACTTTTTTTGTCCACGGCAAGCGATCGTGAACTTTTTTTGAACTTTTTTTGAGTCGTGTAACTCAAATCACACTTGGCCCATCTTCCGACGGCCCCTGACTGCCCCCGGGGACGCAGCCGACTCATTACTACCCATCCAGTCCAAACAATCAATCCAGGAACGGCGACCAGGACGGCTCGCGCACATCTCCGCTGGCCACCGGCAACTGGATTTTTACCTTGCCGTCGATCGAAACGGCATTCAAAACACCCCGACCATTCTGCTTCGAGGCATACATCACCATGCTGGCATTGGGCGCCACGGTGGGCGATTCGTCCAGCTGTGTGTCAGTGAGTGTGCGCATTGTACCACGAGCAAGGTTCTGAATGGCCAGATGATAATCATCGCGTGTGTCATAACGATGGACCAGTACCAGATTCTCTCCATCGGGCAGCATAAAGCCCCTGGCGTTGTAGCTTCCCTCGAAGGTCACCCGCTCCGACCAAAGGGTTTCCAGGTTTACCTGGTAGATCTGCGGGCGGAAGTTGCCTCCCTGTTCCGAGGTATACAGCAGGGACTTGCCATCCGGCATCCAGCTCGGCTCGGTGTCCACGGCAAAATGGCTGGTAACCTTGGTCAGCGCGCGGGTACTCAGGTCCATGACATAGACATCAGGATTGCCGTCTTTGGACAGCACCATCGCCATCTTGCTGCCATCCGGGGACCAACGCGGGGACCCATTGATGCCGGGGAAATCGGTTATTTGCTCCCGCTGCCCGGTCGCCAGATTCTGGACATAGATACGCGGCCTCGTCGACTCGAAGCTCACATAGGCAATCTGGCTCGCATCGGGGGACCAGGTGGGAGACATGATCGGCTCACGCGATTCCAACAGTACCTGGGGGCGGCCGCCATCGTAATCCGACAGGTTCAATTGATAGCTGCTGCTTTCGGCTGAGAAACGCTGCTCGGTCACGTACAGCAGCTTCGTGGAGAAAGCCCCGCGTATCCCGGTGATCTGCTCGAACACCACATCGCTGATCTGGTGGGCAATGTCGCGCAACTGGGCCTCGCTGCCGCTGATTACTTCGCCCAGCATGCGCATCTGGCGCGCCACATTGAACAGTTCGTATTGCACCTGGTACTGGTCGCTGGTCTCGGCCTTCATGATCTTGCCCACCACAATGTAGTCGGCGCCAAGGAAGCTCCAGTCGCGGTAATACACCTCACTCTCTTCGTGCGGCATGCTGAGCATGTTGCGTTCTTCGATGGTAGTGAATTCACCACTGATACGCAGGTCACTGCCTATGACATCGGTGATGTTTTCGGGCAACACGCCAAACCCGCCCCACTCGAAAGGAACCACGGCGATCGGCACCGGATCGTCCACACCCTGGCTGATCTGGATGGTGAGCTGTGCGCCGGCAAGCTGACTGAGCAACAGGCTGAACAAGATCAGGCCTTTCAGGCAGTGTTTCATCATCGTAACAAGTCCTCGGGTTGGAATAGCAGATTGAAACGCCGGAAGTTGCGCTCGTATACGGCATTGGGCAGGTCACGCAGTTCCTGCAGATTCCCCACACTCGCCACGGCCTGCAGTACGGAGCGGTCGAAACTGGAATCGCCGCTGGATTGAATGACGCTGTAGGCCGTGATGTCCCCAATCGGGGTGGTACGGATTTCCACCAGCGCGGCCATGCCGTTGCGGGCACTGGGCGGGATGACCCAATTCTGCTGGATCAGCTCCTGGATGATCGCCATGTACTGGCTGACGATGTCATTCTCGGCATTGCTGGCAGCGGCATTGGCCTGGGCCTGGCGCTGGGCTTCGGCCTCGGCGCGCTGTTGCTGCTGTTGTTCTATTTCACGCTGGCGCTGTTGCTCGGCCTGGCGGCTGCGCGCCTGGTCCTCTTCAGCCTGCCGGCGCGCGGCGGCCTGTCTGTCTTCTTCAGCCTTGCGCGCCTGTTCCAGACGCTGCTGCTCCACGCGCTGTTGCTGCTGTTGCGCCTGACTCTGGCGCTCGGCCTCAGCCTTCTGCTGCGCTTCGCGTTCGCGTACCGCCTGCTCGCGCGCCCGGGCCTCGTCACGTGCACGCTGGTCGGCCGTGCGCTGCTGCTGGACCTGCTCGATACGACGCAGGCGCTGCGGGTTTTCCTTGGCCGTGGCAGCGCTGATCTGCATGGGCTTCACGGTGATGATTTCCTGCTGCTCGAACTCACGGTCCAGCATGAACCAGATCAGACCGGCGTGCAGCAGTACCGCCAGCACCACTGCTGGCGGATAACCTTCGAACTTGAGTAGATAGTGCAGCAACATGAGCTAGTTGGCTTCCACTCCTGGAGGTTGCGTCACGAGCAGGACATTCGGTACGCCGGCTGCCTGCAGGGTTCCCATCAATTCCATCACCACACTGTAATTGTTCGCGCCGTCGGCCTCCAGATAGACCGGTACGGCAGGATTCTGGCTCATGATCTTGCCCACCTGTTCGCCGATCTGCTCAAGCGGCACCGGTGGTGGGTTCTCTTCCGGTTCTTCGCCAAGACTGATGAAATAGTTGCCCTCGGCATCAATGGACACCACCAGGGTCAGCTTGTTGTCATCCTCCTGCACGGTCTCGGCGTCGACTTTGGGCAGGTCGATCTTGACGCCCTGGGTGATCAGCGGTGCCGTCACCATGAACACGATCAGCAGCACCAGCATCACGTCGATGAGGGGGACAACGTTGATTTCCCCCATCAGCTTGCGGCGCCCGGGACGCTTGATTTCCATCAGTTCTTCTCCGGGGCACGCTTGCTGTGGGCCTGGCGGTGCAGGATGCTCGAGAACTCATCCAGGAATGTATAGTAGCTGTGAATCACCGAATCAACCTTGGCCGAATAACGGTTGTAGGCCAGTACCGCCGGAATGGCCGCGAACAGGCCCATGGCCGTAGCGATCAGCGCCTCGGCGATACCCGGCGCTACCACGGCGAGCGAAGCCTGGGTCTGGCTGGCGAGGCCGATGAAGGAGTTCATGATCCCCCATACAGTGCCGAACAGACCAATGTAGGGCGAAACCGAGGCCACCGTGGCCAGCATCGGCAAGTGCTTCTCCAGTACTTTTTCTTCGCGTGACAAAGCCACCCGCATGGCGCGCTGAGCCCCCTCCATCACGGCATCCGATTCGATGCCCGGCTGCTGCCGCAGGCGCGTAAATTCCTTGAAGCCGGAGCGGAACAGATTCTCCATGCCGATCCAGGCCGCATTGCCCTTCTGGCGCGCCGTACCTTCCCGGAACAGCTGACTGAGATCGATACCCGACCAGAAACGCTTCTCGAAGTTCACCTGCTCGCTCTCGGCATCCGCGATCACCAGCCACTTCTGGACGATAAGTACCCACGACAGCACCGACATCAGCAAAAGGCTCAGCATGACCAGCTGCACCACCCAAGTGGCGCCCGTGACGAGACTCCAGATACTCATTTCTGTATTCATGACTTCCTCGAAGCTTAATGGCTGAATTCTTACTGGGAACTGAACAGGTCGCTATCCTGCAAGGGCGCCCGCTCCCCTTGTTCAGGCTTCATCTTGAGCCCGAAATGGCGGTAGGCGAATTGGGTCGCCATTCTGCCGCGCGGCGTGCGCTGGATAAAGCCCTGCTGGATCAAAAATGGCTCCAGCACATCCTCGATGGTGCCGCGCTCTTCGCTGAGTGCGGCAGCCAGGCTGTCGGCCCCCACCGGCCCCCCGTCAAACTTCTCGATAATCGTCAGCAGGAGGCGACGATCCATGTGATCGAACCCGTTACGGTCGACACTGAGCATGTCCAGCGCCTCCCCGGCCATCTGCTCGTTGATGCTGCCGTTGCCCTTCACCTCACAGTAGTCGCGCACGCGGCGCAGCAGGCGGTTGGCAATGCGCGGGGTACCACGGGCACGCCGGGCAATTTCCTGGGCGCCACCCGCATCACAAGGGGTATGCAGGATGATGGCGGCGCGCGTGACGATACTAGTCAATTGCTCGACTGTGTAAAACTCCAGACGTTGCACAATGCCGAAGCGATCACGCAGTGGCGAGGTCAGCAGGCCGGCGCGGGTAGTGGCTCCCACCAGGGTAAAGGGAGGCAACTCCAGTTTCAGTGAACGGGCCGCAGGACCTTCGCCGATCATGATGTCGAGCTGGTAATCCTCCATGGCGGGATAGAGTATTTCCTCCACGACCGGACTGAGGCGATGGATCTCGTCGATGAACAGGACATCACCCTTTTCAAGATTGGTCAGCATGGCCGCCAGATCACCGGCTTTCTCAAGCACGGGCCCCGAAGTAGCCTTGATGTTGACGCCCATCTCGTTGGCAATGATGTTGGACAGCGTGGTTTTGCCCAACCCGGGAGGACCAAAGATCAGCGTATGGTCGAGTGCTTCACCCCGCTTGCGGGCCGCGTTGATGAAAATCTCCATCTGCGCCTTTACGGTGTCCTGACCAATATAGTCACGCAGCCGTGAGGGACGGATGGCACGCTCCTGCGAATCCTCGTTGCCCAGCGTTGCTGCAGTGATCAGTCGTTCCTCTTCCCGCATCCGGGCCAATCCTCCTTATCCCTTGCCCAGTTGTTTGAGTGCTGCCCTGATGATGGTTTCGGTCGCAGGCTCGATAGCGCCCTGTTCCAGCTGGCTGACCGCG
>JBIIWP010000069.1:0-17060 GCA_044338855.1 Pseudohongiellaceae bacterium | reverse complement strand
GCACTGAAAATCCCTATTACGACAGGCTGAACCTGACCAATAACCAGAACGGTATCGATTTCAGCACGCTTACCCGCGCTGATCTGGCCAATATGTTCAAGGTCTCCATGGATGGCTCTGGTTCGGTACAGGTAGGCCTTGAACATCTCGCTGGCCGTGAAGATCTGATGTCAGGTGCCGAGCTGGCATTTGAACTTACCAATGTGCTGAATACCCGCTTCGGTGACGGCAGGAACTTCCAGTTTTCTGCTGGTGCTGCTGCAGCTGCTGGTGCTGCCGCTGTTCCTGCGTCAAACAAGTTCACGCTGACTCGCGTAGATGAGGCCGGCAATGACATGCGCTTGAGTATCGATATTTCCGCTGCCGCCACGGCATTGAAGGCGCTCCCGGGTGAGATTGATGTGCTTTCCAGCGATGGTGAAATCACCCCGGAAAATCTTACTTACATGTTGAATAGAATACTGCAGGGAGACCTGACAGCCGGAGTAACCCTTGCTGGCAGTGCTGCAGCACCCCCAATCACAGAATTTGAAGACCTGGTGGTCGAGTACGACTTTTCCAGCCAGGGCTTCAAGTTTACCCAGACTTCTCCTGACAATGTCTCCCGTCTGTTTGTTTCCAATGCAGATACTACCGCTGGCGCGGGAGAACATCCTGTGTTCGGCGGAAGTCCTTATAAGGCAGCTGTCGCAGGGGCGGTTCCGGTACCGGCCGAATATGGTCGTGAGATATTGCCAATGGATACCGACGACAGCGTGCTGCTGCTGCGTGACATCCAGCCCAATGGCAGCTTGATGACCGCCAATCGTGATCAGCGCTTCGGCATGAACGTCATCTACTCTGATAGTGCATTCTTCATCCGCAGCGGCTCTACCGGTGATACCTCAAGTCTCAAAGTACAGCTTAACTTCGATACCAGCGTTGCCGGGGGTGTCGAGACCAAAACCATCAGTGATGCCTCCAAGCTGGCACAGGAACTGTTCGGTATTGCCGAGTCCGGTGAATCAGTGGAGCCGCAGGTTTCGCAGATCAACAATCTGCCGACAGTGCGCGGTCAGCTGTCCACGCCCGCGATCGTCAAAGGCAACCAGATGGGCATTGATCCGCGCAAATCCTTTACCGTCAATGCCTCAAACCGCAACCTCACCGTTATCGTCGACGGCATCTCGTCCCAGATCCAGTTGACGCAGGGCCAGTATTCCATTGGTACCTTCACCAAGCACTTGCAGGACAAGATCAATCTCATGGCGGATGCCTTGGGCCGTCAGGTCTCGGGCGTGCGGGTGGATTTTGATGAAGGCACCGAAGCCCTCATCATCCGCGGCGCCACGGCATCGGATGACTCGTTCATCCAGATCGCCGGCAGTTCTGATTGGGGTCTGGAAAACATCGATGCGGTCTTCGGCAAAACCTCTACCTACATCCGCTTGGCCCAGGATGAAGAGGGCAGCAGTCCGGTCTATGTGAGCCAGGACAAGGACGGGAACTGGATTGAAAACAGTGACAAAGGTGATTTCGATGACCTCGATATTCCCTACTGGTCGCCCATCTTCCTCGACAAGGGCGAGCTGACTTTTGACACCAGCGGCAAGATCGTCTCGCCGCTGAGTGGCGCCAAAATGAAGAGTGAAGGCATCACCGGTACCACCGTGGCAATCGATTATGCCAAGAGCACCCAGTACAACAGTCCGTTCGCGGTGTTGAGTCAGGCCCAGAACGGCGCACCGGAAGGTGACCTGGTGGGTGTCAACATCGGCGATGACGGTCTCGTGGTGGCGAGCTATTCCAACGGTACCCAGAAGTCGCTTGGCAAAATCATCATTGCCAACTTCAAGACACCGCAGGGATTACGCCAGATCGGTGACTCCAACTTCATGGAGACTGCCAAGTCGGGTGTCGTGTCCTACGGCGAGGCTGGCTCTGCCGGGTTCGGCACCCTGCGTGCTGGTGCGCGGGAGCGTTCCAACGTGGATCTCACGGCTGAGCTGGTTGATCTGATCACCGCGCAGCGCAACTTCCAGGCCAACGCCAAAGCCATCGAGACATCAAGCTCGATGACCCAAACCATCATCAACATCCGCGGCTAGGCTGAGTAATCCATGGACCGTCTCGTTTATACCTCGCTTGGTGCGGCAACCAGCCAGGAATTCAATCGCATTCAGTTGACCAGCGATCTGGCCAATGTGTCCAGCACCGGCTACAAGCGGGGCAGCAGTAATGCGCCTGTTACCGGGGTACTGGAAGGCCCGGGTTTCCGTTCCCGCTACCAGGCGATGGTGTCATCTGGCGTCGAGGTGGTGGATCTGTCGCCAGGGTCAGCCATTAGCTCCGGTAACCCGCTGGACCTGTTGATGCACGACAAGACTGTGCTTGGGGTGCAAACCGCAGACGGTGGTGTGGCGTTTACCCGGCGGGGGGATCTGCGGGTCAACCAGTCTGGCTTGTTGGAGAACGGTGCCGGCGACCTGGTCATGTCGGCCACGGGTGGTCCCATCTCGGTGCCAGCCGGCTTCCAGGTGACGATCACTGAAGACGGTGGGGTCTACGCAACCGACCCCGCCGTTGAAGCGCCGGAGCCTGAGCTGGCAGGACAATTGATGCTGCGTGATGCCAATGGGACCTCCCTGGTGCGGCGTACCGATGGACTGTATCAGCCGGCTGTGCCGCAATTGCCGAATGGGGATTTCGCCTCGGGTCCGCAACCAACACGGGTCACCAGTGGCGTACTTGAGGGCAGCAACGTCAATCCTGTTGAAGTCATGGTGACTTTGCTGGATCTGTACCGATCCTTCGAGACCCAGATGAAAATTATCAAGAACACTGAAGAAATAGATCGCGATGGCACTCGCATGATGAGCCTGCGCTGAACCTGAGGAACTGAACGATGGATGCATCAATGTGGGTAGCGAAGACCGGCCTTACCGCCCAGTCGACGCGCATGACCGTAATTGCCAACAACCTGGCCAACGTCAATACGACTGGCTTCAAGAAAGACCGTGCCCAGTTCGAAGACCTGCTGTACCAGCGTATCGTCCAGGCCGGCGCGCAGGCCGATATCAACTCGCAGACCCCGACCGGATTAATGCTTGGTACCGGTACCCGTGTACTTTCCACCGAGAAGATACATCGCCAGGGCAACATGATGTCCACCGAGAATTCGCTGGACCTTGCCATCGCGGGCGACGGCTTCTTCTCGGTACAGCAGGCAGACGGGACCGTTGCCTACACGCGTGACGGCGCTTTCAAAATGGCCAGCACCGGAGCATTGGTTACCGCTTCCGGAGAAGCCCTGATCCCGCAGATCACCATTCCGCAGGACGCTGCCAGTATTACTATCGGCCGCGACGGCACTGTTACCGTGGAGCTGGCGGGTGGTGGCGGCGCGGTGCAGGTGGGTCAGTTGCAGCTCAACCGCTTTGTCAACAACTCGGGCCTGCAGCCGGCGGGCCGCAACCTTTACGTGCAGACCAACTCCAGCGGCCAGCCGATTGTTTCGATTCCCGGCAATCAGGGCACGGGCAGTCTGATGCAGGGTGCGCTTGAGTCTTCCAACGTGAATGTTGTGGAAGAGATGGTGAACATGATCGAGACCCAGCGTGCCTACGAAATCAACTCCAAGGCAATCGCGGCAGCCGACGGCATGCTGCGCTTCCTGAACAACAACCTCTAAGGCAGCTGCTTATGCGAATTTTGCTGATGGCCCCGTTTCTGTTGGCCTGTGGTTGCGCCAGTAATGCGGGTGATGACTCACGTTCTGGATTTGCCCTGACTTATCCTGAATCCAGGGGACAGCCGCGTCAGGCAACCGGATCCATTTACGATAACGGCGTAGGCCTGTATCCAAGCCGCCGCATCTATATGGCCGGAGACGTGAAGGTGGGTGACATTCTCACCGTCATCCTGAACGAGACGGCCCAGGCTTCCCGTAGTTCTGGTCTGAGTGCCGAGCGTGCCAGCGAGAACAGCGTCCTGGGTACAGCTCAGGCAGGCGCACTGTTTCCCGGCAGTGCCTTTTTCGATTTTGGTGAGCAAGGCATTGGCGAGACCAGTATTTCATCAAATGGGACCGGTTCTGCAGACCAGTCAGCCTCCTTGACCGGGTCGCTTTCGGCTGTGGTGGTTGACATCATGGACAACGGTAACCTGGTGATTCTGGGAGAGAAGCGCCTGACTCTGACCGAGGGCAGCGAAGTCATCGAAGTGCGCGGTGTCATCCGGCCGGAAGATATCCAGCCCAACAATACCGTGCTGTCGCGTCGTATCGCGAATGCCGAAATTTCCTACAGCGGCAGCGGCGATCTCGCGCGCGCCGTACGCCCAGCCTGGGGAACTCGAGTGTTCATGGGGCTATGGCCCTTCTGAGGAGAATTACTTTGCGTGGTTTGCTGTTGATGGCTTTGGTTCCGCTGTTTTTGACAGCGGAAGCCAGAGCAGAACGAATCAAGGATCTCACTGATATGGGAGGCGTACGCGCTAACCAGTTGATCGGCTTTGGACTGGTGGCGGGACTTTCCGGTACTGGTGACGGTAAGGATCTGGTCGTTACCGGTCAAAGCCTGAAGTCCTTGCTGTCCGGTCTTGGCGTGAGTGTTGATGGCCCAGTCTCCGAGTTCGACCTTGGCGATAATCTCGTGAATCTGGTATCCCAGCAGGCTCGTCAGCCACTGCAGACGGATAATACCGCTGCTGTGCTGGTGACTGCCGAGTTGCCTCCATTCAGCAAGCCGGGACAACGGATCGATGTGAATATTTCTGCTATCGGCACCGCCGAGAGCCTGCGCGGTGGCAACCTCGTGCTCACGGAGTTGCGCGGTATCGATGGCCAGGTCTATGCATTGGCGCAGGGGCCGCTGACCGTGACCGGGGTTTCGGTAGATGCTGCAGGCAGCAGTGTGCAGATAGGAGTTCCTACCTCCGGGCTTATCCCCAACGGCGCGATAGTCGAACGGCTTATTGAAAGCCCGTTCGAGACCGCCGAGAACGTCATTTTCAATGTGCGTGATCAGGACTTTTCCACCACCAACGCTATCGCCCGCAAGATCAACGACATCTACGGTGAGGGCGTGGCGATGCCACTGGACGGGGTATCGGTTGTGGTGCGGGTGCCGCAGGATTCCACCCAGAAGATTGCCTTCCTCAGCGATATCCAGAATCTGGAGGTGGATCCCGGCGAGCCTACCGCAAGGATTGTGATCAACTCGCGAACTGGCACGGCGGTGATCAATCGCGCAGTCAAAGTTAATGCTGCAGCTGTCTCCCATGGCACGTTGATGGTAAGGGTGCAGGCCTTCAATGAGCTCAGCCAGCCCGGTGCTTTCAGTGAGGGTGAAACTGCAGGAGTCACCAATGCCGAAATTACGGTTGAAGAAGAAACCGCCAATGCATTCGTCTTCGAGTCGGGAGTGGATCTGCAGGACATCGTTGATGCGATCAACCAGGTGGGGGCAACCCCGTCGGCACTTATTGCCATACTGGAGGCGCTTAAACGTTCGGGTAGTCTCAAAGCCGAGCTGGTGGTGATCTGACATGACGACAACCCAGGCTCCAGGAAGCTATTACGATTTTGGCGGGCTCTCGCAGCTACGTGCAGAGGCGGGCGCCAACAAGTCTGCCAGCGGAGAGACCATCAAGAAGGTAGCTGCCGAATTTGAAACCGCGTTTTACCAGATGCTGTTTGATTCAATGAAGAAAGCCGGAGAACCGCTCAAGAGTGATCTGATCGAGAGCGATACCATGGATCAGTTCCAGGACATGTTCTATACGGAAGTGTCGCACTACATAGCCAACCGCCAGGAACTGGGCATTGCCCGTTGGGTGGAAGCTGCCGTGGCAGAGCAGGGCGAACCCCTGGCTCAGTCCACGTCTGACTGACGCCCGCTACCATGACTGACCTGTTATCAATAGGAGCCTCTTCCACGCAGCTGTACCGTGTGGCGCTTGGTACTGTCAGCAACAACATCGCCAATCTCAACAATGAGGCCTATTCGAGACAGGAAATCTCGATCAGTGACAATGCGCCGGCGAGTATTGGCGTGCTGTCGGTTGGTACCGGTGTCAGGCTTGATGCCATCCGCAGGAACTATGATGAGTTTGTTGAAGGTTCCCTGCGCCAGAGCAACAGCGCCCTGCAGATGCAGCAACCACTCATTGATTATACCCAGCGCATCATGGATGTGATTGCAGCCGAGGATGGCAGCCTGACCACCGCAGTGGACCGTTTTTTTACGTCGCTCAACCGCCTTGAGCTGGATCCCTCTTCCATCAGCAGCCGTAACGAGCTGCTGGCCAGTGGTCAGTTCCTTGCCGGTCGAGTCCGCAGCCTGGGCGAGGACCTTGCCGATGTGGAAAGTGAATCGGCATTGCTGATGCAGGACCAGGTGGATAGCGTCAATCTGATAGCGTTGTCGCTGCTTGATGTAAACCGCCAGCTCGACCGCGTATCCAACCTGCAGAAGCAGTCCTCGCAGCTGCTGGATCAGCGCGACAAGCTGCTGCGAGACCTGTCGCAGTATGCAAGCATCACGGTAAACGAGAACAGCAATGGCTCCGTGCAGGTGCGTCTGGCCGGTACTGCAGCGCGGGGCTTGCTGGTTGATTCAGTGGCAGTGCGCATAATGGATGTCAGCTTCGCTGAGGACGGCAATCGCCAGAGCTTCGTTCTGGACAAGTATGGTGCTCCTTCCTCCATCGGTCAGCTGCAGGGTGGGAGTCTTGCCGGGCTGGTCCAGCTTCGCGACCAACTGCTGGAACCGCTTGCTGCTGAGCTCGATTACTTTGCCAGCACATTTGTGGCTGCCGCCAATGCCGAGCATCGGGCAGGTCTGGACCTGGACAACCAGCTGGGCAAGGATCTCTTCAGTATCGTGCCGCGCTATGCCCTGCTCGATACTGCAGGCAACTTGGCCGAGGGGCTGCAGGCGCGGACACTGGCAGGCGACACCACACCACCCAAACTGCAACTGACCTTTATGGGGGAAGGACGCTGGCTGGTGCAGGACCTGGTCGACGATAGCAGCAGGGTCATCACGGAGCGCGCCGATCCTAATGCCCGAGTACTGGCGCTGGGCAGTGTCGAGGTAGCCATTGTCGGTCCCCAGTCAGTCGGTGCCAGTGTCATTCTGAAACGCGAAAGCCGGGCCGCCGAGGAGATGATCCTGGCGCTTGATGATCCGCGCATGCTGGCAGCAGCCGGACGTCTCGGCGTGCGTCAGGACCCGGACAATGCGAAAACCCTGGGGGTGCGGCTAAGCTACGGTGAAAGCGCGACCAGCACGCCCGGCTTGCCGGGGATTTCACTCGAATACGTGCAGAATCGTAACCTGGTCAGTAGCCTGCCGCTCAATGGCAGCAGTCCGGTGGTATCGATACCGCGCGGGATGGGCGAGTTTACCCTGGGCTTTATGGCTCCCCTTGATGGCAGCGTTGATTTTCAGGTGGTGAGCAGTGAGTTTGCCCGACTTGCCAGTAGTGGAGAGGCACCGGACGGCTGGCTCAATACGCTGTCGGCCAGCGGTCGTTATGGGGACTTCCGGCCGGTCAGTTCCAGCCTTAACCAGGACTACCCAGGTACCGACCTGTTTGTTGGCGCGCGTGCCCAGGGGCTACTTGAGTCGGAACGTCTGCCGGCGCCAATTCAGGCATCACGCTTCGAAGCGGGCGAGCTACTGCTAAACGGGGTTGCGCTGGGCGCTTTGGATCTGCCCGGCGACGCGCCCAACCTGCCGGCGCTGGCAGCTGCATGGATCAATACCCACAGTGCCGCTACCGGTGTCAGCGCCGAGGCTGTCAATCTGATCAGAGTTGCTCCTGGACAACTTTTCCTGGACCAGCCGCTGCGCATCAACGGCAGCGACATACTCGCAGCAGGACGCAGTGATGTCCTGGTCAACAACATCAATGCCCGCTCGGCAGATACCGGGGTGCGTGCCTACCTGGATACCGAAGGCTATCTGCATCTGGCCAATGTCCAGGGCCAGGAAGGCCAGCGCATGGTGCTGGGCAATGGCAGCCCGGGCTCCAACGCGCTGGGTATACCCGATGGCACCTATCACGGCACGCTGCGATTCAGCAGCGCTGCTGGCGCCACTATCAGCTTTACCCTGGGCTCTGGTGGCAGGCCCTCGGATCTCAGCCGTATCGGACTGGCGACGACGCTCTCCGGCACCAATGCCGGGAACGATGATCTGCATGTCTATCTTACCGGTACCCCGCGCAGCATCGATCTGCGCATACAAGCCAGCACCTTGCTGGAACCGCCGCCACGGGCGCTGGAACCACCGTTCCGGGTTGAGTTTGTCGACACCGCTGGTGAATTGCGGTACCGGCTGATAGATGCCGGTACCGCTACCGTGCTGCATGAGAGCCGTTTTGAGTTTGACCAGGGCATTGTTCACGGAGATGTGCGGGTGCGGTTTGATCTGGCACCGCAGGCCGGCGATGTCTTCGACTTTGTACCCAATCTGGACGCCCTGGGCGACAACGCCAATCTGCGCCGTCTCGCCGCGCTGGAAAACCAGACGCTGTTCCGGGGCCAAACTGTGCGCAGTTTCTATGTCAACGAGATCAACAAGATCGGGACTGCTTCCCAGCTGGCCGACATGACCGCCAGCGCCGACGAAATCGTCTATAACGAAAACCTGGAAAAGCGCGCATCCGTATCCGGTGTCAATCTGGACCAGGAGGCAGCCGATCTGATTCGCTTTCAGCAGGCTTTCCAGGCCGCAGCCCAGGTGATCCAGGTTGCAACCCGTCTGTTCGATGCGCTGCTCGCCGTGAGATAGCCCGGAGTGAAATCCCCATGAAAGTCTCCACCAACCAATACTTCATGAAGTTGGGCAAGCACTTGAGTGAGCAGCAAGGCGATATTGCCCTGCTGCAGGCCAAGCTTGCCACCGGCGACAAGATGGTCACGCCCGGCAGTGAACCCCGCATCGCCGCGCGTTCGCTCGAACTCGGTTCAATCATCAGAAAACAGGAAGGCTTTCTCGACAATCTGTCTCGCATCGAAGGCCGTCTGATGCAGGAAGAGAGCGTGGTGACAACCATGCGGAGCCTGGTTACCCGCATGCAAGAACTCAATATCAGGGCAGCTAACGATACCTACAGTGGCCAGGACCGCCAGGCGATGGCGCTGGAGATGCAGGGCTATCGTGATGAGATTCTGGCGCTTGCCAACAGTGCTGATCCCGATGGCAACTACCTGTTTTCCGGGATCAGAAACAGTACCCGGCCCTTTGTCGAAGACCAGCAGGGTGTGGTTACCTACCACGGCGACGAGACACCCACCCGGATCGAAGTGGACCGCGGGCACAGCATGCGCATCAACACCACGCGGGACGATTTCCTGCCTGATCTGCAGCGCAACTCCGGCGATCCTGTGCAGCGCAGCCGGGTGGGCGTATTTAGCGCCTTCGATGACCTGATTACAGCGGTCAAACAGCAAGACGGCACTGGCATCCAGCGCGGACTTTCGGAACTCAACAAAGTGGCAAACAGTTTGGACCAGTACACGGTAGATATCGGTTTGCGTCGTGGTCTCGTGGAAACCAAGACTGACATCACTACCCAGCGCAAGTTGGCCATGACCACACTGCTGTCCCGCGAGCGCGATCTCGACTACGCCACCGCCGTAACCGAACTGAGCTCGCACATGCTGGCGCTGGAAGCTGCACAAAGCACCATAGCCAAAATTTCGCAGCTCACGCTGTTCAATTACCTGCGTTGATCCAGGAATAAGCCAGCATGGCCATTGATACCAGCAAGACTAATTCAACCTCCATCGTCAAAAGCCTGCAACTGGGTTCCGGTGTGGACATCCAGGCCCTCGCCAAGGGACTGTCCGAGGCAGAGAACCAGCCCCGCATTGATACCGTTACCAAGAAGAAAGGTACTGTGGAAACCAGTATCTCGGGTTACGGCATCCTCGCCACCGCGATTGACTCCCTCAAGTATTCGTTCGAGAGCTTCAAGAACAAGAGCAGCCTTAGTGCATCCAGCGTCAACAGCTCATCCACGCAGCTGCAGGTAAGCACCAGCAGCAGCACCCTGGCCACTGCCAGCCACAGCCTGCAAGTAGTGACACTGGCTAAACCCCAGGTCAGCTTTGTAGCGGTAAACTCTGCCAGCAGCACGGCCAATCTTGCGTCCCTGACGGTTGCGGGTACTGAGCTGCTGACGGCAGGGGCCACGCCAGCAGAACTGGTGGCTGCGATCAATACAGCGGATCTCGGCGTTACTGCCAGTCTCGTCAACCGCAAGCAAAGCAGTGGCGGGGGGCTCGTGGATGATTGGGGCATCGTACTGCAGGGTGATACCGGTACTGCGAATGCTTTTGCCGTGACGGCCAACAGCGTTGCCGTAGCGACCAGCCAGGCAGCGGTGGATGCAGAGCTGAATTTCAACGGCATGGCTGTCTATCGTGGTAGCAACGTGGTGGATGATCTGGTTGACGGCGTCACTATCGACTTGCGGAACACCACAGAGGGTGCCAGCTACGGTCTCCGCACCCAAACCGATCATGCGCCCTTGAAAACCGCACTGCAGGACCTGGCCGCCGTGTATAACGAGATCATGGGCGTGCTTGACGAGCTGGGCAATCAGGATTCGGAGGCCTCCGAGTTTGCCGGGGCGCTGAGCCGTGACAAGGCCTTGCTCAATGGTCTGCGGAGTCAGTTGCGTGAACTGTTTTCGGCAAGCTCGGCCACAGCTGCAGGCGACTACAGCAGCTTGCGTGATCTTGGCTTCTCCTTCGCCCGCGACGGCACCCTGGAACTGGACACTGATACGCTGGATACGGCCCTTGCAGATGCGCCGGATGACGTAACCCGCATGCTTACCGCCGGCCTCGACAACCAAAGCAAGTGGGCCCCTGCCGAAGTTCGCGGTCTCACCCTGGAAATCAGCCTGCAGTTGTCTGAGCTGCTGGCCTCCGATGGCTTGTTGGCGCAGCGCCGCAACAGTGCCCAGAAGCAGGTTGATGACTATGAAGGGCAGTTGCTGCTGCTGGAAGCCAGGCTGCAGAAGAGCTATGAAAAATACATCAGTCAGTTTGCGGTGATGGAGAGTTTCGTGGAGAAATCGCAGGGCATTGGCAAGTACCTGGAAGGCCAGTTCAAGTCGATGCAGAGCATGTATGATAACTGACCCGATTGCCTGCCACATCCAAGGTCCTGCATGAATACCCCGTCGCCAAAACCACCATGCCCAAGCTGTGTGCTGATAAGACGTTTTCTCGTCGGCAGTGTCCCCATCCTGCTGCTGATGCTGGCAGGTGTGGAACTGCCGGCCTTGCGCGGCTGGCTGCTGACGAATATAGCGTCATTCATTATTGGTGCAGGCTTGGTACTGCTGGTGGCGTGGAAGGCCTGGAATGAGTACTGGCGCAAGTGACGCGGCCGCGCCGGATCCCGATTGCCGACGGTGCCGGCACTACCACGTCACCTGGAATGTACGCTTTCCCCATGGTTGCCGCAGGCTGGGATTCCGCAGTTTTTTGTTGCCCGCGCGCGAAGTGCGGCTGGCTGATGGTGGTCCCTGCCTTGGCTTTGAAGCAGCAACTGGTGTCAAACCGGTAAAACCGCAGGCAGCGCGTCCAGCAACGCTCAGGGGCACGCTGTGTGATCGTAAGTGTTGATCACTCCAGCAGCAGATAGAAGGGGTGTGGGTTGCCCTTGGGTTCCCGGCAGTTGATATCGCCGGCAAAGGAATAGAGGGTGCAGCGGAATTTTTCGTTGTGCAGGGTGCGGGTAGCGGTCCAGTAGTTGTCGATCTCCAGATTACCCAGCACCTGCGGGTTCATGCTGGGATTGTTGCAGACGTTTTCCTGGATGGCGCCGAACTGGCGGTTGTCAGGCAAGGCCCAGGCAAGGCCGGATTTTTCGGAAAATTCCGCCGTATAAGCCATGGCATCGTCCCAGCCGGTGTGAAGCGGCTGGCCCTGGCAACGATTGGCGGCCCAGGTCATGCCGGCAGGACAGCGATACCAGCGCGTGCCGGAATCAAGATGCAGGGCGATGCCGTTGCCTTCGAGCTGCCAGCCGCTGCGATCGCCGATGGCGTAATGGCTAAGGCATGAGCGAGGTGCTTCGAAGCCGTCGCAGGCCGCGAGCAGCAGGGCAAGCAGTGCCGGCAGCAGCATGCAGACAACGTTGAACAGTGGTTTGGAGGACATGGATCGGTTCCGGCAAGTAGCGGTTGAAATTTGCAGCGGCAGCAGGCGAGCCAAAGCATCATTACACAGCTGCAGATGTTTGCGTCATAATATAAATCAATTCCGTATACCGCGTTTGGATACGTAAATTCACGTAACAAGAGGTAACAAGTGGATATAGCAACCATAGTTGGCCTGATCGGCGCACTCGCGATGATCGGTATGTCGATCACCCAGCCTGCGGCCTTCGTGGACGTGCCTTCGATTCTCATTGTGGTGGCGGGGACCATCATGGTGGTGTTGTTCCGTTCTTCCTTGTCGGAATTTCTCAGTGCCGTTTCCGTGATGGGCAAGACATTCAAAAACAAACTGGACAAGCCTGAAGTACTAATTGTGCAACTGGTAGAGCTGGCCACCATCGCGCGCAAGGACGGCATGATCGCCCTGGAGGGTCAGGACATTCCCAACAAGTTCATGGCCAAGGGCATCAGCATGCTGGTGGACGGCTCTGATGGCGAGATGATCAAGAAATCCCTGGGCAAGGACATTGCCTCGATGAAGTTTCGTCATGCTATGGGCGCCAACATTTTTTCGTCCATGGGTGAGATTGCCCCCGCCATGGGCATGATCGGCACGCTGATCGGCCTGGTACAGATGCTCGGCAATATGGCCGACCCCAAAGCCATCGGCCCGGCCATGGCAGTAGCCCTGCTGACCACGCTCTACGGTGCCTTGTTAGCCAATGTGATTTGTCTGCCGATGGTGCAGAAGCTCAAAAACCAATCGGAGATCGAGGTGGCCAATTGCGAGCTCATCATCGAGGGCGTGGTCTTTATTTTTGGCGGCGGCAATCCCCGCATTCTCACCGATTATCTGGCCTCCTTCGTGGCTCCCAAGCTGCGCGCCAAGCTGGAAGCGGCGGCCTGATGAAGCGCGCCTGAACGCAGTCCCATGAGCACCGATAACGGTATGCCTGACGTGTCTGCGGATACCGCCGTAGCAGAGCCGCAACTGGAAATAGACAGTGCGGCGCCGGCAGTGGTGGCGGAAGACGAAGCGCTGCTGGCGGCGCTGCCGCCAATAGAAGAGGACGAACCTGTCCAGGAGTGTCCGCCCTGCAAGGGCGGGGCACCAGGCTGGATGGCAACCTTCGCCGATATGGCCACGCTGCTGATGGCCTTTTTCGTGCTGCTGCTGTCGTTTTCAGATACGGAACTGCCCAAGTTCGAACAAATCAATGGTTCCATCAAGGCGGCCTTTGGAGTCAAGCGGCTGGTTCCTACCATCAACATTCCGATGGCGCGCAGTCTTATCGTCGAGGATTTCAGCCCGGCTCTGGCCCAGCGCACGCTGCTTGACCAACAACGGCAGCAGGCCATCGATCCCAATGCTGAATTCCTGATTCGCCGCACGCAGGAGAATCCTGAAGCTGCCCCGGTGGAGGAGGAATTGAAGGTGGTGCAGGCGGCGCTGGCCGAACCGATCGAGCGCGGCGAAGTGCAGGTGCGGGTGGAGGACGAGATGATCGTGGTGGAATACAGCGCCACCAGCAGCGGTGGTGGCGCCGGCGGCAGCGGTCAGCAGCAGGCCACTGCCGGTCTGGTGAGCCAACAATTGCTGGAAGTGGCATCCATCATTACCCAGGTGCAGTCGGAGGTGACCAGCGAAATCCAGTTGCAGCGACTGTCCACGACTACCGATGCCGATGAACTGGACGAGCCTGCCATCGATAACCGTGCCTCTGCGGCCAGCGGCAAGGCCGGCGACAGTGACCGCTACAACGAGATTAAGGCCTCCCTGCAGAGTCAGATCGACCGGGGCCAGGTGGAAGTGGAAAAAGTCGGCGACGAAGTCATCATCCGGCTTGCCAGCCAGGGCAGCTTTGTGTCGGGCAGCGCCGAGCTGGACCCCGGCTTCATGCCGCTGTTGAGCGAGGTTGGCAGTACCCTGGGTGCCGGCAGCGGGCGCATCCGGGTGGAAGGCCATACCGACAATATCCCGGTGGCGTTCAGCCAGCAGTTCAATTCCAACTGGGATCTGTCGGCGGGGCGTTCGGCCTCGGTCGCCGCGTATTTCAGTGGCCAGCTGGGCATTGCCAGCGAGCGTCTGGAAGTGAGCGGCTTTGCCGATACCAAGCCGCTGGAGAGCAATGACAACGCCAACGGGCGCGCGCGCAACCGGCGCATTGAAATCATCGTGGAGTAGGGCAGCATGGCTGACGAAGATGAAGTCCTGGCAGCAGCCAGGAAGCCCGCCCCGGAACCGGATCCGCCGCCGCCTTGTCCCGAGTGCAAGGGCGGGGTGCCGCCCTGGATGTGTACCTTTGCCGACATGGCAACGCTGCTAATGGCCTTTTTTGTACTAATCCTGTCGTTTGCCCACGTCAATGTCCCCAAGTACAAGGAAGTCAGCGGTTCCATGCGCACGGCGTTTGGTGTGCAGAATCTGATTCCGGTGATTGAACCGCCCTTGGCCGACAATATCGTGGTCAGCCAGTATATGTCGGCCCAGGTGGAGCCCACTGCGCTGCGCACTATCGAGGAACAACGCACCGACGTGCCGCAGCCCGAAGAGGAAGAACTGCGTACCGACGTCGGTGCCGGTGAGCGTCCGGTATCTACTACTCAAGAGGCGCTGGAGCAGGTGCTGGCGCAGCAGATTGCCGAGGGCAAAGTGCGCGTTACCACCCAGGACAGCAAGATCCAGGTGGAGCTGCTGCAAAACCAGCAGGGCCAGGATCAACAGCAGCAGGCCGGCAATCCGCGCGGCCAGGTGAGCCAGGAACAGCTGGAAGTGTTTGCCGCGGTTGCAGCCGCACAAACCCGCACCACGGCCGATATCGAAGTGATCGACAGCAGCATGACCGGAGCCAGTGCCGTCAACGCCGATGGCACGGCAGAGCAGGGCACCGCGCAGGAAAGCCTGGCGCAAAGCCAGTATGAGCAGATCCGTGCCAGTCTCTCCGTGGAGATTGCGGCTGGTCTGGCCCAGGTGGAGCGGGAAGGGGACAAGGTGCTGATCCGTCTGGCCGAGCAGGGCTCCTTCGACAGCGGCGCGGCCGAGCTGAAAGGAGAGTTCGGCGCGCTGCTGGACCGCGTGGGAGTGTCGCTGGCCGGCGCCGGTGGCCTGGTCACCATTGAAGGCCATACCGATGACCTGCCCGTGGGTTTCGGCAGTCGCTATCGCAGCAACTGGGACCTGTCGGCCGCACGCTCCGCGGCCGTGGCCGATTACCTGCTGAATGGCGGCTACGTTGAAGCCGGCAAGCTCAACGTGCTGGGCCTGGCCGAGACGCGTCCGATTGCGGACAACAGCACCCTCACCGGCCGCGCCAGCAACCGCCGTATCGAGATCATCGTCAACAACTGAACTGCAGGCGCCTGCCTAGTCGGGGCAGCTCGCCAGCCCCTGACTCATGCACAGTTCCACCAGGGCGTCTGCCTCTGGTACCTCTTCCTCGTCCATCAGGATCAGCGCCAGGGCGCGGATGTCATCGGCGTCCTGTTGACCATGGCGTGCTGCCACCTGGGCCCATATATAGGCGCGCTGCGGTGCCGCCTCGGCTTCGGGGTCACCGTCTCCGGCCAGCAGCACATACGCATACATCATCTGCGCCGCGGCATAGCCCTGGCGCGCGCTCTGCAGGAACCAGCGCCGCGCCTCGCTGTAGTCCAGCTCCACCCCTTCGCCAGTGTAGTGCGCCAGCCCCAGCATGTACTCGCTGGCCGCCAGGCCCTGGTTGGCTGCCAGCCGGAACCAGCGTAGGGCTTCGCGCGGGTTGGCGGCTACGCCATAACCGTTGTAGTAGAGCAGGGCCACATTGTGCTGGGCCTGGGCCAGTTCCTGCAGCGCCGCCTTGCGGTACCAGTCCATGGCGATGTTGTAGTTCTGCGCTACGCCCAGGCCTTCTTCATACATATGGCCGATGTTGTTGGCGGCCTCCGCCGAGCCAGCCTCGGCCAGCGGCAGCCAGGCGCGGATGGCCGTAGCAAAGTGCCCGCGGTCCTTGGCGGCAAGGCCGGCATCGAAGGCGGCTTGCTGGGCAGCCAGCGGCATACAACAGAACAGCGACAGCAGCACAGCGAGGCAAGGACGCAGCATGGGATTCGCTCCATGGAATGAAGGCGCCAAGTATACGCTCGCGCTGCCCTCTGGCCACAGGCCTCACCATGTTGCGGCAACAGGCGGATGGAACACTACAGTTGCCGGCACAAGTGCCGACTCTGGTCGCACGGGGAGCAATGGTGCTCCCTGAAAAAAAAGCCCGGCAGCTCTAAAGCCTGGCGAGCAGGTTCCGACTAGATAGGTAAGTGCCGCAAGCAGCACGTGGTCAACACCCTGCAGCAGTACAGCATTACCTTGCTTTTCAAATCAACCCACAGGGCAGGCTACGCCCCTCAGGAGATGACATGAGTTCGATCAATACCAATACGATGGCTACCATTGCCAGCAATTCGCTGACCCGCAACGAGCGCACCATGAACACTTCCATGGAGCGTTTGTCCACTGGTATGCGTATCAATACTGCCAAAGATGATGCTGCCGGCCTTGCCATCGCGGCGAAAATGACCAGCCAGATCCGTGGTCTGGATCAGGCCGTACGTAACGCCAATGATGCAATTTCCCTGATCCAGACGGCGGAAGGTGCCCTGGTTGAGGTGTCCAACATGCTGCAGCGTATGCGTGAGCTGGCTGTGCAGTCAGCTACTGATACTAACAATACAACCGACCGTACTGCTCTGAACGCAGAGTTCGTGGCACTCAGGGATGAAATCAATCGCGTTGCCCAAAACACTCAGTGGAACGGCAGTAACGTACTCGACAAGTCCTTCGCTGGTACGGGTGGGGCGGGCATGTACAAGTTTCAGGTTGGTGCCAATTCTGCTCAAACCATTGATCTGACCATTGGTAA
>JBIIWP010000068.1:0-17175 GCA_044338855.1 Pseudohongiellaceae bacterium | reverse complement strand
CCTGTGCTGTGGGATGAGAAGTCCAGTGACGAGCAGAAGAACGCCACACGCTACACCTTGCTCAGCATTCTCGAACAGAGCCTGCGCATGACGCATCCGCTGATGCCCTTCATCACTGAAGAAATCTGGCAGAAGGCAGCACCACTGCTCGGCATCCAGGGCGAAAGCATCCTGCTGCAGCGCTACCCGCAGGAAACGGACGCGAGCAACGATGCCGCCGTGGAAGCCGAGATTGCCTGGCTGCAGGGCGTGATTCTGGGCCTGCGCAACATCCGGGGTGAATTGAACATCTCGCCGGCGCGGACCATCACTGCGCTGTTCAACAAGGGCAAGGATAGCGACCGCGCTTACCTCGAAACCAACCGCCAGACCCTGTTCAAACTGGCGAAGCTCGACAGCGTGCGCTGGCTGGAACCCGGTGAAGATGCACCTCCGGCCGCCTTGCAACTGTGTGGCGAGCTTGAAATCCTGGTGCCGCTGGCCGGCCTCATCGATGTGGGTGCCGAAAAGGCGCGCCTGTCGAAAGAGATCGACAAGCTGCAGGCAGAGATCACCAAAGTCACAGGCCAGCTCGGCAACGAACGCTTCGTGGCCAACGCACCCGACGCCGTGGTGGCGCGCGAACGCGAACGCCTCGCGGCAGCGCAGGTGTCGCTCGCGCAGTTGCAGGAGCAGTTCACCAAGCTTGGCAGTCTGTAGGCTTTTGCTCTGCGCCTCCGCGATTTTTCCCCGCGGGGGCCTGGAAGGGCTTTGTTTGCTGCGGAGGCGTTGGAGTAGCCAGGGGTGCAGTGACTGCTGGCACCCTCTCCGGCCGTGCGACTGGGTCCCAAACCTCCCCACCAGCCCCGCGAGAACCACCAACCACAACCCAAAGGTGACAGCCCCAAGCCCACCCCGGTACCATCAACCGGAAGTAAGCCTCCCGGGAGAGCCCAGCATGAAGCACCCAGCCCTTGCACTCACCACACTTGCCAGCCTGCTGCTGTCCGCAAGCGCAGTCCATGCCCATTTCGAGAAACGCAACGACCGCAACGGCGGCCACTGGGACGATGGCGGCTTCTACCATTGCCATGAACCGCAATGCATACCAACCCGCAACCGCAACGACATGCGCCTGCTCAACAATCGCCTGTCCAATGTAAATGAGGATATCTACTTCCTGGAGGAAGACTGGCCGCACTGGCTGGAACTTTCGGGTTGCAAGACTGCACGCACCGTGGTGCTGGAAAGTACCAGCCGCATCCCGGTAACCTGGACCAATCCGCGCAATTGCGAGATCCGCGAAGGGCAGTGGATCGATGCCTACACCGGCGAGGAATACACGCGCGCCGGCCAACTGGAAGTGGACCACCTGATTCCACCGGTCTACGCCAATGCCGCCAATGGCTGGCAATGGAACAACCAGAAGCGCGCGCAGTTTGCCAACGATCCGCTGAACCTGGCGCCGGTGTCACGCGCGACACACAACAAGAAGGGTGACCGCAGCATTGGACGCTGGCGTCCCGACGAGGCTTTCCTGTGCGAGTATGCACAGGGCTGGCGTGACGTGGCGGAGAAATACGAGCTGGATCTGTTCGCGCAGGACAGGAGCCGTATCAACACCATCCTGAAGGACTGTGTCGTCGGCGAAAGCCAGGCGGTGGAGCCGCAGTGACAAACTGCAGCCAAGTCACGCACCCGGCCGGCAATCATTTGCAACTGCTGTACTGTCCGCCGACCAACCAAGGGTAAAGGATCAAGCGTTCAAGCAGGGCGGCGCTGCACTACCCGGCGCCACCACACCACAAGCCCGGACACGAACAGAATCGTGGGTACGAAGCTCACCGCGATCCACAGCCAACGTACCACGGCGCCTTCGCCGAAGCGGGTAAAGTGAACAGCGCGAACAAAGCGCAGCACGCGTTCGGCGCCCATGCCGTCCCCGGGTTCTGAATCAACCCAGCGCAGTACTGCTGCGACTTCACGCGGGAATCCCAACTGCAGGCCCGACACGCCCCACGCCAGCATCAGCAACAGCCCCCAGAAACCAATACAGGCATGCAATTGCCACAATACGCTGCGTTGACGACCCGGCCAGGGCAGCAGGCTCTCGACCCAGCGCGCACGTCCCTGCCACCACAACAGCAGGCCACTGAGACTCATCACGATGAACAGGCCACCACCCACGCCGTTGATCTGGCGCCCCAAAGGACCCAGCAAAAGGTCGTCGTGCAGGTCCGCAAGTTTCTCGATGGCCTTGATGGGCCAGGGATTGGCAGGGCCGATGTCCTGACCGGTGTACTGGTTGAAATAGTGCGGGTAGTACTCACCGTCCTTGTTCAGCACGATGTAGGTGGCCTGGTTTTCTTCATAGGCTTCCATCGCGAAGCCGAGATTGAAGCCGGCGTACACTTCAGCCATGCGGGCGGTCAGTGCCTCGCCGTCCAGTGGCGTGTCCGCCGTGGGTTCCAGCCACTTGGGTTCGAACCAGGTATAGAACGGCGACTTGAGCAGCAGCGCGCTGCCGCTCAGGGCGACAATCAATACATACAAGCCGAAGCCAAGCCCCAACCACAGATGGATCTGGAACAGCGCGCGACGCCACCCGAGGGTCTGCGGTGCGCGCACCCAGCGCTGCCAGGCCGGCAGGCGCAAGGGGCTGTTTTCCTGGCCGACTGGCACTTCTTCAGGCACGCGACTGATACTTGCCGGTCTGCGTGGAGACACGCACGATCTCGCCGGTCTCGATGTATTCGGGCACTTGAACTTCGAGGCCCGTACTGAGTCTGGCCGGCTTGCTGCGGCTGGTGGCCGAAGCGCCTTTCATCGAGGGTGGAGTTTCCACGACTTCCAGCTCCACCGAGGCAGGCAGGATCAGCGTCAGCAGCTTGCCGTCCACGATGAGAGCCTGCAGCCCGGTAAGATCCGGCGTGATGAAGCCCTTGAAGTCTTCCATGTCGTCCAGCGGAATCTCGTACTGCGTAAAGTCGTCGCTGTTCATGAATACCCAGTTGTCGCCATCCTCATAAGAGAACTGCACCGGCACACGTTCGCAGTCGGCTTCCTTCAGGAAGTCATCGCCCTTGTAGGTCTCGTCGAGCTTCTGGCCACTCTGCATGTTGTTGTAGCGGATGTGATACAGCGTGGCGGCTCCGCGCGCCGAGGGGCTCTTTACTTCGATCTGTTTGACTACATGCGGGATTCCGCCGATGTCGATCACCATGCCGTTCTTCAGTTCATTGGCTCTGGGCATACCTGCTCCGGAAAGAGGGGTGTAGGAAGGGAAAAGTACACGGATTGTACCCCAGCCAGGCACTGGCCCGGACCGGGTTCAAGCACCGCTTTTTCTGATTGCAGTACCGGGCCGAGCATCCTCTACGGAACCTTCCGCTGTCAGACCAGTCCAAGCCAGCACAAGCTCCCAAAATCCCGGGCACTCTTCACAGGGTCCCGGTACAACAATAACCAAGAGAGCAGCAACGCATCATGACCCTCAAGCAAGCCTCCCTGACCCTTGCCATCGCTCTGGTCCTGGCGCTCACCGCCACGCTCGGTTCCCTGTCCCAGGTTTTGCCCGCCCCAGTCGCCTATTTCATCATTGCGCTGGTTGCTGCCGGCTTGTCCCTGGCGCTGGCCAACCGCAGGCCCGGATCTGCACGCGACGCGGTCCGCCGCGAGACCGCCACTGGCAGCACTGGCGCCAGCGTGGCCGGCAGCAAGAGAGAACAGGGCAAAGTGAAATGGTTCAGCGCGAGCAAAGGTTTCGGCTTCATTACCCGCGACAGCGGCGAGGACATTTTCGTGCACTTCCGCTCAATCAACAGTAAGGGCAACCGCGTGCTGCGCGAAGGCCAGCGCGTCGAGTTCAGTATAGGCAACGGCAGTAAAGGTCAGCAGGCCGAGGATGTCACGGCACTGTCGTAGCACGACTTTCCAGAGCCACCCTGCCAGCGCGCGCAAGCTCCGCCGCATCCAGCAGCAAACGCTGCGCCTCCTCTGAGGCATGAAAGCCTGTGGAGTTTTCAGCATCGATGAAATCCCAGCGGAACTGGGCACGTCGATGTGCCAGTTGTGCCGGGGCCAGAACGTCCGCACCACTGCCGGAGGTCCGGGCGGCGACGATGGCGTCAATCAGGGACGCTATCTCGTGTTCCGCCGTCGCAGACAGCGCCACCGTGGCGTCCTGGATCGCCACAACACGCGCTTCCAGGCTGCTCGCCGTCCCACGACGATGACAGCCGAGACAAGCAGCCTCCAGTTGCAGCAGCGGACTGCGGATCCAGTGATCGCTGATGGTAAAGCCCTGCTCTGCCACCTTGGGCATATGGCAATCAGCACAGCTCACGCCCCGCTCCGCATGCACGCCCAGACCCGCGAGCTCGGTTTCGGGATGCTGTGCTTTCAGCAAGGGTGCGCCACTTTCAGCGTGTATCCAATCCGTGTGACCCAGAGCATCGTATTGGGCCTCGATGTCTTCGATACGCCGCCCCTGCGTCCACGGAAAAGTCAGCAATTCACCTTCTCCCTGGAAGTAGTACTCGACATGGCATTGCGCGCAGACGTAGGTGCGCAGTTCTTCTCGTGACAGTGCCGCAGGATCGATCCCCTGTGCCTGCAGCGCGTTGCGCAGGGCCGGACGCGTAATGGCCAGCGCCATGGTGCCGGGCGCGTGGCAGTCACTGCAGCTGCTGCCGAAGTGCAGGTTTTCCGCAACATCATCGTAGTCCAGCGCATGCAGGGCATTCCAGCCCATGGCGTCGATGAGCTGCGGCGCTTCCGCAGCATGGCAATTGATGCAGCCAGCCGGTTGCCGCAACTCCAGCGTGCGCTGGCTGCTGCGCTGATCCTCAAGCGCATACACGTGACCGCGTGCTGCCGTGTAGCCCAGCGCGAAACTGGAACCGGCAAAGGCACGTGCCCGGAACGGATTGGCTGCCAGCAGATCGACTGGCAGGCTGCCGCCATGCGCGGTGGTCGTATCGCTTTGCGCAGTGCGCAGAAAGGACGCGTAATGCTGCGGGTACTGCTCTGCCCACCGGGCTGGATCGATGGCGCCGGCCAGGGTCTCCGCAGACCACTCCTGGCGTGCAGCAAACAACAGCGCAAAGGCCAGCACTACCAGCAGTGTGGCAAGGGCAACGAGTCGAGCGAGCGCTTCACGGTGCATGCTGTGCTCCTCAGGCCATTTCGAACAATTCAGTGTGGATCTGTGTAAAAGGTACACCCAGTTCCCGCAGACAGTGTTCGACGAGAATCGTCATTGGCCTGGGGCCGCAGAGAAAAAAATGATGGCTCAGGTGTTCAGCACCGAGATGCCGACGCAGCAGCGCCGTGGTGATCCAGCCCCGCTCTCCCGTCCACTGTTCGGGAGGTTCTTCCAGCACAGGAATTGTGCGCAGATTCAGCTGGTTTGCCATCGCCACCAGTTCGTCCCGGCGCGGGATCCGGTCGAAGCGACTGTGTGCAGCAAAGAGCAGATGCGGCCTCGGGTCTTCACGCTGCGCCAGCGCCTGCAGCATCGAAAACAGCGGGGCAATGCCGATACCACCGCCGATGAAGACATAGCCCGGTGCATCCGGAAATCGATCAATGCTGAAAACGCCATAGGGGCCGTCGACCCAGGCCTGCACACCGGGCTGCAGGTCCGGCAGGCTGCCCGTGAAATCTCCCAGCTGCTTGATGGTGAATTGCACGCTTCCATCCAACTGCGGTGCCGAACAAAACGAAAAGGGATGTTCTGCCAGGCTGAAGGGGGAATGGCCCAGGCTGAGCCACGCGAACTGGCCAGGATGGAACTGCAGGCCCGCATGGCCGTAAGGCACCAGTGTGAGCGTGGTACTGGCCCCGGCTTCGATCTTTACTACGCTCACCCGCCAGGGCTTGCGCAGCAGTCGCGCCGGCCGCAGCAAGTGCACGACCAGCACGAGCAGCAGCACTGCAGCCAGGCATAGCCACCAGAAGACCTGCAAGGCGGGCGCCGCGCTGTAATAGCCGACGGCCCGCACATGTGCCAGTGCCAGCGCCGCAGCCAGGAGCGCCAGGGCCAGGTGCAGTCGTCGCCAGTGTTGATAAGGAAGGGCCAGCGGCTTGCGCCAGGCTGACGTGAGCATCAACAGCAGCAACACCAGGAATGCAAGTGCTCCGCTCTGCAGGTCCCAGCGACTGGCCAGCGCGCGCCACAGGGCACCATCGGCCTGCAGCAACAACAAGGGATGCAGCAACAGGACAAAGCAGAACACCAGGGCGATCTGCCGGTGGAAACAGTAGATGAGGTCGATGCCGAAGGGGCGCGTGCAGGTACGCAGTCGCGCCGTGAGGAAGAACTGCAGCACCAGCATGGCAAGAGCGACGAAACCGGTGGCGATGCCGAAGTTCCACCAGAACCCTCCCTTTACCGGCACGTTGCTGGCGAGCAGCAACAGCAAGGGCGAGACAAGCAGGCACAACCACAAACCCAGCCACAGGCCGGGCCGCCCTCGCCTCATTCCTCGTTGCACTGCACTCCCTTCAGCCATGCGCACTCCCTGCGCCGGCAATTGCCTGCTGCCTAACGCAGATAGATGTTACTGCCTTGCACTTCCACTGACGAGCCCACGGTGATTCCGGTGGCATCAGGCACCGTGATGAACTGCTGGCCACCGCCTTCCATGTCGATGGTGACTTCATAATAGGTGTTGGTGCTGCGGTTCTTCTCGATATTGTTGCCGAGCACGGCACCGCCAATGGCGCCGGCTACCGTGGCAATCTTCTGTCCGGAACCACCGCCCACCTGATTGCCTGCCACGCCGCCGACGATGGCACCGAGCGCAGCACCCACGCCAGTGGCGGCACCCTGCTGCGTCACGGCACTGATGGAACGCACCACGCCGCAGCTGGCACAGACCACCGGGGCCGGCTCCACAATGCGCTCAGGTTCGGCAGCGGGGGTTCGTGGCGCGTCGGCCACGCTGGGGGCCGCACCAGCCTGGTCAGCTGCGGCGGCCGGGTCGGACTGTTGCGAACAGCCGCCCAGAATCGAGACGATAACGAGCAGGCTGGTGCAGATTATGTGTTGTTTCTTCATGGGGTTCTCTCCTGGAAAACGTGGCAGCGGAAAACCCTGGTGGCAGGACGAGCCGGGCATGGCAAGGGTTCCGCCATTGGAGGATGAACCTATTTGCCATGAATACAAGAACTACAGGCACTTTCGCGAGTTTGACCATGCTTGCCTGGCGTTGAGCCGTTGTCTGCTGCGGGATGGATGTTTGCAGATTGCCTGTTTATGCTTGGCGCCATTCGACAGATCCGATCCCGGCAGCTTTGTACTCGCGGATCCGGGCAAACCAGCGGCATGGTGCCGCACATGACTGCGGCCATGGGTCTGCCGCAGGGGAGAAACCATCAATGAGCATGCAACGACGTATCCTGGCCACCTGCGTAGCACTCGCCGCCTGCGCGGCCACCCTGCCCGCCCTCGCCCAACGCATGCCCGACATCGGGTTCGAGAGCGTAGGCCGTGGCGCACCGCTGGCGGCTGACGTGCGCGAAACACCGGTGGTCGGCCCCAACTGGCTGCGCGGCTTCACCCCTGGCCAGGCACTCGGTGCCGGTGGCCCACCGCAGCCCGGCGGCGACCGTCCGCCGCAGGAACTGAACGGCTACCGCCCCGGCGAGCTGCCGGACGGCATCGAACCGCTGCCAGTCGACATCTTCAACACCAGGGACTTCTACGCCGATCGTGCACTGTGGAGCGACCCGCGCTATTTCCGCTGCAGCAGCGGCTACTCCACCGAAGAACAATGGGGCGCGCTGATCGGCAATCCGCTGATCCTGAGCCAGGATTCCAACGATGGCGTGTGGGGCCACTGCGACCAGGACCTGCCGCGCGCAGCGCTCGTGAGCCCCTATGGTTTCGACAGCGCCCAGCAACACTACGATGCACTGATGGCCGAGACGCAGGCACGTGGCGGCCCGAACGAATATACCTTCCAGGATTTTCCTGCCGCCGAGTGGAACGGCATCTACGAGCGCCCGCTGTTTTCGGTAGATCACCAGAACTGGTACTGGATGCGCCACTCGCAGATATCCACCGTGCTGTCGCTGCTGACTCCCGAGTACCAGCAACGCACCGTGCAGGAGGTCTACCACCACGTCAACACCAACGCTGCACTGTGGCCCTCCACCTTCTGCTGGCCCGAAGGCTTCATGCGCCGCTGGCACATGGCGTCGGTGTGGGAGCACTACATCATTGCCAATCCCGAGATCGTGCAGATCACGGCCGGCGTGGTGCGCAACTTCATCACGAATATCTATGTAGGTCGCGAGTTCACCACCGAAGACGTGGCCAGCGGTGGCGCGCCGCGCCTCGGTGAGGCCGTGCCGCGCTGGTACGGCGAAACCGTGGGTTTCTGGGACGGAGATGTGCTGATCACCTGGACCAGCAACGTCCAGGGCTGGAAAGCACATTCAGCCTTCGAGTTCTCAAGCCGGATGCAAACCATCGAGATCTACACACCCAACCGCGATGAAGCGGGCAACTTCACCGGACTCAACCACGAAGCGATCTTCTACGATCCCGAAGCACTGGTGGAACCCCTCCGCATCGTACGCAACCTCAACAAGATCAACCAGTTCGACGACGCCGACGCCACGCCGTATCCGTTCATCGAGTGCATCCAGAACATTTTCCCGGTGGATGGTCGCGCGCAGCCCTTCTCGCCAGGCCAGCAGATTCCTTATGTATTGCCCGACATGTACGGTCGCCCCTGGGACAAGATCTGGAGCGACAACTTCGAGCAGGAGATGCAGAAGGAAGAAGACAGTGGAGACGACATCTTCAGCTTCGAGTGAGACAGGCCGACGGGCACCAACGCGGGCGGTGCAAAGGCCGCCCGCGTTGCCAACTCAATTTTCTGCGCGCAGTTTCAGCACATAACCGGTCAACAATTCGATTTCCGCCGTGCTCAACAGCGCGCCCTGCGGCGGGCAGATCGAGTCCGTGCCTCCCGTCATCGTCATACGCACGCCGTTTACGGCACTCGCAAACTGCCAGGAGTCATCCGTGAGGTCGGAAGCTCCAAGCGCGGGATTGCCCCTGGCATCGGCGCCATGGCAGGCCACACAGTGCCCGGCGTAGAGTTCCAGTGCTGTATCCGTGTAGAGCGTATCGAGCGGTTCGCCACCGCTGAGCGATTTTACGTAAGCAGCCATCACACCCAGTTCAAACTCACCGAGCACGCGCCCCAGTCGAGGCATTGCGCTGTGGCGGCCCTCGCGTATGGTGATGCGAACCGCGTCTTCCGAATCGCCATAGTCGAGCGCCCCCTGGACAAGATCGGGAACCCGCAGCTTGCCGCGCGCATCACCGCCGTGACAGGACGCGCAGTGGGCTGCAAACAGGTTTTCTGCCAGTGCCATGGCTTCCGGGTCCTGCGCCAGCAGCGCAGCAGTGACGCCAGCGTGAGTCTCCGCGTCCTGACGCCACTGTTGCAATTGCTCAGCACTGTAGAACACGGTGTCCGTTTCACCACAGGCAGCCAGCCCCAGCGTCAACAGCACGGCAAAGACTATCGATTCAACTTTCACCCCAACACTCCATTCAACACGATTGCAACTTGCATCAGAGCAGCTTTGCGTGGACGAACTGTGCAAGCAACGCAGTTCCCGCCCGCGCCTTTGGGTTTGTTTGGCATGGATCAAATGGGGCAGCTTGCCTGTGACAAGTCCGTATATCATGGCGAGCTTCGCCGCGACCATCCTCTGGTGCCGTGGCAGGATTGCACGCCGTACGAGCGCAGGACGACATGATGAGCAGACCCCAACAGCCCCGATACCGCGCCCACGGTAGTTTCTGTCTTGTCTTCGTCATCGCTACGTTGCTGCAGGGTGAGGCACTGGGCCAGGACCTTGCCCTGGCAACAGCGCCCTTGGCGGAAATCGTGGTGGTGTCCAGCCGCATCCCGCTGCCACTGCGCCGCATCGGCACATCTGTATCGCTGATCGATGCCGCAGACATCGCCGCACGCGGCAACGTGTCACTGACCGACGTACTGCGCCAGTTTCCCGCCGTCGCCGTCAGCAACAGCGGTGGCACCGGCCAGACCACCAACCTGCGCATCCGTGGCGAGGAAGGCTTTCGCACACTGACCCTCATGGATGGCCTGCGCCTGTCCGACCCCAGTGCGCCACAGGTAGGGCCCCAGTTTGATCACTTGATCAGCAGCGGCATCCACCGCGTCGAGATTCTGCGGGGTCCGCAAGGACTCAGCCATGGTGCTGACGCTGGCGGTGTGGTGGACCTGAGTTCACGTCGTGGCAGTGCCGGCCTGCAGGGTGCGCTGGATGCGCAGTCCGGCGCCTTCGGTACGCGTAGCGTCGCGGCCAACGCCGGCGGTGCTGCCGGCACTGGCGATTTCTTCGCCTCCGCCACACGCCTGCAGACCGACGGCTTCAATGCCCTGACAGCCGATGACGTGTTTGCCGATCGCGATGGCTATGCCAACGACACCGTGCACCTGCGCGGAGGTCTCGATTTCGGCGCACACTGGCGCATGGAAGGCGTACACCGCATCGTGGACGCCACCACCCGCCACGACAACTGCTTCAGTCCCACCAACAATGGTCACGACTGCAGCACGGCATTCAAGCAGCAATCATCCCGGCTGGCGCTGGTTTGGAGCGGCGAGCAACTCAGCCATACAGTTTCTGCCCAACACACCGGCACGGATCGCCAGGGCTACGCCAGTGGCAGCTTCTCCTACGGTGCGCAGGGCGAACTTGAACGCTGGGAATACAGGGGCTCTGCTACTGCCCTGCCCGGCTTCGACCTCGTGTTCGGTGCAGATTTGGAAACCGTACTGAACAACCGTGAAGGTCGCGACAACCGCGGCGCCTATCTCGAGTACCTCAGCGATTTTTCCGACACACTCTTCTTCACGGCGGGTCTGCGCCACGACGCCAACGACGACTTCGGCAGCAACAACAGTTACCGCACCAGCGCTGCCTACCTTGTCGATCTGGCGCCTGCTACGGCACTGAAGTTCAAGGGCAGCATCGGCAGCGGCTTTCGCGCACCCAGCCCCTATGAGATCCAGTACAACCTTGGCCCATGGGCATTTTCACCGGCAGCACAGGTGCAACTGGTACAGGAGCGCAGCAAGGGCTGGGAAGCCGGCGTGGAATACGTGCAAGGCAACGCATTGAAAGTTGAGGCCGTGTACTTCGACCAGAATGTGGAAGATGCGATCGAGTTCGACCTGTTTGGCTGGAGCGGCTACCTGCAGGAGCGCGGCAGCAGTCAGTCGCAGGGTGTGGAGTTGTCGGCTGAAGCAGGACTTGGATCACACTGGCGCGTGATCGGCAACTACACCTACAACGACACCGCGCGTCCCAACGGCCAGCAGCGGCTGCGTCGCCCCCGCCAGCTTTTCAATGCAGGCCTGTCCTGGCAGGGCTTCGACCAGCAACGCCTTGCCCTCAACGCCTTCGTGCGCGCTTCACGCAACAGCCTTGACGGCGCGGAGCCAGCCGTGGCTCTGGCCGATTTTGCAGTGCTGGATCTCAGCGCGAACCTTCGCATCAATGCGGCGCTGCAGGTGTATGCCCGTATCGAGAACGCGCTGGACGAGAACTATCAGGAAGTGCTCGGCTACCACAGCGCAGATCGTGCCGCCTACCTCGGCTTCCGCCTGAGTTACGGCACCCTGTAGGGGCCCGCCCCTGCTAATAGTGGGGCGGCTTTTCGTCGGCGGCCGAGTGGGGCTTGCTGCCGAGGCTGTGTTCCACATCCCCGAGCTTCTCGCGCAGCATGCGCAGCTCGATGCGGAACATGTCGAGCTGCTTCTGCTGGGAAATGAGTGCATCGTTGAGTTCAGCGATGCTGTGTTCCTGGAACGCGATGTGCGTCTGCAGGTCTTCCAGTTCTTTGTTCACTTCAACTCCTCTTGTCACTCATACACCTACACATCCGCCCAGCGGCGCAAGAGGTTGTGGTAGACGCTGGCCAGTTCGGTAGCAGGCGCGTTGCCGCCCTGCAAAGTGGCTACCTGCTGGATATTCTTGTCCAGCGTGAACAACAGCGCGCGCTGCGCATCCTCACGCACCATGCTCTGTATCCAGAAAAATGACGCGAGGCGGCGCCCGCGCGTGACGGGGCTGACGCTGTGCACGCTGGTGCCCGGATACAACACCAGGTCTCCGGCAGGAAGCTTCACCGGGCGCGGCCCGAAGCTGTCCTCAATGCGCAGTTCACCGCCGTCATAGCTGGCAGGATCAGAGAGGAATAGCGTTACCGAGAGATCAGTGCGAATGCGGTGCGGCGTGCCGGTGACGGGACGGATCGCGCCATCCACGTGGCGACCATAGCTTTCCTCGCCTTCATAGCAATTGAACAGCGGCGGCAATATCTTGTGCGGCAGTGCTGCCGCAATGAACAGCGCGTTGCCATTCAGTGCGCGCAGGATCACTTCGCCGAGCTGCTTGGCCAGCGGATGGGCATCGGGCAATTGCCGGTTGCGTTTTACCGGCGCCGACAGATAGCCGGCGCTACCACGGCCATCGGCCCAGTCGGCAGCATCCAACTGGCGGCGGAACTCGCGCAACTGGTCGGCGTCCAGTACGCCGGGAATGTGGATCAGCATGGAATCTCCGTGCTGCAGACCTTCAGTAGTCCAGGTTCATGGCGAAGACAAGGCTGCGACCGGGACCCGGGACGACATGGAAGGGATGCAGTTGCTCGAAATAGTATTCATCCGTGAGATTGGTGGCATTGAGCTTGAAACTCAGATGGTCACTGTAGCGGTATTTCAGCAAAAGATCGAAGGCATGGTAATCCGGCACGGCCTTCAAGGGCTGCGTGATGGTGGCGATGCGCTCATCGACGTAACGCGCCCCGCCGCCGAATTCCCAATGCATGCCGGGTGCCCAGGTGAGCCACAGCGACAGCGTGTGCTCCGGCGCGTTCTGGAGTGGCGTGCCCGGCAGCACGCTCACCTGCGTGGTCTCCCCCTGCTCACTGTCCATGTGCGAATAGCCTGCATTCAAGGTCAGCCGGTCGCTCACACGGCCGGCGATATTCAGGGACAGGCCGTCCACGGTTTGTTCCCCCGCCAGGATGTTGAAGCCCGGATTCTCCGGATCCGGCACGCGCGCATTCTGTTTGGTGATGCGGTACAGCGCGGCATCCAGGTACAACGCGCCGCCCAGCAGTTCCCACTTGGTGCCTACTTCCACGGCGCGATTGTCCTCGGGGTCGAGGTAGGCATCACTGATGGTGAGGTTGCGCCCGCTGTTGATGAACGAGAGACCTTCCGCCGATGGGTTGAATGAGCTGCCTATCCCCGCGTAGAGGCTGCCTGCCGCCACCGGCTTGTATACCAGCGCGGCGCGCCAGGACGTTTCGATGTCCTTGCGCAGGATGCGTTCGGTGCCGGTCTGCAGGCCCGCGTCATCGTAGCGGGTGGCGGCATAGTCCATGTCGAAGCTGTCCCAGCGCAGCCCTGCCATCAGCTGCCATTGCGGATTGAACTTCAGCGTATCGAGCACGAAGCCCGCGAGGCTCTTGGCCTGCGAGTCCGAGCGCAGGCGCCAGGCGGTGGCGCTGCTTGCATAAGGTTCGTCACGGGGGGTGAGCAATGGCGTCGCAGGCACGCCAAGCCCGAAGCCAAAGCCCGGCGCCGAGCCTTCATGCCCGGCTTCCATGCCTGCCACCAGTGCATGCTCGATGTTGGCGGTCTGCAGCCGCGCGACGAGATTGACCTGACCCTGCAGCATGTCCTCGCCACTTTCGCCGTGGAACACGTTGCGACGCACCTGCACCATGGCCAACGGCGTAGCCGCCGTGGGATTGCCCACCAGCAGGGGCTCGGTGATGCGCATGCGGCGCGCGTAGTCGGCATGACGCAGTTGCGCCTGCAGCTGCAGGTCCGGCGTGAACTCGTGACTGAGCTTCAGGCTGGCAATGCTGGCGGTGGTATCGACAAAGTCCGAAGCAAACCCGTAGTAACTGTTGCGCGCCACGTCTGCAGGCGCTCCTGCCAGCCAGGGCAGGCCATAGTCCGGCACGCTGTCGCTGCTCTGGTGCAGCAGGTTCAGGCTCAGCTCGGTGGCCGAGCCAAGTCCGAGGGCCAGGCTCGTGGCAATCGCATCGCGCTGCACGAACGCGCGATCGCGGCCCGGCATGCCACCTTCGTGCTTCAGCAGGTTCACGCGCAGAGCCGCGTCGTCGGATAGTGGCTGGTTTACATCGACTTCGGCGCGACGCGTCTCGGCATTGCCGACATTCACGTGCAGTGCTCGCAGCGGATCGGACAAGGCCTGCTTGCTGCTCTGGTTGATCACACCTCCGGTGGAGCCACGGCCGAACACCAACGAGGAAGGCCCCAGCAGCACTTCGATGCTGTCCAGGTTGAACGGATCACGGTCATAGCTGCCGAAGTCGCGCATGCCGTCGAGGAACAGGTCGTTGCGCGAATTGAAGCCGCGGATGTTGGGGTTGTTGCCCTGCCAGCTGAATTCACCAGCCCCCAGCGTGATGCCCGGCACGTTGCGCAGCGCGTCATTCAGTGACAGGGCACCACGATCGTCCAGCAGTTCGCCCGTCAGCGTGGTGATCGACTGCGGGGTGTCCAGCAGTGGTTCAGTCAGCTTGCCAAGACTGCTCTGCTGCACACGGTAGGTTTCGCTCTGGCGATCCACGACGAGGATCTCTTCCACCTCGGCGGCGTGAGCACCAGCAATACAAAGTGCACCGCTGCCCAGTACCACGGTGGAAACGAGGTCGCGCAGGACCTGGGGTCTGCGTGGGTACGGGTGCGTAGATCTGGATTTCGTCATGGGCATTGGGGTGATCAGTGCAAGTTGTTGGATGGTAAAGAGACCCTGTGGACTAAATGTGGCTGCTTCTCAGGGCGTGATGCAAAAGTGGCAAAGGCAATCCTGATCAAACTTTTTCGTTGACGAGAATGCTTCTCATTTGTACAATATTTCTCATCCAGCGCCACTCTATGGCCGAACCAATTGATTAGTCAGTACTTTCGAGGTACCGCCGATGCGCGTCAGTATATCTGCCACCCCCCGCTTCCGCCCTTCATGCCTGACTCTCGCCCTTGCCGCGACCGGACTGCTCTGCGGCCACAGCGCCTTCGCCCAGGACGATGCCAACCGCAAGCTGCCCATGATCATGGTGGTCGGTAGCAGCCAGCAGGACATAGCACGGCAGCCCGGCGCGGTCAGCATCGTCACACTCGAAGAACTGCAGTTGAAACAGCCACGCTCCACCGAAGAAATGCTGCGCAGCGTCACCGGTGTCAGCATCAAGCCCGAGGAAGAAAGCGCCATCGTTGCCAACATCGGCATGCGCGGCCTCAGTGCAGCAGACTACAAGACATTGATCCTCGAGGACGGCGTGCCGGTAGCTCCGGGCCTGTTCGTAGGCAACGGCCGCTATTACAACCCACGCGTGCAGCGTATGGAAGGTATTGAAGTCCTCAAAGGCGCCGCCTCACTGCGCTACGGCCCCAGCACCATCGGCGGGGTCATCAACTACATCACCAAGCAGCCGGACGACGGCGTGCAATTGAGCCTGCGTACCGGCTCCTGGAACACCAACGAAGCTACGGTGGAAGTCGGCGGCAGCGCACCTTCCGGTGAAGCGGTATTCGGACTCATCGCCACGCGTGTGGAAAGCGATGGCTTCATGGAAAAGGGTTATACGATGAACGACGTCGTCGCCAAGGCCGGCATGGCGCTGGGCGACAACCAATGGGTCAGCCTCAAGGTTTCCGACTACCAGAACGACGCCAACATTTCGTACCGCGGCGTGTTCATCAACGAGTACCTGAACGGTGTCGACTACAACCCCGCGCCGGACGACTGGTTCCTCACCGACCGCAGCTCCATCGACCTGAACCACGAATGGACTCTCAGCGACACCATGACGCTGAACACGCTGGTATACAGCAGCGAAACCACGCGCGACTACTGGCGCTTCAACGCCAACAACGCCGCCTCCGCTGCAGCAGGCCGCTGGGTCTATCTGGATACTGTCAACGGCAACAACCGCAGCTTCGAACGCGTTGGCCTCGATACCCGCCTGAAGGTCCAGCACAGCCTGTTCGGCCTGCAGAGTGAAGCCGAACTCGGCTATCGTTATATGGACGAAATGATGATCGACCAGACCGTGAGCGCAACGCGCGCCACTCCCCGCACCGGCCCACTGGCGCGCGATGTGCGCGACTCGGCCGAAAGCAGCGCGCTCTACCTGCAGAACCGCGTTCTGCTCACGGAACGCCTGGCCCTCACCGCTGGTCTGCGCGGCGAGAGTTATGAACAGCAGCGCAATGACCGCCGCCGTACCGCTGGCCAGGGTAACGTGGCAGGCAGCACCAATACTGAATGGCTGCCAGGCCTCGGCATGACTTTCGAAGTGCACCCGGAACTGCAGGTCTTCGCCAGCGCCTACAAAGCCTTTTCGCCAGCCTTGAACGGCGATGCGCTCGACGCCCTGGAAGACCAGCAGCTCGACGCGGAGCGCTCGGTGAACGTGGAGCTGGGTCTGCGTGGCGGCAACGAGCAGTTGCGCTACGAGATGGCCTGGTTCCGCATGGACTTCGACAATCAGATCATCCCTGCCAACAGCAACTCGCAATTCCAGCGCACCAATGGCGGCGCCACCTGGCATCAGGGCCTTGAGTTGGGCATGGAAGCTGAACTCGGCGCGGGCTTCAGCGCCAATGCCAACACCACCTGGGTGCCTGATGCGGAATTCGACGGTGCCCGCTTTGCTGCCAACGGCAGCATCATCACACCGGATGGTAACCGGCTGACCTATACCCCGGAGCTGGTCGCCAACCTTGGTCTTGCCTACACGCGTGGCAGCCTGCGCACAGGCCTCAACGTACACCACACCGGCGAACAGTACACCGATGTGGCGAATACCACGGCTCTGGCCGAAAGCCTCACTGGCTTCTATACCGGCCGCATGCAGAGCTACACGCTGATGG
The DNA here is from genome assembly GCA_044338855.1 of Pseudohongiellaceae bacterium. Taxonomy (GTDB): domain Bacteria; phylum Pseudomonadota; class Gammaproteobacteria; order Pseudomonadales; family Pseudohongiellaceae; genus CAILUG01. Next base: position 217 of record JBIIWP010000068.1, on the reverse strand, counting down.
ACCTCAGCGTGGTATACGACATGAGTGAGCGCCTGAGCTTCAGCGGCAGTGTCAGGAACCTCGCGGACAAGCGTTATATACCCAGCCTGCGTCAGGGCATCTACGTGGGACCCGAGCGCAGCCTGGACGCCGGCCTGCGCTTCACCTTCTGACCCGTAGAGGCAGGCCCCCGTGCCCGCCCGTGTCTGGGCGTCAATCGAATAACGGGCGGGCACGG
>JBIIWP010000066.1:0-17343 GCA_044338855.1 Pseudohongiellaceae bacterium | reverse complement strand
CCAATACCGAGGTCAGCAGGAACAGGAAGGCAGCCCGGTCGTTGGCCAGAAAGAACAGCGCCGGCTGTATTTCAGGGTCAAAAGTGGACACGAACTCAACCACTGGCGTGAAAAGATGTTGCTCGTGGATCACCGCAACGATGGCAAAGAATGCCACCAACATCGCAGTAAAAGGCAATACTTCTTGGAAAGCTTCCCCGATTTGATGCTCTTCGGTAATGCCGTTGAACGCTGTCTGCAGCGCAATGATCATGAGACCGACAAGACCAGGTGCCGCCAGGTGGAAAGCAAGGCTGACTACCAGCAGGAGCGCCACGGCACCCTGTAAGAGGATCGCTTGTTTGTACCAGGCAGGAGCGTGGCCGAAAAAATTGTTGATAAACGCCTAGCCCAGGGTAGTGCTGGGACCCACCATGACTGCGAGGCGCCCCGTCTGTAGATGGGTATGCATGAAATCGCCGAAATCTGGCACAGATGGCAAGCCAAAGGCGATTTGCGGGCAACTTCCTTGGATGAATCAGCGGTAAAGCACGTCAATGTATTCCTGCACCACGCCTTCCCAACTGAAGCGCGTGGCAGCGGCATTCTTGCCGATGTTGTTCCACAGCGGCAGACGACCACTGCGCAGTTGCTGCACCTCATTGAACGCAGCGAGCAATGCCACCACTTGCTCCTGCAAGTTGGCGCCTTCGAAGCAGAAGCCGTTGTCCATGTGGCGCACGGTATCAGCCAGTCCTCCAACCTTGTGGACAAGACAGGGAGTGCCCGCACGCATCGCCAGCATCTGGCTGATGCCACAGGGCTCAAAGCTGCTTGGCATCAGGAACAGGTCGCAGTAGCGGTACAGCAGGTCTGCCAGCGATTCCGAAAACCCGCAGAGAAACAGGAAGTTCTCGTGGCGCTGCATGACCTGCAGCAGGAAGTGTTCATAGTTCTCGTCGCCACTGCCGAGGATGATCATGACACCGTTGTCCAGCTCATCCAGCATGGCATCCAGCGCCGAGCGGCCATCCGAGGTCGGCACGGCGAGCAGGCGCACTTTCTGGGCCGTAAGGCGGCCAATCGACGCAACGACCATGGGCGGCTTGCGGGTACGTTCGCTCCAGACATCCACGCGCTGCAGTGCCCTGAACAGGGCAGCCTTGATCCACAACTTGTTGTCTACCCAGCTGTCCAGCACGCTCGCCGCCGCTTCCAGAAACTGGCGATGGGCAATGGCGCGCACGCGTCCCGGAGGGTATTCGCAACCGTTCAGGATGCCGAACAGGCGACCTTGCTGTGCCGCCTGCTGCAAGTCCTTTTCCAGGCCTTCACCGCGGATCAGGCCGTGGTCAGCTTCGCTGGGCAACTGGATTTCCCTTGCATAGGTAGGGGATACCACATGCACCTTGTCCGCCAGCCTGATACCAGCACGCATCAGATTGATGCAGTCCGGATAGCGCGGATCGACGACGTCCGTGCGCGGCAGCTTCAACGCCGGAAACCACACGCCCGGTGAAGACCAGTTGCCGGTCATCGGACGGATACCTTGCAGCGACAGGTTGTGGATGGTGAATACGCAGGGAATCGCTTGCAGTGAGCGATACGCCGGATGCGCCTGGCGCAAGACCAGCAACAACGCCGCATGCCAGTCATGCAAATGCAGCACGTCCGGACGCGGCAAGGCTCCGCTCACGAAAGCCAGGCATAGCGCGTGGCAGAACAGCGCAAAGGTCCGGGCGTCCGTGGCGAAAGGCTCGTGAGGATCATGATGATAGATGGTGGCATCGCCCGCCGAGCCAAACAGTGGATGCTCCAGCAGCACCATGCGTACGCCGGGCGGCGTGCCGGGAACCTCCACTTCGTAAATAGCGATACGCTCCAGGGTCGAGGCAAAATCAACTGTAAGCGTTGTGACCAGAAGCGCTCCGGGCAATCGCGACAGGAACTGGTAACCCGGATTGATCACGGTAACCGTGTGGCCCTGCGCCACCAGTTCACGCGGCACATCACGGATCACGTCACCAATGCCGCCCACCTTGCCACCGGGCAGGGCACCGTTCTCCGAGGCTATCATCGCTATGTGCATGAGTTACTGCTTCCAGGATTTCTACAGTGCGCCCACGCTCTGGCCGAGCATGGCGCGCGTCACCAGTGTCACATCGCCGTCCGTCACACGAAATCCACGCGCGCGATCTTCCGCATGGTTCACGCCGATGCGCATACCCTCCGGAATCTCGCAGCCACGGTCGATGATGGCCTTGTGAATCGTGCAATTGCGGCCAATGTTCGCGTCCGGCAGCACCACTGACTCGTGGATGGCAGACCAGGAGTTGGCACGCACGCGGGAATAGATAACGGAGCTGGTGACGCTGGCACCCGAGATGATCACGCCGCCGGATACCAGTGAATCCACCGCCAGACCACGACGGGTATCGTCATTGAATACGAACTTGGCAGGCGGCAACTGCTCCTGGAACGTCCAGATGGGCCAGTAGGAATCGTAGAGGTTCAGCGCAGGCACCGGATAGGTCAACTCGATGTTGGCCTTCCAATAGGAATCCAGCGTACCAACGTCGCGCCAGTAGGGTTGTTTGTCTCCATCCATCGCACAGAAGCGATAGGCATAAACCCGGCTGTGGTCGATTATGGAAGGGATGATGTTCTTGCCGAAATCGTGGTCCGACTGCAGGTCGTTGCTGTCGGAGCGCAGTTGATCGAACAGGAATTCCGCATTGAACAGGTAGTTACCCATCGATGCCAGGCACCAGCCAGGCTTGCCGGGGATGGGCTTGGGATTGGCGGGCTTCTCCTCGAAGCCGATGATGCGACCAGTGGCATCTACTTCCATTACACCGAAAGCGCCTGCAGCCTCTTCCAGCAGCACTTCGATACAACACACAGTCATGTCAGCCTTGTTGTCGGCATGAAAGGCCAGCATTTCGCCATAGTCCTGTCGATACACGTGATCGCCCGAGAGCACCAGCACATTGGCGGGAACCTCTCCGCGGATGATGTCGATGTTCTGGAAGACCGCATCGGCCGTCCCCTGATACCAGTTATCGGACGTACGCTGGGAAGCGGGCAAAATTTCCACACCCTCGCCGAGCTCCTTCTTGAAATGTCCCCAGCCGCGCACCAGGTGCTTGATCAACGAATGGGCCTTGTACTGCGTCACCACGCCAACGCGACGGATGCCGGAATTGATACAGTTGGACAAGGGGAAATCGATGATACGGAACTTGCCACCAAAGAACAGCGCCGGCTTGGCCCGCCATTCGGTAAGTTCATAGAGCCTCGAGCCTCGCCCACCGGCAAGGATAAGCGCATAGGTAGTGCGGGTAAGCTTGCTGACGTAACGGTGGCTGCTGTCAATCATGGCTTGGTACCTGTTTGTTGTTTCAGGGTGCCGGCAACCTGGCTTGACTCGATCTGCCAGATCTCCGTGGCATATTCACGGATGGTACGATCGCTGGAAAAGAAGCCACTGCTGGCCGTGTTGAGAATGCTCATGGTGGTCCAGCGTTCCTGGTCCTGCCAGGTAACGGCGACATCGCGCTGGGCATCGACATAGGAGCGGAAATCCGCTGCGGTAAGCCACATGTCGTGGCGATTGCGGATACTGTCGATGAGATGCCTGAAGATGCCCGTCTCGTGCTTGCTGAAGACATCCGTTGCCAGCATGTGCATGACCTCATGCAAATCGGGATCAGCGGCAATCAGCGCGGCAGGATCGTAGTGGCGGCGACAGACTTCCACCTCGGCCGCATCAAGTCCGAACAGGAAGAAGTTATCCGCTCCCACAGCTTCGCGGATCTCGATGTTGGCGCCATCCAGAGTACCTATGGTCAACGCACCATTCATCATGAACTTCATGTTGCCAGTGCCAGAGGCCTCTTTGCCAGCGGTGGATATCTGCTCCGAAAGGTCTGTCGCGGGACAGATCAGCTCCATTGCGGTGACCTGATAGTTGGGCAGGAAGGCTACTCGCAGCCAGTCGCGCGCGCGCGGATCGGCATTCACCACTGCGGCGACATTGTTCACCAGTTTTATGATGAGTTTGGCAATCACATAACCAGGCGCTGCCTTGCCGCCGATGAGGACGCAGCGTGGCACCATGCCGTCCGTATCACCGCGCAGGATGCGCGCATACAGATGAATCACGTGCAGCACATTCAACAGCTGGCGCTTGTACTCATGGATACGCTTGACCTGGACATCGAACAGCATGTCCACATCGAACTGCACGCCACTGCGCAACTCCACGAAATCCGCGAGGCGCGTCTTGTTGGCAAGTCGGACTGTGCGCCACTCACGCCGGAATCCGGCATCATCCACCAGCTGGCGCAGTTGCTTCAGTTCATCAAGGTTTGTCACCCAGGTCTCGCCCAGATGCATGTTCAACAGTGCAGCAAGCCCGGTATTGCAGAAGGCCAGCCAGCGGCGCGGTGTCACACCGTTGGTCTTGTTGACAAACTTGTGCGGCCACAGCTCATAGAAATTCCGGAACAGCCCCTGTTGCAACAGGGCCGTGTGCAGTGCGGCCACGCCGTTTACCCGGTTGCTGCCAACGATGGCCAGGTAGGCCATGCGGATCTGCGGCTCGTGCCCTTCCTCGATGATGGACATCTCGCGGAGACGACCGGCGTCACCCGGCCAGCGCGTGGACACTTCCAGCAGGAAGCGACGGTTGATCTCGAAGATGATCTCCATCAGGCGCGGCAGCAGGTCGCGGAACATCGACACCGGCCAGCGCTCCAGCGCCTCCGGCAACAAGGTGTGATTGGTATAGGCCATGCATGCTGTGGTTACGGCCCAGGCATCTACCCATTCCATGCCATGCTCGTCCATCAGCAGACGCATCAACTCTGCCACGGCGACAGCCGGATGCGTGTCGTTGAGCTGGAAACGGTTCTTGTCAGAGAAACTGGCGAGACCGCCACGCTGGTACTCCAGATGGCGGGCAATCACGTCCTGCAGGCTCGCCGAGCTCAGGAAATACTGCTGGCGCAAGCGCAGTATCTTGCCGCTCATGCTGACGTCGTTGGGATACAGCACCATGGAGATCTGCAAAGCGGCATTGTGGCCAGTTACGGAGGCGTGGTGGTCACCCTGGTTGAAATCCTCCAGCGCCAGCTTGTCGCTGGTATCAGCCTTCCACAAGCGCAGAGTGTTGACCACCTCGTTGCGGTAGCCGGGGATCGGCACGTCATGCGGCACTGCCAATACGTCGGCCTTGCTGATCCAGCGCACGCGATGGCGCCCATCGTCATCGGTGAAATGCTCGGTATACCCGCCGAACTTTACGCGCCGGGTATTTTCGAGCGACACCATTTCCCAGGGCGTACCACCCTCCAGCCAGTGGTCAGGTACTTCCTGCTGGTGACCGTCGCGGATGCGCTGCTCGAAAATTCCGTAGTCATAGCGGATGCCGTAGCCGGTAACCGGAAAACCAAGGGTTGCGCAGCTGTCCAGAAAGCAGGCTGCCAGCCGGCCGAGGCCGCCATTGCCAAGCCCGGGGTCGCGCTCCTGCTCCAGCACATCTTCCAGCGCACAGCCGAAGCTTTGCAGCGATTCGGCGAGGGCGCTTTCCATGTCGAGGTTCAACACGGCATTGTTCAGCGCGCGTCCCATCAGGTATTCCAATGACAGGTAAGCGACGCGTCGCGTACCGGATTCGCGATAGCACTCGCGCGTACTGCGCCAGCGCTCGACAAGACGATCGCGCACCGCCAACGCTGCGGCGTCATAGAGATAGCGCTCGCCACACACGGTCCTGGCACGACCAAGCGTCAGGTGGTAATGGCGCAACAGGTCTTTCTTGACCGAGCGTGGATCCATTCCCAACCAGGGATAATCATCGTCGAAATTCTTGTCCATGCTGCACTTCATAATACCAACTCCTGCTGCTGGGCATCGGGAACGACTTCGCTGGCCTGCATCATCACCATGGTGTGGGCCAGCATGGAATATTGCTCATGTACGGGATTCCGGCTGATGCCGGTGCAGCCATCCGCCAGGCTGGTATCCAGCAACAGGTGCCAGCCGCCCGTTGATTTGCGCGTGGGCAGCCTGAAACTGATCGGACTGCTGCTGGCATTGAACAGCGTCAACAGCCAACTGCGCCCCTCCTGCGCACGATGTTCGATGAGGTAGCCCAATGCCCGCGCATGATGCTGCCCCCAATGCGACGGTTGCATGATCTCACCGGCGGGATTTATCCAATGGATGCCCTGTCCCTGTACATCGCCTTCGTGTATGTACCGGTCCTGCCAGAAGCAGGCATGCTGCCGTCGCAGCGCGAGCAGGTACCGTGTAAAGGCCAGCAGCTGCTGGCTGTCGTTGCACAGCTCCCAGTCGAGCCAGCCCAGCGGGTTGTCCTGGCAATAGGCATTGTTGTTGCCCTGCTGCGTTCGCCCCATTTCGTCACCCATCTGCAGCATGGGCGTGCCCTGCGACACGACCAGGGTTGCGAGCAGATTCCGGCGCTGGCGCTTGCGCACCTCGTTGATCTCGAAAATCAGCGTGGGGCCTTCAACACCGTAGTTCTCACTGAAATTCTCCGAATGACCATCACGATTGTCTTCCAGATTGGCTTCATTATGCTTGTGGACATAGCTGACCAGGTCGTGCAGCGTAAAACCATCGTGGCTCGTAATGAAATTGATGCTGGCGCTGGGCTTGCGCCCGGAGTGCTCGAAGACGTCGCTGGAACCGTGCAGGCGCCGTGCGAAGTCAGGCAGCATGCCGTTGTCGCCGCGCCAATAGCGCCTTACGGTATCGCGATAGCGGTCGTTCCATTCGCTCCAGCCCGGTGGAAAGTTGCCGAGCTGATAGCCGCCGGGGCCAATGTCCCAGGGCTCCGCGATGACCTTCACCGCCGACAGCGTCGGATCCTGGTGCAATGAGTCGAGAAAGCCGCTGCCGCGATCGTAGCCATGGTGCTCGCGTCCCAGCACGGTGGCGAGGTCGAAACGAAAGCCATCCACCCCCATCACGGTAACCCAGTAGCGCAGGCAATCCATTACCATCTGGTTGACGAAGGGATTGCTGAGATTCAGCGTATTGCCACAGCCTGAATCATTGATGTAGTAGCGCTTGTTCTCGTTCTGCAGGCGGTAATACGACAGGTTGTCGATGCCACGGAAACTGAACGTGGGGCCAAGGCGCCCGCCTTCAGCCGTGTGGTTGAACACCACGTCCAGAATCACCTCGATGCCGGCATCGTGCAGAGCATCCACCATCTGGCGGAACTCACCGATGTCGTCTCCGCACAGGTAGGCCTGGTGCGGGGCGAAGAAACTCAGTGAGTTGTAACCCCAGTAATTGCGCAGCCCTTTGTCCGCCAGCGGATGTTCACTGAGAAAACTTTGTACCGGCAGCAATTCCAGTGAGGTGATGCCGAGATCTTTTAGGTGCTTTACCAGCGCCGCATGACCGACACCAAGGAAGCGGCCGCGCAGATGCTCTGGTACAGCGGGGTGCTGCATCGTCAGGCCTTTCAGGTGCGCTTCATAGATCACGGTGTCGCGCTTGGGCACACGGTTCCGGCGGGGCACGTACTCCGGCTGGGGTGGCAGCACTACACATTTGGGCAGGAACAGGGCGTTGTCGCGCGTGTCGAAACTGAGATCGCCCTCTGGCGCATGCAGTTGGAAGGCGTAATGCAGGTCCGACCAGGTAAAGTTGCCACTGAGCTGGCGCGCATAGGGATCCTGCAGCAGCTTGTGGTGATTGAAGCGCAGACCGAGGTCGGGCTGGTAGGGTCCGTAGACACGATAGCCGTAGCGCGTTCCCGGCGGCAGTCCTTCTACATGACCATTCCACACCTGGTTGGTCACATCCGGGAGCGTAAGCCGAAACTCCTCCTGCATGCCATCCGCGCTGAAGATGCACAAATCCACACGCTCGGCGTGGGCAGAAAACAATGCAAAATTTACCCCATCGGCTTCGACACTGCTGCCGAGTTGGTGGATGCTGCCAGGCCTGATGCCGTGATTGCGAATCATGCTGCGGCCCTCAGTCTGTCTGCATGGCGAATACCAACGCGGAAAGCGGTGGCAGGGTAAGCGCCAGCGACCAGTGGCAGCCATGTGCCGGCAAGGCCTCAGCATGGACACCGCCGAGATTGCCGTGCCCCATCCCGCCATAGTGCACGGCATCGGTATTGAGTTTTTCTTCGTAATAGCCAGCGCGCGGCACGCCGGCGCGGAAGTCGTGGTACAGCACCGGCGTCATATTCAACACCACCAGCAACTGCTCACTGCTGACACGGCTCTTGCGGCGGTAGACGAAAATGGAATGAGCATGATTGTCGGCGTCGACCCAATCGAATCCTTCCGCAGAATGGTCGAGTTCGTGCAGCGCCGGGCAGTTGCGGTAGAGGAAATTGAGGTCTGCGACAAGACGCGCCACACCCAAATGCGGCACCTGGTCCAGCAGGTGCCAGTCGAGGCTGTGGTTGTGATCCCATTCGCGACGCTGCGCGAACTCACAGCCCATGAAAAGCAACTTCTTGCCTGGATGTGTCCACAGAAAGGCGTAGTAGGCCCGCAGGGTTGCGAACTTGTCGGGATCAAAACCCGGCACGCGTTCCAGCAGGGAGCGCTTGCCGTGCACGACCTCATCGTGGCTCAGCGGCAACACGAAGTTCTCGCTGAAGGCATACAGCAGACTGAACGTCATCTCGTTGTGATGGAACTTGCGGTGCACCGGATCACGCGCAAGATAACGCAGCGTATCGTTCATCCAGCCCATGTTCCATTTGTAGCCGAAGCCCAGTCCGCCGCGTTCCACGAAGGCGGTTACGCCCGGCCAGGCCGTGCTTTCCTCGGCGATCATCAACACGCCGGGGTGGTTGAAGTAGGCACGCGCATTGACGTTGCGCAGGAACTCGATGGCTTCGATGTTTTCGCGCCCTCCCATGTGATTGGGCAGCCACTCGCCTTCCTTGCGGCTGTAGTCCAGGTACAGCATGGACGCCACGGCATCCACACGCAGTCCATCCACATGGAATTCGTCGAGCCAGTACAGGGCATTGCTGACAAGAAAACTCTGTACTTCGGCACGACCATAGTTGTAGATGCAGGTCTGCCAATCGGGATGCCTGCCCCTGCGGTCGTCGGCATGTTCGAACAAATGCGTGCCATCAAAACGCACCAGACCGTGCGCGTCTTCAGGAAAGTGCCCCGGCACCCAGTCCAACATCACGCCAATGCCCAGTGCATGCGCACGATCCACGAAATGCCGGAAGTCGTCAGGATCGCCAAAGCGGCGCGTAGGAGCGTACATACCGACAGGCTGATAGCCCCAGGACCCGTCAAACGGAAACTCGCTGATCGGCATCAATTGGACGTGTGTGAATCCAAGATCCTTCACATAAGGCAGGAGCAGGTCGGCCAGCTCACGGTAGCTGAGCATGCGGTTGGCGTCCTCGGGCTTGCGCCGCCAGGATCCCGGGTGTACTTCGTAGATGCTCACCGGAGCGCCGTAACTTGAACTGTTGCGGCGCAGGTCCATCCAGGCCTGGTCCTGCCATTCGTGCTGTGGCGGTGGCGCCACCACCGAGGCGGTATCCGGACGCAACTGCATCTGTTTGGCAAAGGGATCGGACTTGAGTGGCAGCCAGCGCCCGTCGTGACTGATGATCTCGAATTTGTAGCAGGTGTGCGGGGCGATGCCGGGGATGAAGATATCCCACACGCCGCTGCCTGGATGAGGCCGCATTACATGCACGCGGCCGTCCCAGTGATTGGCATCGCAGACCAGCGAGACCCGGCGCGCGTTGGGCGCCCACACAGCAAAAAGCACGCCTTCCACATCGTCATGCACGCGCTGGTTGGCGCCCAGAATGCGCCAGCACTGCTCCTGCGTGCCGTTGTTGAACAGATAGAGATCGGTGGGGTCAAGCAGCGAAGGAAACCGGTAGGGATCGTCACACACCAGCACGGCTTCCGGATACGTCACGCGCAGCCGGTACGGCAGGTGACGTTTGCGCGGTATCAGACCACTGAAAAGACCTTCTTCGTGAACAGGCACAAGCTCGCCGAGGCTGCGCTGGGTGCCGGGCGTAATGACCTCGACCGCGCGCGCACCTGGCAAAAACACCGTGACCTGACGCTGGCCAGAGGCATGTGCATGCATGCCCAGCACCGAGAACACGTCGCCATGGATGCCTTTGACGAGCTGGTTTACTACCGGTGCAGGGATCAGGTCGTACTTGTTGGGTTCACTGCTCATGGGTTCGGGCGGATGGGTCCTGACATTCAAAAGGGTCACTTGCCCCGCGCTTCGCGCAGGGACTGCATCATACGGAGGGCAATGGTACTGTCGAAAATGACTGCTGTCTCAATCGGCAGCTTACGGCGCCAGTTTGCATGTTCCAGGTGGGTACCGGGGATGTTGATTGGCGTGTCGGCGCCGGCCAGGTCATCAAGCTGCACCGATACAAGTGCGGAGGCGACACTGCCAATGCCGCGGGCCAGCGCTTCGCGCAAGGCATCGTCCAGTGGACGCGTGGTCGCCGCGGGGTCCCAGCCCTGCGGCAACAAGCCCAGCTCCTGCAGCCAGACCAGGATCTGCCCCTTCTCGCCGCGGCGCCAGTTCACTTCATCGTCGAATTTGGCAGCCGGGATGATACCAATACGGCGCCGGATGACGAGATCATCCTCACTCCACCAGCTGTTCAGCGGCGGCACATCGTGGTTGGTCATCATGGCCAACGCGTGTGGTTTGTAGTCGTGCGGCTTGCGGAAATGCCAGCCGTCATATTTCTCGAAGTAGAACACGCTATTGGAGAATACCTGCGCCGAATCCAGAAAGTGCCGGATCTCGGGCGGTACCACACCGAGGTCCTCGCCGATTACCACGCACTGGTGGCGCAGGCTTTCGAGTCTAAGGATGGCGAACAACAGGTCTACCGGGTAGTACACGTAAGCACCACCCGCGTTGCTGCCGTCGTCCGGGCACCACCAGAGGCGCATGAGGGACATCACATGATCGATACGCAGGGCGCCGCAACCGGACATGCTGGCCTGCAGCAGGTCGCGCAGATGGCGCCCGGCGGTCTCCCGTAAGGCATCCGGCACCAGCGGCGGCAGACCCCAGTTCTGGCCATCCGGATTGAAATAATCGGGCGGTGCGCCGATGCGGGCCTCTGTACAGAACAGCGCCTTATTGGTCTGCACCTCGCAGCCGTCCACGATACTGCCTACAGCCAGATCCTGAACAAGACCGATCTGCATACCTGCGGCCAGCGCATGTTGCTGACAACGCTGCAATTGAAGGCGCGCCAGCCACTGCAACCACAGGTGACAATCCGGGCCCGCCAACACCCCAAGGCCGGCAAGGCGCTGCGTCGCCAGCCAGCGCGCCGCCTGGAAGCGCGCGAAAGCCGCGAGACTGTCGCCACCTTCCTGTATGAACGCGGTGAAATCCGCCGGCCGGCCGGTTGAGTCGCAGGCACTGCGGAAAGCCTGGTACATCAGTCCCAGGCACTGCAGTTTGAGCCGGTGCACCGTGGCGTAGTCAACGAGTTCACACTCGCGCGCGGCAGCAAGATCGGCGCAGAAGCCACTGGACTGAACCAGCATCTGCACTGGCTCCGCCGCATACTCAGCACACCAGGGCAGGTGCAGGTAAAGCGGGTTCAGGAAGCGCCGGTCATCCGGGCTGTAGGGGCTGGCATTGTCGGGGTAGCGCAGGTCCGGGTAATGCAAGGGGTTCAGCAATACGAAGGCGGCCCCCTGCCGTGCCGCCAGCGCACAGAGCTGGTGGAGGTCGGCGAAATCACCAATGCCCCAGTTCGAGGCAGAGCGCAGCGTGTACAGCTGGGCCGACAGGCCCCACAACTGTTTATCCTCTGCCAACGCTGGCGGCTGCCAGGTGCGCTGCGGCGCACTCAGCAGCAGCGTCTCCAGCCAGCGCCCACCTGCTTGCAGGCGCAAGGTATGGTAGCCGGGAGGTACCGGTGGCATGCTCAGTTGCACACTCAGGTATTGATTGTCGTCGAGCACATGGGTTTCCAGCAGTGGCAGGGCGGCGGGGAGGAAACTGCCACGAAAGTTACCTCCTTGTTCGCAGGCCAGTTCCCAGTGCAGGACCGTCGGCAGCACTGCTGCGGGCAGACGCAGCGTGACGCCGCCAGCAGAGCCGGCTTCGACCAGGACATAAGGCGGCAGGATATTCTCCCATTCGCGCGCCTCGCGTTCGCGCAGTGCGGCGCGCAAGGCCGGCATGGAATCGGGTGCACAGCCCATACAGCGCAGCACCTGGAGGCGGCTTTCCAACGGGGTTTGGATCACCGCACCGGAAAAATCGATAAAAGAGCTGCCGATGCCGTGACTACTCAACAGCCGGTCCAGCAGCTGCGGATCAAGGGGCTGGTTGGTGTCATCGCTCACTGTGACATGGTCCCGGCCATTGGCCATCAACAACACTCCCGGTCGTCTCTTGCGTGGATAAGTCTTGGCTTGCATGAGTGGTCCACCATGGTGCACACACCGCGCATTTGCAGTGCGTGATCAGTGTCGCCGCGCAAGACAGGGGCAGGAGCACCCGCCGTTTGCAGTTTCGCTGCATCAGGGGCTGCAATTTTCAGGCCGCAGCCACCACTATGGATAAACCTCAGGACAAGCACAGGTTAAAGCCCATGATGCACGTTAAAGTGGGGAAGGACACCTGACCCTGATCAAAGGGGCGGGAATCCCTGCCCCTGGCTTGATCATTGCCCCTCCAGCGACTATCCTTGCGCCCCATGAAAAAGCGCGCCACCCATGCCTGTATCACGTTTTTCATTCGACACCGCAGGGTGGGTTGAAGGCCTGGTAGCACGCGAAACAACGCAAGAGCCGAAACCCGCCCCCCGAGGCGGGTTTTTTTATGTATGGGATCTGCGGCTATCCACTACTCCAGTGCGCAGGCCGGCTGGGGCGGGCTTCGAACGCCGCAGGCGCTTCCTCCGGTGCGCAGGCCAGGCGGGGTGGGCTGCGAACGCCGCAGGCGCTTCCTCCGGTGCGCAGGCATACCAGTACTATCCGACGAACCAGTGAACGCAGGAGCGCCACGTGAGCGACGCAGCAGACAGCAGTAACGACCCAGGCAGCAATGACCCGGGCAGCTTCTCTTTCGTGGACGCCGAGCACCAGGTGCTCGCCTTCTGGAAACAGCACGACGTGTTCAGCCGCTCACTGGAACAGACGCGCGCCTGCCCGCCCTACATTTTCTATGACGGCCCGCCCTTCGCCACAGGCCTGCCGCACCATGGCCACCTCGTCGGCTCCACGCTGAAGGACATCATCCCGCGCTACTACACCATGCAGGGCCGCTACGTGCAGCGCCGCTTTGGCTGGGACTGCCATGGCCTGCCCATCGAGCACGAGATCGACAAGAAACTGGGCATGAGCGCACAACAGGCGGTCGAGCAGCTCGGCATCAAGGCCTACAACGATGAATGCCGCGGCATCGTGCAGCGCTATACCACCGAGTGGGAAAAGACCATCACCCGCATCGGTCGCTGGGTGGATTTCCGTAACGACTACAAGACCATGGACCCCACCTTCATGGAGTCCGTGTGGTGGGTCATGAAGCAACTGTGGCAGAAGGATCTGGTCTACCAGGGCGTGAAAGTGGTGCCATTCTCCACCGCGCTGGGCACTGTGCTGTCCAACTTCGAGGCCGGCTCCAACTACCAGGACGTGCAGGACCCGGCCGTTACGGTGCTGTTCAAATTGAAGGATGATCAAGCGTATGTCGCCGCCTGGACTACAACGCCCTGGACGCTGCCGTCCAACCTCGGCCTCTGCGTCAACGAACACATCGACTACGTGCTGGTGCAGGAGCCTGACAATGGCCGCATGATCTGGCTCGCCGAGGCGCGCCTGGAAGCGACAGGCAGGAACCGCAACCTCACGGTGCTGGGCAAGTCGCCCGGGAGCACGCTCGTGGGCAAGCGCTACCTGCCACTGTTCCCCTACTTCAGCGAACTGGAGAACGAAGGCGCCTTCCGCATCTTCGCCGATGACTACGTCACCACCGACAGTGGTACCGGCGTGGTGCATCTCGCGCCCGCTTTTGGTGAGGACGACTACCGCGTGATGAAGCACAACGGCGTGGCAGCCGTGCCCTGCCCCGTCGACTTCGAAGGCAAGTACACCGCCGAGATCAGCGACTACGCCGGCACCTACGTGAAGGACGCCGACAAGCTGCTGATCCGCCGCCTGAAGGAAGAAGGCGCGCTGTTCCAGCAGGACGTGATCGTGCATCCCTACCCGTTCTGTCCGCGCTCGGACACGCCCATCATCTATCGCACGATTCCTTCGTGGTACGTGAAGGTGGAATCACTGCGCGAGCGCCTCGTGGCCGCCAACCAGCAGATCAACTGGGTGCCCGACCATATCAAGAACGGTCGCATGGGCAACTGGCTGCTGAACGCCATCGACTGGTGCATTTCGCGCAACCGCTACTGGGGTACGCCGCTGCCGATCTGGGTCAACGACACCACCGGCAATACGCTCTGCATCGGCTCCATCGCTGAACTGCAGCAGTACACCGGGGTATTGGTCGGCGACCTGCACCGCGAGTTCGTGGATGATCTGACTTTTTCCTTGGACGGCGAAGCAGGCTTGTACCGTCGCGTGCCGGAAGTACTGGATTGCTGGTTCGAATCCGGTGCCATGCCCTATGCGCAGTTGCACTATCCCTTCGAGAACGCAGAATTGTTCGAAGCCGGCTTCCCGGCGGAATATATCGCGGAAGGTCTCGACCAGACGCGCGGCTGGTTCTATACGCTGCTGGTACTGAGTACGGCACTTTACGATAAGCCTTCGTTCAAGAATGTGATCGTGAACGGCATCGTGATGGCCGAAGACGGCAAGAAGATGTCGAAGCGCCTGCAGAACTACACGCCACCCGACCTGCTCATGGAAAGTTATGGCGCCGATGCGCTGCGCCTGTATCTGATCAACTCCGGCCTTGTGAAAGCCGAAGAACAGCGCTTCTCCGACAACGGCGTCAAGGACATGGTACGTCGTGCACTCCTGCCCTGGCTGAACTCCTTCAGGTTCTTCCAGACCTACGCCGACATCGACGGCTGGAAGGCGAACCCCGCTGCAGTGCATTCCACCAACATCACGGACCAGTGG
The DNA here is from genome assembly GCA_044338855.1 of Pseudohongiellaceae bacterium. Classification (GTDB taxonomy): domain Bacteria; phylum Pseudomonadota; class Gammaproteobacteria; order Pseudomonadales; family Pseudohongiellaceae; genus CAILUG01. The sequence goes on along the minus strand of JBIIWP010000066.1, from coordinate 2,224 downwards.
GTACTGTCGCGCCTGCAATCGCTTGTCACCAACGTCACACGCGAGATGGAGGCTTACAAGCTCTACAACGTGGTGCCGGCGCTGTTCGAGTTCATCGAAGATCTCACCAACTGGTACATCCGCCTGAATCGTGGCCGCTTCTGGGTCGAGGGAATGACGGATGACAAGGGCAGCGCCTACCAGACGCTGTACACCACACTGCATGAATTGACGCTCTGCATGGCACCGTTCGCGCCGTTCCTCGCCGAACACATCTATCAGCTCCTGCTGCCCTATGCTCCAGCAGGCGGGGAACAGCCCCTGAGCGCACACCTCTGCCGCTATCCGCAGGCGCAGGACGCGTTGATCCAGCCAGTACTGGAAGCCGCTGTGGCACGCATGCAGAACATCATCCTGCTGGGCCGCCAGAAGCGCAACCAGGTCAAGATAAAGACCAAGACACCATTGGCACGCCTCACCATCATCCATCAGGACCAGGGGATGCTGGACGAAATTGCGCGTCTGGCCGACTATATCCAGGGCGAACTCAACGTGAAGCAACTGGACTACAGCACGGACGAGAACAGCTATATAAACCTGTTCGCCAAGGCCAACTCGCCAGTGCTGGGCAAGCGTCTGGGCAAGGACTTCGGCAGGTTCCGCGGCCTCATCGAGAAGCTGGATGCCGCAGCACTGAACCAGTTGCAGGAGAGCGGCACGCTGGTAATTGATGGCGTCAACTTCGGCAGTGACGACATCCTGATTTACCGAGAACCACGCGAAGGCACGCAGTCGCTGTCGAATCGCTTCATCTCGATCGACATGGACTGCCAGCTCGACGCCGCCCTGGTGCGCGAAGGCCTCGCACGCGAAGTGGTCAACCGCATCCAGAAGACCCGCAAGGACCTGGGTCTCAAGGTCACCGACCGCATCCGCGTGCTGTACCGCGCAGGGCCGGAGCTGGCCGATGCCATCGCCGCACATGCTGTCCACATTGCCAATGAAACGCTGGCCACCAGCCTCGACGCCTCAACTACACAAGGCGCCTTCAGCTTCGACGTGGACGAGCACACCCTTGAACTCACCATCAGCGTGGCCGCCTGAGGCCCCGAACGAGAACCGACATGACAACGCAAAATCCGACCGACGACACTCGCATCCTGGCGATGAAAGAACTCCTGTCCCCCAACCAGCTCGTCAATGAATTCCCGATCACTGCGGCCGCAGAACGCACGGTGCTGGAAGCGCGCAGCGCCATCCAGAAGATCCTGCACGGCCAGGACGATCGCCTGCTGATAGTGGTCGGGCCCTGTTCCATCCACGATACCAAAGCTGCGCTGGACTATGCGGCGCGGCTGCAACCCATCATTGATCTGCACAAGGACAAACTCTGCATCATCATGCGCGTGTACTTCGAAAAGCCACGCACGACAGTGGGCTGGAAGGGGCTCATCAATGATCCCGGTCTCGACGACAGCTTCCGCATCAACGACGGCCTGCGCATCGCGCGCAAGCTGCTGCTGGACCTTGCCGATATGGGCGTGCCGGCCGGCACCGAGTACCTCGACCTCATCAGCCCGCAGTACATCGCAGATCTGATCTCCTGGGGTGCCATCGGCGCCCGCACCACCGAATCACAGTGCCACCGTGAACTGGCCTCGGGCCTCAGCTGTCCTGTGGGCTTCAAGAACGGTACCGGCGGCAGCATCCAGATCGCGGTGGACGCCATCAGCTCAGCCTCGCGCTCACACCATTTCCTGTCCGTGACCAAGCAAGGCCACAGCGCCATTTTCCAGACTGCCGGCAATCCCGATTGCCACATCATCCTGCGCGGCGGCAGCCGTCATCCCAACTACGATCCGGAAAGCATCAATGAGACCGAAGAAAAGCTGCTGAAGGCCGGCCTGCGTCCGGCCATCGTGGTGGACTGCAGCCATGCCAACTCCGGCAAGGACCCCGACCGCCAGGCAATCGTATGCCGCGACGTTGCCGGCCAGATCGCCGGCGGCACCAGATCCATCGCAGGCCTCATGCTGGAAAGCCACCTTGTCGCCGGCACCCAAAAAATGCTGCCGGGCCAGCCCCTGACCTACGGCCAGAGCATCACCGACAGCTGCATGGGCTGGGACGTCTCGGTACACCTGCTGCAGGAACTCGCCGAAGCCGTCGCACAGAAGCGCGCACACGGTTGACGCAGCAAGCCATATTTCTCGCCAGGCACTGTATTCTTGGCGTCTTGGCCCCT
>JBIIWP010000065.1:0-17643 GCA_044338855.1 Pseudohongiellaceae bacterium | reverse complement strand
CTGGTGGCACTGCTTGGCCATGGCAGCACGCTGCCGATCTTCCTGGCGCTGGCCCTGCTCGGTGTTGGACGCGCGTTCTTCGGGCCGTCCTCGCAGTCCCTGCTGGTAAGCCTGGTGCCACGCGAGGATTTTGCCAATGCCGTAGCATGGACCTCTTCGGCGTGGCAGATCGCGACCATCGTCGGACCGGTTGTGGGTGGTTTGCTGTACGGGCTGGGCGCCAGCGTGGCCTATGCCGCCAGTGTCCTGTTGCTGTGCGTGTCTCTGGTCCTGATCATGGGCATTGCCGATCCTCCCGCGCCCGCCAGTGTGCGCAAGGTCAGTTTCGCCTCGCTGTTCGAGGGACTGCACTTCATCCGTCGTGACAAAGTGGTGTTGGGTGCCATTTCACTGGACCTGTTTGCGGTGCTGCTGGGTGGCGCTGTGGCGCTGCTGCCGGTCTACGCGCGCGACATTCTGGAACTGGGACCCTGGGGGTTGGGCCTGTTGCGGGCGGCACCCGGCGTCGGCGCGGTGCTCACGGCCATCTTCATGGCGACTTCTCCCATTCGTGACAAGGCCGGCGTGATTCTGCTGGTCAGCGTAGGCCTGTTTGGTGCCTTCACCTTGTTGTTCAGCCTCTCCACTCTGACATGGCTGTCGATCCTCGCGCTGGCCTTGATCGGTGCGGCCGACATGGTCAGTGTGGTGATCCGGGAAACGCTGTTGCAACTGTGGACACCTGACGACGTACGTGGCCGCGTCAATGCGGTGAACATGGTGTTTCTTGGCGCATCCAATGAGCTCGGTGAGTTCCGCGCCGGCGGTATGGCGGCCTGGATCGGCGCCGTGCCTGCCGTCGCCGTGGGCGGTGTCGGCGCTATCCTCGTCGCCGCCGGCTGGGCCTGGCTCTTCCCCCAACTCAAAAACACCCGCTACCTGCACCAGCAAGGCTGAATCAGTCGAGGCCGAGGATGTGGCGGTTGAGGGTCTGGTCGGGGTGGGCGCCGGCGAAGTTGTCGAAGGCGCGGTCGGTGAGGCGGATGATGTGATCGCGGATGAAGGGCGCCCCTTCGCGGGCTCCGTCTTCCGGGTGTTTGAAGCAGCATTCCCATTCCAGTACGGCCCAGCCGGCGTAGCCGTAACGCGCCAACTTGCTGAAGATCTGCGTGAAATCAATCTGGCCGTCGCCCGGCGAGCGGAAACGACCGGGACGATCGCGCCAGCCCTGGTAGCCGCCATAGACGCCGCTCTTGCCGTTGGGGCGGAACTCCGCGTCCTTCACGTGGAAGGCACGGATGCGCTCGTGGTAGTGGTCGATGAACTGTACGTAGTCCAGCTGCTGCAAGAGGAAATGCGAGGGATCGTAGAGAATGCCGGCGGCGACATGGTTGCCGGTTGCCTTCAGAAACAGTTCAAACGTGATGCCGTCGTGCAGGTCTTCGCCGGGATGCAGTTCGAAGCAGACTGTCACGCCGTGCTCGGCGAATTCATCGAGTACGGGTTTCCAGCGATTGGCGAGCTCACGGAAGCCATCCTGCACGAGGCCGGGCGGACGCTGCGGCCAGGGATACATCGTGTGCCACAGCAGCGCACCGGAAAAAGTGGCATGCGCGGCAAGGTCGAGGTGACCGCTGGCCTTTGCGGCATAGGTCAGTTCGCGCGTGGCCCATGCGCTCCATGCTGCCGGAGCGTCGCGCACTTCGGCAGGGGCGAACTTGGCGAACATCGGCTGGTAGGCAGGATGCGCCGCCATCAGCTGGCCCTGCATATGCGTGGACAGTTCCGTGATCTCGACACCGTGCTGCGCGAGCGTGCCTTTCACTTCATCGCAGTAGTCGCGGCTCTGCGCAGCGAGCCTGAGGTTGAAGAGTTTCGGATCCCAGGTGGGCACCTGTACCCCGACGTAGCCGAGTCCGGCAGCCCAGCGGCCGAGATTGTCGAGCGTGTCGAATGGCGGTTTGCTGCCGGCGAACTGGGCCAGGAAGATGCCGGGGCCTTTCATGCGGGACATCAGATGCTCCTTTGCGGTTTGGCAGCGTGTGATTGCGGTGTGCATGCGCTGCGAGCAGGTACTGCCCGGAGTGTGGTACTTGCAGTTCAGTGTTGCAAGCTGGCAACCGGACGGGCCGACCAGTTGCAGCTGAAGTCTTCGCCCTGCGGCTGGCAGACCTGTGGCCAGCCGTGCTGGCCCCAGTATTCCACCACGCCGGATTCGCGCAGCAGCTGCTTGAAGGAGTCGAGCTTGCGCGCTTCATCAAACACCGGCAGCCACAGCCAGAACAAGCTGGTCCACACATCGTCGAGGGCCGACCGCAGCAGCTGAACTGCCAGAGACTGGTCACCCAGTTTGGCGGCAAACGCAGCGTAGTAAATCGACGCTGCCGGTACCTTGGATGGCGAGGCTGCGTAGGCCTTTACTTGCGCGTCCAGAACCTCGCGGTCATCGATATGATGCAACAACTCTTTCAGATCCTGCGGTACATTCAATTCATCGATGTCTTCCAGGGCTGCGCCACGACCCAGTGCCAGAAAAATATTGATCTGGTCTCCCCACCACGCCGGCATCAGTTCTTCGCCGAGCTGGTACTCTGCATCTGCGGCAAGAGGGTTACCGGACAATTCCAGCGCTGCCATGAGGAAGCCGCGACCAAACAGATTGAGCGGCTCCGTCACGAGATTGGCCTGGTAGATCGCGATGGCTTCCTCGAATCGTCCGAGGCAGAGCAGCAGCAGGGCGATGTACTTGCGATCGGCAAGCGGTGCATTTATGCGCTCCAGCGTGGTATTCATCGCCTCCACACCATTCCAGTCCGGCACGGTACCAAGCGCCACAGCCTTGAGGGAGTAGCCGCCGCTGTTGCCGGGTTCAAGTTCGATCATGCGTTCGGCACTCTCAAGCCCCAGCTCGAAATGGTCGCGACTGCTCATGCCAGGCAGGGGCCTGGCTACCAATACCGTGTTGACGGACGAGAACGTGAAAAGCGCATCGACATAATCGGGGTCAAGTTCGAGGGCCTGGCGCGAGAGGGTCCATTCCTGCGCAAAATCCTGCCGGTAATGCGCGTTCATGGCGGCAAGGTTGTAGCGGTAGGCCTTGAAGGAGGCTGTCGGCAGGCTTTCGATCTGCTCGCGTTCGGACTGGTGGATTTCAGCTTCCAGTGCCGTGGCCACCTGCAGGGCAATGTCGCTGTGAATGGCGATCATGTCGGACATGTCCTGGGTATCGGCCTCGTAGGTGCTGGACCACAGCGTCATGCCACTCTGGGGATCCAGCAGTTGCAGGTTCACCCGCGCCTGGTGGCCGGCGAACAGCAGGGTGCCGCTCAGCACCGACTCCACTCGCAGCATGCGGGCAATGTCGGGTGTCGACAACTGCTGGTCGATGAGCGGCAGCACGCTGTTGCGGGCGATCACCTTGAGGCTGCGGATCCTGGTCAGCTGGTTGATGAGCTGGTCATGCAGGCCGAGGGCAAACAATGAATGGTCGTGATCCTGATCAAGGTCGGCGAACGGCAGCACGGCAATGGAGTTGGCGATGCTGCCCAGTACCGCGGGGGCAGTATCAGAAGGACTGGATGCCACACTGGCCTTGGCCACTGCGGCACCTCCGCTTGCGCCTTGCGGTTGCCACAGCAACAGTCCCGCAGCCAGCAAAACGAGGGCAGCTGCTGCCAGCAGGAAGGCAATGGGTGAGAGCTGCACAGGTATCGTCAGTTCCGCTGCAGTGTAGGTGGCAGTGCTGTCGTCAGCGGTTGCTGCCATGTCGGCAGCGGCAGCAGGTGCGGCTGGTTGTTGCAGCACGCGTTCCACCGGTGCGATGAAACCATAGCCACGCCCCGGTACAGTGATGATGAAGCGGCTCTCGTTCTTGTTGTCCCCCAGGGCTTTACGCAGACTGGAGATGGCCTGATTGAGATTGTTCTCCTCCACGATGACGTTGGGCCATACCAGCGCCATCAACGTGGACTTGGAAAGCACATCACCGTGCTGTTGCAGCAGGACAAGCAGGGTGTCGAAGGCTCTGGAACTCACGTTCAGCACGTCGCCTGCGGGGCTCAGGAGGCGACGCTGACGAATGTCGACTCTGTAGCCGGCGAAGTGATAGTCGGCGCTGATGTCGGGCTTGCCTGCCTCGTTCTTCTTGTTTTCGTATGACATAAAAGTCTTCAGCAAATGTTGACGACAATTCGACCCTCAGGGTCGGGTTCAGATCATTACGGGCTTCCTGTGTCCAGATCAAGCCAGCGCTGGCCCTCGCGTGAGCTCTGCACTGCAGCTTCGATGAAGGCCATGCCGCGCAAGGCGGCGTCCATGCCCGGCGCTGCTGTGGCAGCCGGCGTGCCGGCCTTGTGGGCCCGCACCTGCACGGCCAAACTGCGGAACAGGTTGGCAAAGGCCTCGAGGTAACCCTCGGGGTGTCCGGCAGGAATCCGCGTGGCGGCCTGCGCAGCAGTACCCATGGCAGGCGTGCCGGTGCGCAGCAACTGCGAGCTGCGGTCGTTGTAGCGCAGCCACAGCGAATTGGGGTCCATCTGCTGCCACTCCAGCGCACCCTTGTCGCCGAACAGGCGCAGTACCAGATTGTTTTCGTTACCGGTGCAGATCTGGCTCGCCAGCAGCGTGCCACGTGCGCCGTTGTCGAAATGCAGCAGCACGGTACCATCGTCGTCGAGGCGGCGTCCCGGCACGATGGTGTTGAGTTCAGCACACAGCCGTGTGACTTTCAGGCCGCTGACATGCTCGACCAGATTGAAAGCATGCACGCCGATGTCACCCATGCAGCAGCTGCTGCCGGCACGCGCGGGATCCGTGCGCCACGCCGCCTGGGCGTTGCCCTGATGCTCCAGCGCCTCTGCCAGCCAACCTTGCGTGTATTCCACGAGGATCTTGCGAATGATGCCGAGCTCACCGCGCGCGACACGTTCACGGGCTTCCACCACGGCAGGGTAGGCCGTGTAGGGATGCGTCAGGCCATAGAGCCGCCCCGTGCTGACGACCATGGCGGCGAGCTGGCGGCACTCTTCCAGCGAGAACGTTGCGGGCTTGTCGGACAGTACATGGAAGCCATGCTGCAGCGCCTCCAGCGCCGGGGCGTAATGCAGGTGATTGGGCGTGACGATGACGACGCACTGCATGCGCACGTCGGGCGGCAGCGTCGCCTCCTGTTCAAACATGGCGTGGAAGTCGGGATAACAGCGGCCAGGCGGCACACCCAGCGCACGGCCGGAGCGGATGGATTTTTCCGGCGTGGCCGAGAACGCGCCACAGACGAGTTCGTAGTCACCGTCCAGCTGCGCGGCGTGGCGGTGCACGGCGCCGATGAAGGCTCCTTCGCCACCTCCGACCATGCCATAGCGGATCCTGCTCTTCATGCGTCCCTCGCTAATACATCACATAGGCATAGAGCATGTCGCCCACGCCCACTACCAGGTACTGCCTGCCGTCGATCATCCAGGTTTGCGGTGCATTGGAGATATTGCCGATGCGCGAATGCCACAGCAAGGCGCCGTCTGCGCCGTCGAGTGCCACGAGATTGCCACTGCCGTCGCCGGTGAACAACAGGTTGCTGGCGGTGGCCAGCAGGCCCGCGCCGATCATGCGTGCGCCGGGCCATTCATGGCGCCACTTCGGCAGACCCGTAGCATAGTCGATCGCATTCAGTGCGGGCTTGTCGAAGCCGACGATGGCAACGCGCTTGCCGCCGAGGCCCATCGAGCCACGTGGATCGATCTCGGTGAGGTAAAGGATATTGTGGCCATTGTTCTCGTGCGTGTAGAAAAGCCCCAGATTCGGGTTGAACGCCGGTGGCTGCCAGTTGGAGACGCCGCCCTCGACGGGGGATACCAGCGAGCCGGGAATCGTGGCGGACTTGCCGGGGGTTTGGCTCCGGTGAACCATTGGGGCGGATGCCGAGACTCCAGTTGCTGCTGCTGCTGCTGCCGTACCTGGTGGTGACGATGTGCTCGCCTGTCACGCGATCCAGCGTGAAGAAATAGCCGTTGCGTGCAGCGGTGCTCACCAGCTTGCGTGGTTGGCCGTCAATTTCGCCGTCGAACAGAATGGGAGTCTGCGCCGAATCCCAGTCGTGGGTGTCGTGCGGTGAGGTCTGGAAATACCACACCAGTTCACCGGTGCTGACTTTCACGGCGACCAGGGAACAGGTGTAGAGGTTGTCGCCGAGGCGCGACACGCCAGTGTAGCCCGGGCTGGGATTGCCGGTGCCGAAAATGTAGAGATCGGTTTCTGGATCATAGACCCCGTTGACCCACACCTGGCCACCACCGTGGCTGGCAGCGTCGAGGTTGGGCCAGGTAGACAGCGCCGGGTCAGCTTCCGTCATGGGCACTGTGTAGAACTTCCATTGCAGTTCGCCGGTGGCCGGATCAAAGCTTTGCAGGAAGCCCGGCTGGTCGAGATCGTTGCCGGTGCCCACGAGCACGTGATTGCCGATGACCAGCGGTGCCATCGTGGAGAAATACTGGAGTTCGAAGCTGGCGATTGCCACTTGCCAGTTCTCCTTGCCCGTATGCACATCGAGGGACACCAGGTAGTTGTCCGGTGTTTCGAAGAGCAGGGAGTCGTTCCAGATGGCGGCGCCACGGTTGCCGATGTGGGTACCACCACGCGTTTTCCAGAAGTAGTGCCACAGCTCGGTGCCGTAGCGTGCGTCGAGCGCCCACACGTGATCCGGTGCTGTCACGTAAAGAATGCCGTCGATCTGCAGGATGCTGCCTTTGAGGGTCGGTGGCGGAATGCGGAAGTCACCACTGCCTTCGCCGCCGCTCTGCGTGAGGCCATCGCGCACGCGATCGTTCATGCGCGCGGTCCAGGCGAGGGTAAGCTGCTGAACATTGTCCGGCGTGACCTGTGTCAGCGCACTGAAGCGCTGGCCGCTGTAATCGCCGGAATAACTGGTCCAGCGTTCTCCCAGCGGTTGCAGCAGTTCAGCTGGATCGAGCAGCACCTCCTGGGCGGGCAAGGGCAGTGGCAGCAGTGCCACAACAACGCTGCAGGCAAGCAACACTCTGGACGCGAGGAATATCAGCTGGTTCATTTCAGTGTCAACAGATAGGCCGTGATGGCGTGCATCGTGGCATCATCGAGCTGGCCCAGCAGCTCCAGATGGCGTGCCAGCGGATCTGTAACATCCATGCTCACGACTTTTGGGGTGCCGCGCTGCAGCAGGAAGCTGCGGTGCCCGCCCGCTGCCGTGCGCAGGCTCAGCACGAAGTCGTCCTGGCGAACGAGGCGGCCGCTGATCTGTTCACCGTTGTCGAGAGTGACGCTGGCCTGGATGGCGCGTGCCGGATCGGCGGGGTCCGCTGGCTGCGTCCAGTCACGTCCGGCCACCCAGCTGTTCTGCAGGTCTTCGGCAGAAGGAATGCGCGAGGCAATGCCGGCGAGGTCGCCATCGGCACTGTGACAGCTGCTGCACAGGATCCGGAATTGCGCAGCACCGGCTTCGGCCGAGCCGACCACGATGTCGATGGGGGTAGCGGCTTCGGACGGCGGCGCGCCCTGGCCGCGCGCGCTGGCCGTAATGCTGTGGATATAGGCGGCTACGGCCTTCACTTCAGGATCGGCCAGCGGCAGTGCCGGCATGGCAACGTTGGTGCCGCTGCGACCTTCGCGCACCACGGGACCAATGAGCTCACCTTCCTGGTCCTGCAACACCACTTCGGAACGCAGCAGGTTGGGGCCGCCAAGATCACCGCCGCGCAGGTCCTGGCCATGGCAGGCGCGGCAATTGACGCCGTAGATGTCGGCACCCTGGTGCAGCACTGCGGGATCGGCCGGTGGGCGCTGTTGCGCCGGAAAGGTGGCCTGCAGGCGGGACGCGCGTTGTTCCGGGGTTTCGATGGCCGCCATGGCAGCGGGGTCTGCGGCGGGTGCCTCGGCTGCAGGGTCGGCAGCCGGTTGACAGCCAGCCAGCGTCAGCGCGAGATCGGCAAGAAGGGAAACGCGCCTGGGCATCGTGTGCTCCATGTTGTTTTAATTATCGTACTCAGCTCCCGTTCAGTCCGGGGGCAACGCCAGGTTGCTATTTCGGACCGCAACCAGATAATGGCAGCAGGTACAGCGTTGGCACCAAGCCTAACACAAAGCCCGGGCCGGCCAAGGCGCTGGGCCGGGTCTCGCATCCAGAAGTACTTATATCCTGTAGCAAGAGGGAAACCTAGATGAAACCGACATTCACCCGCTCTGCCCGCCACCTGTTGCTGGCGCTGGCCGTTGGCGCCGCCACGCAGGCGCAGGCGCAGGACGATTACGTGGTCTACGTGACCAACGAGGATTCCAACAACGTCAGCGTGCTGGACGGCAACACCCATGCCGTCATTGCCACTATCGACGTAGGCAAGCGTCCGCGTGGTCTCAAGGTCAGCCCGGATGGCACGCGGCTCTATGTGGCCGTGAGTGGTGCGCCCAAGTGTCCGCCCACCATGGAAGACGAGGAATGTGAAAAGCTGGAAACCGATCTCAGCGCTGACGGCATCGCCGAAGTTGATACCGTGGCCGGCACCCTTGTGCGCGTGCTGCCCAGCGGCCTTGATCCCGAGCAGTTCGACGTGAACTGGAATACCGGTCTCATGTATGTGGCCAACGAAAACGCGCACCAGGCCAGCGTGCTTGATATGGCCAGGGGCGAGATCATTGCCGAACTGAAGACCGGCCTCGAACCGGAAGGCGTGCGCCTGTCGCCCGATGGCACGGTGGCCTATGTCACCGGTGAAGTGGCTGGCGACATCACCGTGATCGACACGGCCACCAATACCCTGAAGGGCAGCATCAAGGTCGGCACGCGTCCGCGTGACATCGTGTTCAGCCGCGACAGCAGCCGGGCCTATGTCTCCAATGAATTCGAAGCCAGCATCTCGGTCATCGAAGTCGCCACGGGTGAAGTGGTCGACACGCTGACGCTGCCGGCAGGCTCGCTGCCGATGGGTGTGGTGCTGTCGCCTGACGACAACACCCTGTACGTTGCCAACGGCCGCTTCCGCACCGTCAACGCCATCGATCTGCGCCGCGGCGAAATTACCCACACGGTGGATGCCGGCCGTCGTCCCTGGGGACTTACGATCAGTCCCGACGGCAGCAAGCTGTTCAGCGCCAACGGACCTGGCAACGATGTGTCCGTCATCGACGTGGCCAGCTTCACGGTGATTGCCACCGTGCCGGCCGGTTCCAGCCCCTGGGGCGTGTGGGTGGGTCCCAGGCTCTGACTGTGTGGCTGCGCCGGATTCAGTGATCTGGCGCAGGATTCTGCTGGTAACTTTGCACTGTGGTGATCTGGCCGCCGCTCAGGCCAGTACAAGGAAGCATAATTTTCAACTCTGATGTTTCCATGCCCGGTTACAGTTCCCTGGTGCGCCTGCTCGTATTCGCCGGCGCGCTGCCTTTCATTGCCTGCACCCTGCTCGTGCTGCTGCCTCTGTTGCCGGCCGTCGATGTACGGGCCTTGTTCGATTCCTACGCGTTGGTGATCCTGGCATTCCTGTGCGGAGCGCACTGGGGGCAAGGGATCGTGGCCCGCGGCACGGCGCCCTTGAATCTGTTTCTTGTCAGCAATGCTCTGGTGCTGCTGTTGTGGCTGGCACATGCGTTCCTGCCAGCCACGCCATTCCTGCTGCTGGTACTGCTGGAACTCTGGCTGCTGCTGTGGATCGACCGTTGCCTTTACGCCAGTGAACTCATCGACCAGTGGTACTACATCACGCGCATCCGCATAACGCTGATCGTGGCGATTTGCGTAGTACTGGTGCTGCTGGCATGACGCGTATCGCCGTCATCGGCGCCGGCCTTGCCGGCTTGACGCTGGCCCGCCGCCTGCAACCGCACGCCGAGGTCGTGGTGTTCGACAAAAGCCGCGGCGTGGGCGGTCGTATGGCAAGCCGGCGTGTGGGGGATTTCCGCTTCGATCACGGTGCGCAGTTCTTTACCGCGCGCAGTCCTGCATTCCGCCGCTTCCTGCAGGAGTACCGCGCGCAAGGCATTGTGCAGGAATGGCACCCGCGGGTACTGACACTGGCGCAGGACGAGAAGCCTTACAAACGGGACTGGTTCGAGCCGCATTACGTGGCAGTGCCGGGCATGACCGCGCTGTGCAAGGCCCTCGCGGAAGGCCTCGATGTGCGATTGGGCGTGCAGGTTGGCATGCCGCAACGCCAGGACAATGGACAGTGGCGCCTGTCGCTGGGCACCAGCGACTGCAGCGACCTCTTCGATTGGGTGCTGTGCACGGCACCGGCGCCACAGGCACGGGAGCTGCTGCCGCAGGAGTTCGCGCCACACGACCTGCTCGCGCAGGCCCGGCTGGAACCGGGCATCTCCTTGCTGCTGGGCTTTGAAAATGCCCCTGACTGGCGCTATGACGCAGCTCGCATCAAACATCCAGTGCTGGACTGGCTCAGCTGCGAAGCCTCGCGCCCGGGCCGCAGTGACGCCTTTGCAGTAACGCTGCAGAGCACTGCGGAGTGGGCGTCGCTGCACCTCCAGGATCCTGACGAAGCGATCGCCGCGTGCATGCTGGCGGCATTACAGGCTGTCACCATGCAGCCCTTGCCTCCCATTGCAGTCCAGCAGGTCAAGCGCTGGAGCTACGCCCATGCGGTGGCGCCGGAAAAGCCGCAACTGTTGCTCGACACGGATCTGAAGCTTGCTGCCTGCGGCGACTGGACCCGCGACGGTCGCGTCGAAGGCGCCTTCCTCAGCGCGCAGGACCTGGCCAAGGCGGTGCAGCCATGGCTGTGAGGCCACTGCGCGTTGTCATCATCGGGGCCGGTGGCGCCATCGGCGCGGCACTGGTGCAGAGCTATCTGCAACTGGCCCCTCCGGCGCAGGTGCTGGCCTGCTCCCGCCAGCCTTTGCCGCTGTCCTCTGCAGCTGCAGACTGGATGGCGCTGGATCTGCTGGATGAGCGCAGCATTGCCGCCGCAGCGGCCCATGCCGCCGCGCCGGGCCCCGTTGATCGCATCCTCATCTGCAGTGGCTTGCTGCATGATGCAGAACGTCGCCCGGAAAAATCCCTGCGAGAACTCGACGCGGCCTGGTTGCAGCGGAACTTCGCTATCAATAGCATCGGTCCCGCACTGGTGCTGAAGCACTTTCTGCCCGTGCTGCGCCGTGACGAGCGTGCCGTGTGTGCTGCCTTGTCGGCGCGCGTCGGCAGCATCGGCGACAATCGTCTCGGTGGCTGGTACAGCTACCGGGCCTCCAAGGCGGCGCTCAACATGCTGATTGCCACCGCGGCCATCGAACTGAAACGCACGCATCCCAAAGCGCTGTTGATCGGCTTGCATCCCGGCACTGTGGACAGTCCCCTGTCCGCGCCGTACCAGACGAACCTGCGGGAAGGCCAGTTGCAGACGCCGCTGCAGGCGGCCGCACAGCTGCTGCAGGTGGTTGAAAGCGCCGATGCCGGTTTATCGGGCCGTTGCCTGGCCTGGGATGGCAGCGTGGTGCCGGCCTGAGCCGTCTGGTCCTGCCAGAGGCCGTGGTTATAATGAAGTCCGTTTCCCGGTGTGTGCCGCCATGTTGCGCCAGCTCTTGCCCAGAACTTTATTGAAGGTTGCCTGTTGCCTGTGGCTGGCTGGCACCGCTGCGGGCGCATTCGCGCAGCGCGAATTCCGGGTCTATCCCGGTTTCGAATACGACTCCGATATCCAGCTGCCGGCCGACTGGGAGCAGCCCGGCGAGTTTGTCTCCGGCCGACTCATGTATCCTGCCGGTGGCCGTCGCGGCTGGGGCAACTGGGAAGCTGGCGGTACCAGTTGGGCCGTGGATTATCCGAAGGGCGATCGTACCTTTCTGGCGCTGCTGCGCCGCTTCACCACCATCAACGTGCGCTCCGTGGAGCAGCCGGTCAATCTCAACGACGGTGACGATGTCTACTACTGGCCTTTCCTGATGGTGGGACTTGCGGGGTACTGGGAGTTGACTGACGAGCAGGCTGCGAAGCTGCGCGATTACCTGCTGCGTGGTGGCTTCCTGTTCTGCGACAGTTTCTTTGACTCGGGCTCGTGGGCCGGCTTCACGGCCGGCATGCGCAAGATTTTTCCGGATCACCAGATCGTCGATCTGCAGGGAGACCATCCTGTATTCCATGGCGTGTATGACATCCCGGCGCTGGCCGAGACGCAGATACCGAACATGAATTCACTGATGGGCGGCGGGGGAGGTTGGCTCGGGGATGGTGAGGAGCCGCATTGGCGCGGCATTTTCGATGACGACGGTCGGTTGATGGTACTGATCGCGTTCAACAATGATGTAGCTGACAGCTGGCAGTGGGCGGACCATCCGTACTACCCGGCCGACAAGGTCAATCTGGGCCTGCGCCTGGCCGCCAACATCGCCGTCTACGCTTTGTCGCACTGAGCTGGCTCTTGGTTCTGGGGTCAGGCCCCAGGCCTGGCCTAGGGCTGTTCTTCCCGTTCCTCGGCGCGTTCCTGGCGCTCGGCGGCTTCCTGTCTGGCATCGTCGATCACCAGCAGCAGTTCCCGCAGGTCGGTGATCGTGTCGTCCTGTTCCACCACGCCGGTGAGCAGGCTGTCTGGATGCAGGTCGCCATCCTGATACAGGTCCCAGATTTCCTTGCCGTAGTCCGTCAGCAGCAGTTCCGGGGCGAATTGCCCGAACCAGTTGCGCATGTTGGCGACGTCGCGCTCCAGCATCATGCCGGCACTGTTGTTGCCAGCGGCATCCACGGCCTGCGGGAGGTCGATGATCACGGGGCCGTGGCTGTCGACCAGCACGTTGAAGGGGGAGAGATCACCATGCACGAGACCGGCGCAGAGCATGCGCACGATCTCGCCGATGATGCGGCTGTGGTAGTCACGCGCTTCTTCCGGGCTGTGCGTGAGATCGCCAAGGCGGGGCGCAGCACCGCCGTCGGCATCGGATACCAGTTCCATCAGCAGCACGCCGTCCACGAAAGACAGAGGTTCCGGTACGCGTACACCGGCGGCATCGAGTCGGCGCAGCGCCTGTACCTCGGCGTTCAGCCAGGCATTTTCCTGTTCCTTCTGCCCGTAGCGGGTCTTCTTGGACATGGCGCGCCCGCGGCGGCTGTTGCGCACGGTGCGGCCTTCCTGGTACTGCACCGCCTGCTTGAAGCTGCGATTGGTCGCTTCCTTGAAAACCTTGGCGCAGCGACGCTCGGTACCGCAGCGCACGATATACACCTGCGCTTCCTTGCCGCTCATCAACTGGGCCAGCACTTCGTCGATCAGCCCGTCATCGAGCAGCGGCTGTAATCTGGGGGGGACTTTCATGGGCAGGAACAGGACATAGGCAAGAACAAGGGCCGGGAAAAGTGGGGGCGGGGCATCGCTGCGCGCCAGACAGCGACAGTATAACAGGGCAGCAGATGGGGCGTAGCAGGTAATCAACCCGGCGCCAGCGCGACCAGCGTCGGGTTGCAAACAGGCAAGGTTCAGCTGGCCAGTTTGGCCGCAATGCCAGCCACGTGGCTGCCCTGGAAGCGGGCGATGGTGAGCTCCTTGGCGGAGGGCTGGCGGCTGCCATCGCCGCCGGCCAGGGTGCTGGCACCGTAGGGGCCGCCGCCACAGATCTCTCCCATCTCGGTCAGTTCCGGGATGGTGTAGGGCGTGCCCACGATGACCATGCCGTGGTGCAGCAGCGTGGTGTGGAAAGATGTGATGGTGGTTTCCTGGCCGCCATGCTGCGAAGCCGTGGAGGTGAACACGCTGCCGGCCTTGCCCACCAGCTTGCCGTGGAACCACAGGCCGCCGGTCTGGTCGAGGAAGTTGCGCATTTGCGCGCACATGTTGCCGAAGCGCGTGGGCGTGCCGAAGATGATGGCATCGTAGTCGGCCAGTTCGTCGACGGTGCAGACGGGGGCGCTTTGGTCCACCTTGGCGCCGGATTTCTGTAGTGCCTCAAGTGACATGATTTCGGGTACACGCTTGAGGTCTGCCGTGGTGCCGGGCACGCTGCGCGCGCCTTCGGCTACGGCGTTCGCCATGGTTTCGATGTGTCCGTACATGCTGTAGTAGAGCACGAGTACTTTGGCCATTGTCTTGATCTCCTGTGGGCGAGCTTGCCTGGGTTGGTAATTGTGGGAGCGGGAGGGCGCGGAGGCCCGCCCCTACGGTTGTACTGGAGCTTCGGTCAGGGTGGCGGAACCGGCGCGGGCGCCGAGGGACAGCAGCAGGTCGGCCATTGCTTCATTCACTTCGACGTTGAAGCGACCGCCGCCACCGACGCGACCCAGCGCGTGATCCAATACGGTGAAGCCGGCATTGTCTTCACTGTTGACGTCGGCGCCTTCGGCGATGGCCCACTTCACGTAGTCGGGCCAGTTCCATTGCACGGCGCCGTTCAGCGTGCTGCGGCCCTGGGCATCACGCGCGTTGATGTCGGCATCGGCGGCGACCAGCAGTTTTGCGGTTTCGATGCCGCGCTGTTCGTCGCGGAATTTGGCGCGCAGGTCCAGTGCCGTTGAGCCGAGGCCTGCGGATGCCATCAGCGGCGTATAACCTGGCTGGTTCCTGATGTCCGGAATGGCATCGGAGTCTAGCAGCAGCTCCACCATCTCCACGTCGCCGGCCTTGGCGGCGCGGATCAGCGGCGTGGTGCCGACGGTCAGCATGGAATCACCGCCGCGGTCGTTGCCCAGCGAGCGGTAGGGCGGGAAAATTTTCAGCTGCATGTCCGGATTGGCACCGTTTGCCAGCAGCAGTTTCGCGACTTCTACTGGCGTAGTCGCATCGAGCGAGGGGCGGTCGGGACGGCCACCGCGCGGCACCGTATTGTAGTCCACGGTGGAGTACAGCGGCGTGCGGCCCCAGGTATCCCAGCGATTCACATCGGCACCGGCTTCGATCAGCACTTTCGCTACATCCCAGCGCGCATTCAGCGTGGCCATCAGCAATGGCGTGATGCCGTTGGGATCGACCTTGTTGAGGTCGGCACCGGCTTCCACCAGATGTTCCGCACAGGCGGCACAGCCTTCGCGGGCGGCGAGTAGCAAGGCCGTGAATGTACCCAGCGGGCGGCTTTGCGGACGTGGTTCATTCGTCACCTGGCGTGGCCAGTCTTCCAGTTTCGATACGGCATCCGGGCGTGCGCCTTTGGACAGCAGCAGGCGCACCATGTCCGGCTGGCTTTGTGCCGCAGCGAACATCAGGGCGGTCTGCCCGCGCCAGGTTTCCCAGGCGTTGGGGTTGGCGCCATTGTTCAACAGCAGTTCAGCAGCGCGCACATTGGGAGTGCGTACCACGCTCATCAACACGGTCTGGCCTTCCAGCGTGGGGGCTTCTACATCCGCATCAGCGTCGATGAGGATGCGCAGGATATCGGCGTCGCCGCGCACGCCGGCTTCGGACATCGGCGAGGAGCCGTACTCGTTGCGTGCGTTGACATCAGCACCGGAATCCACCAGCTCTTCGACGAGGTCGAGGTTGCCGTGGTACACGGCCCAGTGCAGCGGCGTGGTGCCGTCGCTCATGCGCATGTTCACATCGGTTTCCGGGCTGGACAGCTCGATCAGGGACTGACGCGTGTCGTTGTCGCGCGCAGCGTCCATGAGGTCGGCATGGGCTGCCAGCGGCGCGAGGCCGAGCAGCAGGGCGAGGGCGGTGGAGCGTGGGCGATTCTGGTTCAGCATTGTTGGATATGGTTCGTTGAGTTGTCGGAGAACGCCGGGCGGACGCGGTGGTCCGCCCCTACGGGATTCGTGTGCCGGAGGTGTTGTGGCGCGGCTCCGGCATCAGACATCGGTAGTGAACCGGCCCTGGCTGTCACCGACACTGTCTGCTTCCACGCCCACGGTATCGAGGATGGTCAGCAGCAGGTTGGCGTGTGGGGTCTTGTCGGCATACTTCAGGTGCTGATTGCCCTTGAGCCTGCCACAGGCACCGCCAACGAGCGCGGTAGGCAAGGGGAAATTGTTGTGCAGGTTGGAGTCGCTGAGATTGCTGCCGAACATCAACAGCGCGTTGTCCAGCATCATGTTCTCGCCGTCCGGGGTTTCGCTGAGCTTCTGCACGAACTCGGAGAATACCTGCGTATTGAAGGCCTGCACGCGCGCGAGGCGCTCGAGCTTCTGTGCGTTGTTCTGGTGGTGCGACAGCGGATGGAAGGCATCCGACACGCCGATGAAATTGTAGGGCTGGTTGCTCACTTCGGCGGCCATCATGAAGGTGGTGACGCGCGTGAGATTGGCACGCCAGGCCAGGTGCATGATGTCGAACATCAGGCGCATGTGTTCGTCGAACTTATCGGGGATGCCGGCCGGCGTGGCGGGCAGTTCGATGCTGCCGGTCTCGCTGTGCTGCAGGCGCTCGATGCGACGCTCGATCTCGCGCACGCTGGTGAGGTAGTCATCCAGCAACTGCTGGTCGCGCACACCAAGCGTCTTGCGCAGGTCGCCGGCTTCCCGGGTGACGAGGTCCAGCAGGCTCTGGTTTTCGCGCGTCAGCAACTCACGTTCGGCCGGCGTGTCGCCCTGGCCGAACAGGCGCTGGAACAGCTTGCGCGGGTTGTGTTCCATCGGCAGCGGCGTGGACGGCGAGCTGAAGCTGATGGTCTTGCCGAAGGTGCAGCCGTAGTTGCGGTCGCAGGACCCTTCGCCGCCTTCTTCTTCGGTGGCAAGTTCCATCGAGGGCAGTGGCGTGTCCTGGCCCAGGCGCTGCGCGATCATCTGGTCGATGGTGATGCCGCCGAAAGGATCCTGACTGACGCGCGGATGCACGCTGCTGAGCCAGGTGCCCGGTGTGATTGCATGCACGGGTTCACCGATGGCGGGGGCGTTCTCGAGGCCACTGATGATGGTCAGCCGGTTCTGGAAGGGCTGCAGTGGAGCGAGGATCGGCGGCAATTCGAAATCGGCACCGGTCTTTGCCGGCGTCCACTTGTCCATCACGGCGCCGTGCGGGAAGTAGATGAAGCCAACGCGCGGCTTGGCAGCGGCAGCGGTCTGCGCCAGCGCCGTGGCAGCGGGCACCATGGCGTCGAGCAGCGGCAGCGCAATGCTGGCGCCGACGTTGCGCAGGACAGTGCGGCGGGAGAGATGCTTTTTGGTGATGAACATGGTGCTTCTCCTCTCAGTTTGCGGTCGCGGCCACGGTGGTGTCCGCAGCTGCGGCACCGGTGTCGCTGGTTTGGTACACATCCTTGCGGAAGGCATCACTCTGCACGATGCCACGCACGATGGACGACAGGCGGTACTGGTCCTGCGCGGCGTTGCGCACGATGGCACGCACGGTGGGCATGTCGTAATGGTCCAGCGAGCGACCCAGGGCAAAGGTCATCAGCTTCCTGGTGAAGGTCAGCGCAAACAGTTCGGGATCACTGGTGAGTGCGCGCCACAGGTCGGCGGGGCTCGACACCGGCGTGCCATCAGTGAGCTGGCCCGAGGCGTCAATGCGGATGCCGGCATCAGGGTCCTTGTCCTGCCACTGGCCGACCGGGTTGTAGTTCTCCAGGGCCAGGCCCAGCGGATCCATCACGGCGTGGCAGGAACGGCAGGCCGGATTGTCACGATGGCTTTCAAGACGTTCGCGCACCGTCACGTGCTGCTCACCTTCGGCAACTTCCGGGAAGGCTTCGACGTTCGGTGGCGGGGCTGGCGGCGGCGTGCCGATCAGCTTGTCCAGCACGTAAGCGCCGCGGATCACGGGCGACGTGCGGTTGGCATATGAC
>JBIIWP010000146.1:0-5612 GCA_044338855.1 Pseudohongiellaceae bacterium | reverse complement strand
ATCAGGGTTTGCGGGCAGCAGTGGCGCGCCTTGTGGTGAGCCCCTTCTTCCTGTTCCGCGTGGAAACGGATGCCGCGGATTCTGCGCCGGGTGTGGACCAGCCGCTGGACGGTGTCGCCCTGGCCTCGCGCCTGTCCTTCCTGCTGTGGTCCTCGCTGCCCGACGAAGAGCTGCTGCAACACGCCGAGGGTGGACAGCTGGAACAGGCACAGACGCGCGCGGCCCAGGTGCAACGCATGCTGGCAGATCCCCGCGCCGAAGCCTTCGTGCGCAACTTTGTCGGGCAATGGCTGCAGCTGCGCAACCTCGACATGCGCGCGCGCCCGGCGCTGCTGCAGTTCCCCGACTTCGACGACAACCTGCGCCAGTCCTTCCGCCAGGAAACGGAATTGCTGTTCGCGCATGTGCTGCGCGAGAACCGCCCGGTGCACGAACTGCTCAGCGCCAACTACACCTTCGTCGATGAACGCCTGGCGCGCCACTACGGCATCGAAGGCGTTACCGGCGCGCGCTTCCGCAAAGTGGAACTGGCCGACCCCAATCGCTGGGGCCTGCTGGGCCACGGCAGCCTGCTGGCGCTGACCTCGGCCACCAGTCGCACCTCGCCGATCATGCGCGGCAAGTTCATCCTCAGCGAATTCTGGAACAACCCGCCGCCGCCGGCTCCCGCCACGGTTCCTTCGCTGGAAGAAAGCGCTCCGGAAGGCCGGCCGTCCACCGTACGCGAGCAGCTCGAACGCCACCGCCGCGATCCCGCCTGCGCCGCCTGCCACGACGTGATCGATCCCGTGGGCTTTGCGCTGGAAAACTTCGATGTGGATGGCTCGTGGCGCGACCGCACCCGGGAAGGTCTCGCGCTTGATACCTCCGGCGTGCTGCTCGACGGCACCGAGGTGAATGGCCCGCAATCCTTGCGTGCCGCCCTGCTGGCCGATCCTGCTCTGTTTGCCGAGACGCTCACCCAGAAACTCATGGTCTACGCGCTGGGCCGTGGCCTGGAAGCGCGCGACATGCCGGTGGTGCGCAGCATCGTGCGGCAAGCCGCGCAGCAGGACTACACCCTGCAGGCCATCCTGCTTGGCATCGTCGAAAGCTACCCATTTCTCATGCGCACCAACAGCTCGCCATCCAGTCTTTCCACTACCGTAACCGCAAGTACCGGAGGATAGCCATGTTCATCACGAAGAAGCATCTGGACCGCAGGACCCTGCTGCGCGGCGCTGGTGCCGCCGTGGCGCTGCCACTGCTCGATGCCATGGTGCCCGCTGCCACGGCCCAAGCACAGACGGCTGCTGCAAAGAAGCTGCGCTTCGGCACAGTGTATGTGCCCAATGGCATCTTCCCGGCTGACTGGCATCCCGATGAACTCGGGCGCGATTTCAAATTCAAGCGCGTGATGCAGCCCATCGAAAGCAACCGCGCCTACATCACCACCATCAGCAACCTGAAATCGCCGGAAGGGCGCCAGGACATGGGCGGCATCCACATGGGTGCCAGTTCCGCGTTCCTGAATGGTGCGGGACCGCTCAGCGAGAACGGGGACTTCAACCAGCTGCGCTCGAAGAAGTCCCTCGACCAGTACATCGCTGACGCCATCGCCGGTGACACGCCCCTGCGCTCGCTGGAAGTGGGCACCGAAGACATGGGCACCTCCGCCGGCGCCTGCGACAACTACCCCTGCATGTTCTTCAACACCCTGGCCTGGTACGACGATGAAAGCCCGCTGCCCGTTGCCATCAGCCCGCAGGTGACCTTCGAGCGCATGTTCGGCGATGCCGGCACCCCGCAGCAGCGCCTACGCCGGCTTCAAACCAAGCAAAGCATGCTCGATTCCATCCTCGATGAAAGCAAGCGCCTCGATGCCATGCTGGGCGCCGGCGACCGCGCACTGCTCGACGAGTACCTCAGCAACGTGCGCCGCATCGAACAGCAGATCGGCAAGCTGTCGGCTCGCGCCGGTGTCATTGCGGATACTGATGGCGGCCCGGTAGGCATCCCTGATGACTTCGATACCCACATGGGAATCACTTACGACCTGTTGCACCTGGCTTACCAGGGCGACATGACGCGCGTGTTCAGCTTCATGGTGGGCCACGAAGCCAGCGGTCGCAGCTATGCGCACATCGGCGTCAATGAACCGCACCACAACGTCTCCCATCACCAGAACACCGAGGAGAGCATCGAACGCTACTCGCGCATCAACACCTACCACATGCAGAAGTTTGCAGCGTTTGTAGAGAAGCTGCGCACCACGCCGGATGGGGACGGGTCCTTGCTGGATTCATCGCTGCTGTACTTCGGCGCAGGGATGAGCAACGGCTTGCTGCATGATCGGCATAATGTGCCGGCCTTGCTGGTGGGCAGGGCGGGTGGTCGCATTGAGGGCAATCGCCATATTCAGGCGGTGAAGGATGAGCCTTCGGCAAACCTGCTGCTTGGCATTGCGGATGTGATGGGGGCAGAAGTGGAAGCCATTGGCGCTTCCACGGGCAGGGTGCTTCTGTAGTAAGTATCGAACGGTACTGATCCGACAGACAACAACACCCCCCACGCATCTCGTGAGAACTGCGCACCATGGGGGGTTACTCCTTCTCTTCCTCGTTCAGCCCATCAAAGCCGTTTGCAGCTACTGCAGCATGGCAACCCCTCTCTGAGTCACCACGTCGCTGCATAATCGAGCCTTATGTACACGCCAACATCAC
The DNA here is from genome assembly GCA_044338855.1 of Pseudohongiellaceae bacterium. Taxonomy (GTDB): domain Bacteria; phylum Pseudomonadota; class Gammaproteobacteria; order Pseudomonadales; family Pseudohongiellaceae; genus CAILUG01. Next base: position 2,910 of record JBIIWP010000146.1, on the reverse strand, counting down.
ACTATAGTGGTACTGGCGTTAACAAGTGATCCATTGCTGAGGTATCCGGCTGGCACTGGCTTGGCGCGAAGCACTCAACAACCAGGGAGGGAAATGCCATGGACTACGAGGGAACACGGGCACTGGAGCTGCTGCGCAGCGGATCAGGGCAACGCAATGCAGCTTTCCGTGAAAACCAGGAAGACGCCATCCGCCACATTGTCGAAGGTCGCGGCCGTCTGCTGGTGGTACAAAAGACTGGCTGGGGCAAAAGCTTCGTCTACTTCATCGCAACCAAGCTGCTGCGCGAGGCTGGCAGTGGCCCTGCGCTGCTGATCTCACCGCTCCTGGCGCTGATGCGCAACCAGATTGCTGCCGCTGAGCGGATGGGCGTTCGCGCCGCGACGATCAATTCCGACAACATGGATGACTGGTCGGAGATTGAGGCAAAACTTGCCAGGGGTGATATCGACATTCTGCTGATTTCTCCGGAACGCCTGGCAAATGAACGCTTTCGCACGCAAGTGCTGGCGGGTATCGCTGCACAGATTTCCCTGTTGGTCATCGACGAAGCGCACTGCATTTCCGACTGGGGGCATGATTTCCGCCCCCACTATCGACTGCTGGAGCGCATCGTAAAGACCCTGCCAGCCAACCTCCGCCTGCTTGCCACTACGGCGACTGCAAACAATCGCGTGATGGAAGATCTCAGGGCAGTGCTGGGGCCAAAGCTCGAGGTGTCACGCGGAGACCTCAATCGCAGCACCCTTTCTCTACAGACCATTCGCCTGCCCAGCCAGGCAGAGCGTCTCGCGTGGCTGGCAGAACAACTTGCCACCCTTCAGGGCGACGGCATCATCTACACCCTGACGGTGCGTGACGCCTACCAGGTTGCGGAGTGGCTGAAAACGCAAGGCTTCAATGTCGAGGCCTACACCGGGGAAACAGGTGAGCAGCGCGAGCAACTGGAGCACGCGCTGCTCAATAATCAGGTCAAGGCCCTGGTGGCCACTACAGCCTTGGGCATGGGCTACGACAAACCCGATCTGGCCTTCGTCATTCACTACCAGATGCCGGGCTCAGTCGTCGCCTACTACCAGCAGGTTGGTCGTGCAGGACGCGCACTCGATGCTGCCTATGGTGTACTGCTGAGCGGCCAGGAAGAGAATGACATTGCAGAATGGTTTATCCGCAGTGCGTTCCCCACACGGGGAGAAGTGGCCGCTGTGCTGGCGGCGCTTGAGAAAGAGCCAAAAGGCTTGTCGGTCCCTGAGCTGTTGGGTCAGGTGAACCTGAGCAAGGGGCGTGTGGAAAAAACGATCGTACTGCTGTCACTCGAAGCGCCGGCACCCATCGCCAGACAAGGCAGCAAGTGGCAGCTCACCGCGGCACTGCTGAGCGAAGGCTTTTGGGAGCGCGCAGAACGGCTCACTGCACTGCGGCGGGAAGAGCATCAGCAAATGCAGGACTATGTAAGCCTGCCGTTTGGCAAACATATGGGCTTCCTGATCGCGGCGCTGGACGGTGATCCTGGCAGTATTGCGCCGCCCGTGCTGCCGCCACTGCCAACCACTGTGAATGTCGAACTGGTCAAGGCCGCCATCGCCTTTCTGCGGCGCAGCAGTCTGCCCATCGAACCACGCAAGATGTGGCCCACTGGTGGCATGCCCCGATACGGCGTGAAGGGCGCCATTTCGCCAGAGCATCAGGCGCAGCCGGGCAAAGCCCTGTGCATTTGGGGCGATGCCGGATGGGGTAACCTGGTGCGTCAGGGCAAATACCAGGACAGCCATCTTGCGGATGACCTGGTGGCGGCCTGTGTGAAGATGATCCAGGAATGGAACCTGCAGCCGGCCCCCACGTGGGTAAGCTGTGTTCCGTCATTGCGCCACCCCGATCTGGTGCCGGATTTCGCACAACGCTTGGCCGCAGCACTGCGTCTGCCGTTTAATGGGACCCTCACGAAAACTGAAGCAAGGCCCGAGCAGAAAACAATGGCAAACAGTACCCAACAAGCGCGCAACATTGATGGCTCGCTCGCGCTCAAGGGTCAGTCGCTTCCACCTGGCCCGGTCCTGCTGGTTGATGACATGGTCGATTCGCGTTGGACCCTTAAAGTGTCGGCATGGCTCCTGCGTCAGGGTGGCAGTGGCGAGGTTTGGCCACTGGCGCTTTCGCAGACAGGGCACGACGCATGACGCCAGTGCTTTCATCCAACACGCAGGCAATTTTGCTGCTGACCGCTCCGCTGATAGCCGGACGTGGCGCTGCAGCATCCGGGCTGCTGTCGGCGGGTGAATACAAACTCCTTGCCCGTCATTTGCGGGACCTGCAGCGGGAACCGGCTGATCTACTTTCGCCGGATGCAACAGAGCTTCTGCACTCATGTCAGCCGGTGATTGATGCAAGCCGCATGCAGAAGCTGCTTGGCCGCGGCTTTCTGCTGAGTCAGGCGATGGAACGCTGGCAAACGCGCGCCATCTGGGTTGTCAGTCGGGCAGATCCGGATTACCCACGCCGCCTCAAAGCGCGTCTGCGGGAAGATGCCCCGGCCATCCTCTATGGTTGCGGTGACCGTTCGCTGCTCAGCTCGGGTGGGCTTGCTGTGGTGGGTTCACGTCAGGTTGAGCAAGAGCTATTGGACTACACGGCGGCTATAGGCCGGCTGGCAGCAGAGGCGGGCAGAACGCTGGTGTCGGGTGGCGCCAAGGGCATTGACCAGGCTGCCATGCGCGGTGCACTGGAGGCCCGGGGCAGGGCAGTTGGTGTGTTGGCCGACAGTCTGGAGAAAGCGGCGATGGCCCGCGAGTACCGCAATTCACTGCTCGATGGCCAGTTGGTGTTGGTGAGTCCCTATGATCCAGGCGCTGGCTTCAATGTCGGCCATGCCATGCAGCGCAACAAACTCATCTACGCGCTGGCCGAAGCTGC
>JBIIWP010000064.1:0-17842 GCA_044338855.1 Pseudohongiellaceae bacterium | reverse complement strand
AAGGCGACAGATCAGTTCCAGGCTTTCGGTAGAAATCAGCTTGCCCGGCTTGGCTTTCCATTTGTTCAGAATGGAATGGCTCTGGAAGAGATCAATATTGCAAATGATGGTATCCAGGTCGGCAGACTTGCCAGCGCTCCATACTCCGACCATATCAGTATCGATTTTTGTGATTACCAGGCCGGGTAGTTCCACGGGGTTCGCCACAATGGCCAGATCGATCTGGCCGGTTTGGACGGATTCCTGGATCTTGCGGGAAATATTGTGTTTGAGCTCGATCTTGAAATCCGGTGCTACACTTTTAAGATAGGCAAAGGTTTTTGGAATGAAATACTGCCCGATGATCGGGTGGCAACCGATGGTGATCACCCGGTCGCCGAACAGGTTGCGATTGCCGTCGGGTATGGCGAGATCGTTACAGGCTTTGATGAGGTTCTGGGCTTTCGGCAGGAATGCTTTCCCGCCGGGCGTAAGTTCCACACCGGAACGGGACCGGTAGAAAAGCACATGGCCAAGATCCTGTTCCAGGCGCTTGAGACTTTCCGACAAGGCTGGTTGGCTGATTTCAAGCTTGTTTGCAGCCTGGTTTATGGTTTTGCAGGTTGAGGTGGCGAGAAAATTCTGGATGTCATTGAAACGGAATTTCATAAGCATTTCCTTATTCAAAGTATAAATATATTTGTATTTTACTTATGTAAAAACCGCAAGTAAATTCGATGCTGAAGAATGTTCGCGCAAGCTTGGATGGCGTTCACTTCCACCATCACGAATGAAGTGAGCTCGAAGTGGTCGGTCTTTTGAGTGCTTCGGAACGTAGAGGTAGCCGAACCGTACGGTACAGTAGGTCGGGTGCGTCAGTCGCAATCACAATAAAAGAAGATGAATCTTTGTCTTCTGCAGGGGAGGGGTCATGTCAGAACAGTTTTGCCCAGCGAGGCACAGCACTGCAAAGGCGTTTGTATTGGCCTGCAGCATCGCTGCTGTCGCATTCGGTCCGCAGTCTGCTGCAGCCCAGGATGATGTGATCATCACGCCGCCGGCAGTAGGCGAAGACTGGCGCGTACTGGAAGCGCGCACGCGTCCAGCAACGCTGCCGCTGGTCAGTGACACTGGTCTGGAGACCGGCCCTGGTGCACTAGACCCTGAAAATCTTGCCAAACCGCGTCCGGCACCTCCCTTCGATCTGACTGGCGTCTGGGCGTTCCGGGGCTTCACCGGTGCCGACTACGAGGTTCACGGTCACTACAATTTTGCACCGTTGCCGAAGTTCACACCCAAAGGCCAGGCCTTCCGCGACGAATACCTGCGGTTTGAGGCTGCCGGCCGGCGCCACCTCGAGCCCTCGGCATTCTGTCATCCTGCAGGCATGCCGCGCCTGCAGACCCGCTTTGGGTCCTTGATGATGTTGCAGTATCCTACGGCTATCTACATGGTCTCGCGCCTGAACAACGAGTACCGTACGGTTTTTCTGGATGAGCGCCCACGCGTTGATCCTGCGATCCGTGAGCCGAACTATCTTGGCGAGTCCCGCGGTCGCTGGGAAGGAGATACTCTGGTGATCGAAACCGAGGGGTTCATCGGAGACAACCATCTGATGATGGTGGGTGTCATTACCGGTGAACAACTGCGAATCATCGAACGCATCAGCATGATCAACGATGGCAACACCCTGATGTTCGATTACACCTTCATTGATCCGGAGCATTGGGAAGGTGAGTGGAAGAATGTACGCTTTCATGACCGCATCCTGCGTTCGGACGTGATGGAGGCCAACTGCCTGTTCGAAGACAACATGGCATTGCCCGGCATGGTGCCCTATGAATCCGATGAGATTTATCTGGAAGAGATGCGCAGAATCAATGAGGCAGGGACAGAGTGACCAAAGGGCAGGATGCGTTGAACTGGCTCAATGAATCGGGTCCGGCCTGATTCAGTCAGTTCTCAACAATCAAATAGAGGAATCCAGCGATGAAAAGTTCTGTCTTTTTCGCCAAAGGGGTCTTGGTACTTGGACTCTCGTACTGCAGCTTTGCGGCTGCCCATCATTCACATTCCACGCTCGACAGAAATGATGTGCGAGTGCTGACCGGGGTTGTTACGAAGTATGGCTGGCAGATGCCTCACGTCTACCTGAAGGTAATGGCGCCCAATCTTGAAGGCAAAACAGTCGAATACAGCATCGAGATGGGCAATCCTCCCAGCATGGCGCGACAGGGCTGGGGCAAGGAAACGCTCAAGGAAGGCGATGTGATCACCTGGCAAGGGTCACACGACAAGAACAAGCAGCGCGCTTACGCCTCTGCTGAATGGGTTGAAGTAAACGGCAAGCGAATCGGCACTGATGCCAGTGTTGAAACCGAGGTGTTTCCTTCTACCGATTATTCCGGCGTGTGGACGCGTGACGATCCAGGCGGTTTTGAGCCGCATTACCTGCCACCTGCCGACTGGCCCTACACAGAGTTCGCCCGTGCCCAGGTCGAAGCGTTCACCGAGGAATCCAATCCCATGCTCGAATGCGTGGACCCGGGTCCGCCCAAATCAACGATTCTCCCCTATCCTCATATCATCAGTCGTCCGGATGCATCCACTATCCTGATCCAGCGTGATCTGCTGCCGGTTGCCCGGGTGGTTCATCTCGATCGCGACGCGCCAGTGGGTCCGGCAACTACGGTTGGGCATTCGGTCGGCTGGTTCGAAGGTGATGTGCTCGTCGTTGAAACCAGCAATTTTCTGGCTGACCGCTGGGGCTCTCATACAGGTGTCGATTCCAGCGACCAGAAGCACTTGATGGAAAGGTACAGCCTCACTGATGGCGGTCTGGGCCTGATGGCTGAAATTACCCTCACCGACCCGGTCTACCTGACCGAGCCAGTAACCTTCAATCACTATTGGAAGAAGCTGGGTGATCGCGGCTTGGTCGAGGCACCTTGCACGCTGGAATCCTCACAACTTTGGCTCGAAGGAGGTTTTGCTGAATGAATATGGTAATCACAGGCCTGAACAAGGCAGTACGTCCCGCTCTTTGCTTGCTGGCTTGCTTGACGCTCTCCAGTCTGGTCAGTGCGCATCATTCGGCGGTAGCGTTCGATCTTACGAAACCCCATGTCTCGGTAACGGGCAAGGTCATCCAGTTCATCTGGCGCAGCCCCCATACGAGTATCAATCTGGAAGTCGTCAACGCAGAAGGTGTGACCGAGATCTGGAAGTGGGAAGGAGGCGGTACCGTGGCTCTCGTCAAGACTGGTGTTACGCGTGACACCATCAAGCCTGGCGATACGCTGACGGTGACGGGTAACCCGTTGCGTGACGGGTCGCCGGGCGGACTGATGCGGTCCGTCACTCTGTCGGATGGCAAGGCAATCCAGTTTGGAGAAGCAGCCACCCAGTAAGCGCGGTAAATGCCGCAAAAGCGTCAGACGCAGCAGCGGTTAAGCAGAAGCGGTTTATTCAAAAGTTGGGTAGTTCGCAGTAATTCGACACTGATTAAAAAAGCAACATCACATTGCAAAGGGGAATCTTCATGCATTTTTCAAAACACAAGTTGCGGTCTGGTGCCTACAGGAGCCTGAGAACTTCGAGCAACCTTCTGGTCGTGTCGGCGTTGCTCGCCATGGCAAACCAGTTGATGGCACAGGAAACCGAGTCGGAAGCGGAGTTGGAAGAAGTCGTAGTCACCGGCTCGCTGCTCGCCACGGGTAGAGGGTCAACATCCCCCGTGGACGTGATCGGCGGCGAAAGCCTGATCGAGAATCCACGGCCCAACCTGTCAGGGTTCTTCGCTGCCAACGTGCCGCAGCACCAGCTGGAAGATTCCAATCAGTCGAATACCTTTCGCGAGAACCGCACGCGTGTCCAGGGCGTCAGCCTGCGCGGACTCGGTGCGCACAATACCCTGACGCTCATCGACGGCCAGCGAACCGTTGACTATGCCGAATCCATCTCGACCGGCTGGCGTTTCGTTGCCATTGACCAGGCAATCCCGGGCATTGCCCTGAAGCGCATGGAACTGCTGCTGGACGGTGGTTCGGCAATCTATGGCACCGATGCCGTGGCCGGCGTGGTCAATCTTATTCCTGATTACGGATTTGAAGGCGTCAAAGTCAATCTTTCCACCCAGCGTTATCCTGATGCTGGCAGTAGCGGCAATGATGTTGGCTCAGTGCTGATCGGAACCGCGACGGACCGGACCAACTGGCTGACAGCAGTCGAATGGCAGAAATGGGATCACCTGCTGCAGTCTGATCTGGGTCTCTTCGACCCGGCAGATGCTCCGGTAGGTGGTATTGCGCAGTACCGGGAGTTTGCCCCGGGTACCGGGGTAGGTGGCTTGGGCGGCGCCGCGGCGGGCAAGCGCCTGGCTGATCCCCTGTGTGGCACGATGGGCTATCGGAGCGGGGCACTTGTGCAGTCCGCCGGTGGACCGGCCTGCCAGAACACCTCCTGGGCCAGCGGTGCTGGCGGCAACAACCAGATTGTGCGTCAGGGCAACCGCAACTCGTTCACCTTCTTCACGGGCGTCGAGCACCAATTCTCGGACAAGCTGTCGGTCAAGCTCAGTGCCGGCTATAACTCTACCGGCAACAATAATCCTGTCGATGGCATTACCACAGCCATCAACACTTCACCCAGCACCAACCCCGCCATTGGCATGCAGATTCCCATTCCGCGCACCAATCCTGGGGTAGTGGAAAATGCCCGTCTGGATTCCAACTGGTCCAATGCCGGGACCAACAACGGGTTCTTCCTGACCCCGATGAACCTCGTCAATCCCTGGGATGTGCTGGACAACGACATCAATTCGACCAACAGGCGGATATCCGGAAGCGTTACCTATGAATTGAACGATGTCTGGAGCTTGAACTACAACGGTACCGTTTCCCAGAGCGAAGTGAACCGCTATGACCGCAGCCTGGTGGCTGACCGGTTGCGCAAGGCGCTGGCAGGACTCGGTGGTCCAAACTGCCAGGGAACCGTGGCAGCGGCGAACGGTTGCGAGTACTTCAATCCCTTCCTCAACTCGAGCCGGGCCGGTCTTGGGAATTCACAAGGCCTCCTCGAGTGGATACAGCCGCCACGGCATACCAGGATCTGGGGTGAGTTGACCGTGAACCAGCTGGTTCTCACCGGTGACTCGTCCGGGCTGTTCGAATTGCCTGCAGGTGCGGTTGGAGTTGCCGTCGGTTACGAGAACAGGATCGACAGCTGGTATACCGATTATGACCCACTGGCGAACACGGGTGGTTACCAGCCACAGGCTGGGGGAATCTCCGCCGATTTCCCGCTGCCATTCGGTTCCACAGGCCGCAGCAATGTCGTTGATGCGTTGTTCATGGAACTGGCCATACCGGTTACCGACAGGCTCGATGTGCAGGCTGCAGTTCGAAGCGAAGACTACTCGGAAGCATCTGACTTCAGCACGACCAATCCCAAGATCGGTTTCAACTGGTCCGTCAATGACAGCCTGACCGTGCGGGGCTCCTGGGGAACTTCGTTCAAGGCTCCAACTGTCGAGCACACGCAGCAGCCAACCAACCTTTCCACCACTTTCCTTACGCTGGGTGAAGTGGGACGTAACTCCGTCAATGGACCCTGTCCGGCGCCTGCCGGCGTAGCGACCGGCTGCTTCATTGCAGGTGGTATCGGCAACACCCGTACCGATATCTTGCTGCAGACCGCCCCCAATCCGCAGTTGCAGCCGGTTGAATCCACCAACTGGTCCGTGGGTTTCGATTGGGACATCACAGAAGACCTGTCGTTGGGCATGAGCTATGTCGATATACAGTTCGAGAACGTGATCAGGAACCTGCGTCCGTACGATCAGCTGCTCGAACTGTCGGAATGTGCAATTTTTTCACCGGATGGCCTGTTCCCGGCTGATTACCCGATCGCTTCGCTGCGTGGTCAGGATGTGTACACGGCCTGGGGCGGTCTCGCTACCTTCCCGGGTAATCCCGCTGGCTATCGCTTCCCGATGTATTTGCCAAGACAGGGTAATGGCGGCCAGTGTTTTGAACTGGACGCCCAGGGACGCGCGACCAAGGGCTATCAGGTGCCGATCAACGTCGCTGAACAACATGTGAAGTCTGTCGACGTGAATCTTTCCTATACGCTTGATACGGCCTGGGGCCAGTTCAACGTCAGCCCCAATGCTGCCATCCTGCTGGAATGGAAAGAGCAGGCTTCGCCCACGCGTCCAGCCATTGATTTCGTGGGATTCCGTCCCACCTTTGGTGGCGGTTATCAGGAATACCGCGTCAACATGCCGATCCGTTGGACCAGGGACGACCACACCGTCATCCTGACTCCACGCTACCTCAGCAAGCTGGACAATTTCCTGAGCGGTCTGCCGGAAGATGACTTCATTTACTTCGACATGAACTATCTGTGGCAGGTGAACGACGAGATGCGTTTGAGTGTGTTTGCGAACAACGTATTCGACCAGTTCCCGACCATGCACCAGATCGCCAACTTCGGCAGCGGTATGTTTCCGCGCGATGGCAGGCTGGTCGGCGCATCCTTCGAGATGTCGTTCAGTTTCTGATGGCTTGAATGCCGGTTTTCAGAACCTCTGTACACGGCCCTGCGGGGCCGTGCTTTTTTTCGGGATGATATGGCAGTATCTCTATGAGCACGCGAATTTCAACCGGAACCGCCATTGTCAATGGTCTGCTTGATCATGGTATAGACACCGTCTTCGGTATCCCCGGCGTCCAGACCTACCCATTCTTCGATGCCTTGCAACAGGCTTCGTCGCGCATCCGCCTCATCAATCCACGCCACGAGCAGACCTGCGGTTACATGGCCTACGGTTATGCCCGTTCCACCGGCAAAGAGGGTGTCTTTTCGGTCGTTCCAGGCCCCGGCGTACTGAATGCAGGCGCTGCTCTGGTAACGGCCTATGGGGCGAGCTCGCCGGTGTTGTGTGTGACGGGTGAAGTTCCTTCGACCTTCATTGGACGGGGATTGGGTCACTTGCATGAAATGCCGGACCAGCTGGCCACTCTCGGTGGCATTACCAAGTGGGCAACGCGGGTGGATCATCCTGCCCATGCTGCTTCCTCGGTATTCGATGCCTTCCGGCAACTGCGGTCCGGAAGACCACGCCCGGTGGCCGTCAGCGTCCCCTGGGATGTCTTTGCCATGACCACGCCGCAGTTGCCCGGGCCGGTTTTCCACAGACCGGAGCCGCAAGCAGCCGACGGTGAAGAGATAGAGCGAGCGGCAAAGTTGCTGCGTAGCGCGCGCAATCCGATGATCATGATCGGCTCTGGCGCAAGTGATGCAGGGCCTGAAGTGCTGCGCCTGGCCGAACTGTTGCAGGCTCCGGTAGTGGGGTTTCGCAGTGGACGCGGCATTGTCAGCGATCTGCACCCGCTCAGCTTTACCTGTGCCGAAGGCTATCGGCGCTGGCACGATACGGACATCGTGATCGGCATTGGCTCCCGCATGGAACTGATGTGGTTTCGCTGGCCGCCGCATGCGCGCGGTGTAAAGGTCATCTGCATCGATGTCGATCCCCGCCAGGCCGTGCGTCTGCAAGCAGCGCATGGCCTGATTGGTGACGCCGGAAAAACCGCAACCTTGCTCGCGGACCTGCTCGAGCGCGATCCGGTCCGCCCTTCGCGGCATGAGGAATTCATCCGCTTGAAGAGCACCGTTGCCAACGACATTCTCAAGATCCAGCCGCAAATGGATTACCTCAAGGCCATCCGCGATGTCTTGCCTCATGACGGTTTCGTTACAGAAGAATCCAGCCAGGTCGGCTTCACCTCAATCTATGGTATTCCGATGTATCGCCCTCGCACGTTCGTGAGCAGCGGCCACCAGGGAACTCTTGGCTATGGCTTTCCGACCTCTCTTGGAGTCAAGGTCGGCAATCCGGACAAGTGTGTAGTCTCCATAACCGGCGATGGCGGTTTCATGTTCGGGATACAGGAACTGACCACGGCGGCGGAACATCGCATCAATCTCGTCACCGTACTGTTCAATAACCAGTCTTATGGCAACGTGCTCAGGGACCAGCAGCGCATGTTCGAAGGGCGGGATATCAGTGCCAGGCTGCTGACCCCCGACTTTGCCAAGTTGGCTGATGGCTTTGGCGTCAGCTACTTCAAGGCGGCGAATCCGGCGGCACTGCGGACAGCGCTGGAGCAGGCTTTCCAGTCAGATACGCCTTGCCTCGTGGAGGTGCCGGTGGCGCAGGGCAGTGAAACCTCGCCATGGGAGTTCCTGGCGCCGCAGCCCTGATAGCCTTGCTCTTCAGCCGGACGCGCAGGAAGAAGCCTTCTTACTGCGCTTCGGCGTGCTGCAGTATCCACTGCATGGTTTCGATATCCTCCAGCGCCGGCTCATCAGCTGTGAAGCCAATGATGTAGGCATACAACTCTGCCACTTCGGCATCATCAAGTGCTGCGGCAGGATAGTTGGGCATGCGGACGCTGGGCTGTTCGGGTGCTTCCTCGCCACGCAGGCGCAAATAGGCGCGGAACACGTCTTCCGATACCAGGAACGGAGCCTGGCCGGGCAACAACACCGGTGGCTTCGGGAACAGGTTGTTGGCCTGCATTACATGTGTACCCTTGCCCTGAAAACCATGGCACGAGTAGCATCCATGGTCATAGTAAAGCTGCTGGCCGTCGGCCGCCTCCTGCCCATAAGCCGCAGATCCAAAACTGACCAGTGCGGCCAATGGCAGGCCCAGCAAGCGCAATGCGGTGTTTCGCAACATGGTAGGTGCCTCAGCGTGGTTGGGTCAGGACATCAATCAGATAGGGGCGGCCTTCTTTCACGGCGGCAACACCGCGGGCATAGGCGTCGGAAAGCTGGGTCGGATCGCTGATCGGGCCTTCCGCTTCCACGCCATAGCCGTTGGCAATGGACTTGTAGTCGACGAATGGATCCCGCAAGGTGGTACCGATGCTGGCGCGGTCCGTGCCTCGTCCACGTACTCCCGTGAGGTACTGTACAAACATCAGTTCCTGATGCCAGGCGCGGTTGTTGTGCATGATGACCAGCATCGGCAGCCGGTGATGGGCTGCTGTCCACAAGGCGCCGGGCATGAAATTGAAGTCACCATCATTCTGGAAATCCAGGACTATGCGGCCGCGGTCGCGGGCCGCGAGTGCTGCACCTGCTGACGCGCCCAGGCTGTACCCTATTCCTGCAGCACCACTGCCGCCCAGGCAACTGTAGTATTTGTCGTGTTGCCACAAATCGGCATGATGGCCACCAGAGAAGTTGGTCTGGGAGCCAATGCACCAGTCTTCGTTGGCGATGTGCGGCCACAGATCGCCGTACAAGCGTGCAGTGCTTACCGGACTCGCATCCCAGCCGCGCCGCCGCCGTTCAAGCTGCCGGCGCAAGTTGTCGAGCCTTGCAGTACGGTTTGCTGCACTGTGAGCCTCGCTGCGATCCGCAATGACGCTGCGCCGGGCAGGTGTGATGGCCGCGATGGCTGCCTCGAGTATCAGCGACAAACTGCTGTCCGGATCTGCAGTGAGGCGCTGCGCACCGCCCGACGCCGGCGGTGGCACGCCCCGGCTCTGCACGATGGCCAGCCCCACGCCGTTGGCGTCGCGACCGGAAAGCGTACCGATGTCGGGACTGATGATGGAAACCGCCGGCGAAGGCAACTCCAGCCCCAACACAAAATCAGGGGCATCGCCCGCTCCGGGGCCGCACAAGGGATGACCTTGCGGAAAGCTCATGGGGCCCTGGTTGGCGCGCGTGCCGACACTGGCGCCGGTCAGTTCTGCCAGGGCGATGGCAGTCTCGACACCTTGCGGGGTGCGCAGGCGACCCACATCGATGCGGGGATTCTCCGCAGCCAGCAGTGCTTGTGCGATGCGGTTGGCATCGTCATCCGTGATGCTGATTTGCGGTGGAGCCTGATAAACCGGAATTTCCAGAGAGCCCGCATCGGTCTTCTGCAGCAGGGAATCGACCACGACAAGGGTCGGGGCACAAGGCGGGGTCATGGTTTCATGCCATGCTTGCTGAATGGCAAGCAGGCAGTCGGGCAGCGTCTTCGGCAGTGCGTCCCACTTGGTATAGGGTCTGACCAGGGCGGCAAGGTCATCTGCAACATGCGCCTGAATGAAGCCGTCATCACTGCCAACCAGCAATACCATTGGAGTCTTGTCGACAAAAGCCTGATAGATGGCCATGGCAGCGTTCTGCAGGCCAACTGTGGCGTGCAGCATGACTACCATCGGCAGCCCGGTGGCTTTTCCGTAACCGTGCGCCATGTCCACGGCAGAGCCCTCGTGCAATGCGGAGATCAGTTCCGGCATGCGATTGGGCGGAGTGCCATGGTTGATGATGGATTCGTGCAAGCCTTCGAAACTCGATGCCGGATTGGCCACCGCAAACTCGACACCAAGCCCGCGCAGCACTTCCACCATCAGGTCAGAGCCCGGGCGAGTGATGGCGCGGTCACTTGCCGGGGGCTGGGCAGAGCCGGTATCGCGAGCGAGTTCCGCGGCATCGGGCAGACGTGCAGATGCATTCGGTGCTGGTTGCTGGGCCTGCGCAACGGGAACGCCCGCACCACCAAGCAATGCCGCCGCGCCTGCAGTACCGGCGCCTCCGAGAAAACCTCTGCGGCTTACCTTCCCTTTATCTGCTTTGGACATTGCCTGCCCCTCTTGGAATTGGTTGCGTAGTTGGTGCAGCGAAATACTGATGAGGGTTCGAGTGCTGCGGATTGAACCTGGCAAAGAGGCGATACCACGCCCTGCATGCAAGGGAATATAGTACAGCTTGCTACTGTCATCAATAAGGGAAAATGCCTGTAATTACAGTGTTTCCTTACATAAACACCGATGCGTTACATAGGTGTCGGCTTGGGTAAGCGGATGGCGGCGGGGAGTGTCCAGCGAGCCATGGTGAAATGGGACGAAGGTTCAAGAGTGTGGATAGATCAACGCAGCCTGGGCGGCAGACGCAACACTGCGCCCACAGGCAGATGCCAGTGCGGCAATACCTGCAACCAGCTCGGTATTGCTGGCAGCCGGAGTAGCATCCGCACGCTGCAGGTTGTTTTCGAAGCCGACTCTGGCGTGGCCGCCAAGTCTGGCAGCTTGCTGCATGATTTCCTGCTCACGGTGCCCGAACGCGCAGCACATCCAGGGGTTGTGCGCGATGTTGCGGGCCAGCATCGGTGCCAGATCTGCCGGGACAGGAAGCTCCGCACTGTAGCGCCCAAGCACAAACAACAGCAGATGACCGCCACCCGGAATCACACCGGCTGTGCATAACTGATGGTAGCGTGTCACATCATCACAATCGTAGAGAATGAACTGGATCCTGCTGCCGGCCGCATGCAGGCGTTGAAAGAATAGCCTGGCATCTTCGAGGGCAGTGGCGTCGGGAACCAGCTCGCGCAGCGCGATGGAGACTGCTTCCGGCATCAGTTGCAGCATTGCCTGCATCTGCTGATGGCGGTCATAGATTCCGGCTGCCTCCGAGGTCACCTGGATGAGCATCTCCTTGCCTACGCTCTTGCGGATTGCAGCGATGGCAGGCAGGTAATGCTCGGGTGCGATGCTGTGCCGCTGTGCGGCGTCGCGGACATGCAGGTGGATCATCGCCGCCCCCGCGTCGAGGCAGGCTCTGGCCGTAGCCGAGAGTTCGGCTGGCGTTATCGGCAACGCCGGGTGATCCCGTTTGGTTCTGCGCGCACCATTCGGTGCAACAGCGATGAGCATGGGATTGCTGTCAGGCATGGACGATTCCGCAGGCGATGCCGATTTCAGGAGCGACCGAGTAGACATCCAGCTGCGGCTTGCCGCCTGCGCAGGCAAGATGTGCCGATGTGGCAGCAATCCAGGTCTGCAGTTCCATCGAACCGATGCCACCCTCGGCCACCAGCGTGTCGGGATCCCACTGGTCGAACTGTTGAAGGTCTCCGGAAAGCAGCACGTCCAGGAAGCGCTGGTCGCTGCTTGCGTTGAGGCGCATGTCTGCCGCGGTCCGTTCGCCCCGGGTGATCATCGCGGCACCTTCATGATGCATGGACTCCAGGCGCTCCAGCCATTGTGGATGGGTCAGCGAATCCGGCAACTTGCCGCCGGACAACTGCCAGGCAGTGACGCCCTGATCACCAGAGCCATAGGCCGGATAGTAGCGGGTAGGGTGATGGGACATGCCGCCTGAGGCGAGGAACAAGACTTTTTTTCCGGTAATGCTCGCGAACTTGCCGATCTGCTCACCCAGCAGACGGGTGCGCCGAAAGGGTACGAACGGGCGGGTGATGGCGTTGATGAATACCGGGATGGTGGGGCAACTGGCCACCCCCCCGACAATTTTGTGCAAGGTCTGTGAAAAGGCATGATCAATGGTCATCTGGTAGGAAACGGCAGCGTCTATGTCATGCCTGCGCAGATGGTTGATACAGTCCATGGCCGTGTCGGCCGGCACATTCAGTCTGCCACTGAAACCACCGATATCGCCGGTAGCTTCTGCTGCCAGGCCGACACAGAAGGCTGGCATCAGATTCAGGAAGAAGCCGTTGAAGTGGTCAGCGCCGAAGACGATAACCAGATCCGGCGCGAATTCGTCGACAAAGGCCTTCGCTCGGGCAAAGCCTTCGCAAATGGCATCCCAATCGGCCGGGGCCTTGTCGTAACAGTAAAGGAGCGGACTGTGCGAGGCGCACACCAGCGCAGAGTTCACGGCTTCAGCCTCGTATTCTGTGGTGTCTGACCCACCGGGCCCGAGTTTTCCGCGGCAACGAATATGCGTTCGATCCGGCGCTTGCTGATTCGCCAGATACCATCATCGCCGCGCACGTAGTCATCGAAGAAGTCCGCGACCAGATGCGGAATCGCCGGGACCAGCGGTGCCTCGCCCTGGCTGGCAAAGGTCATGCACACGCTGCTGCCACTGGCGTGGTCCGCCGCATGCATGTGCACACGCAGGCCAGAGTAAAGGTGACGCGCCGTTCTTGGTCCGGCTTCCCGGCGCTTGTCGAATACCGTTGCAATCTCTGCACGCCCGGACGAATGGCGGGTACCGTGGATGTAGATCGCGTCCTCGGTAAACAGACCGAGGAGCAGGTCAATCTCCCCATGGTCCAGGTAAAAGCAGAAATTGGTATTCAGTTCCTCGAGAGCCAGCCTGGCTTCGAGAAAACTCAGCCGTCCCGATTCAGTCGCCATCTGCCCAGTTCTCCTTGTTCAACGCTTACCGGATTGACCTGTTTGCCGAGGCCGGTGATCTCAACTTCCACCGGGCCGGGTACCACCTGCAGGTTTGCATGGTGGATGGATTTCCGTGTCGCGGAAGGCTTGAAAGCGGTTCCCATCGATATGACATCCCCGGCATGCAGCGTGTGAAAGCGGCTGATGAAACTGATGACTTCAGCAACCTTGAAGTTGTAATAGCGCGTACTGTCCTCGGCAATCACCTCTCCTCCAACCCGGCAGAGCACATCCAGATTGTCAGGATCCGCGATCTCATCGGCGGTTACCAACCATGGTCCGATGCACCCGAAAGTATCGCAGCCCTTGTAGCGTGCGGCGTAGGACAGGTGCTGTTCTACGCGTTCTATTTCTTCCGGATTGTCCTTACGTGGGTAGAGTGCATAGTAGTGGAACATGTCTTCAGCGCGCATGCCGTTGCCGGTGATGTCATCAAAGATCGTGTAGCCGAACACATGCGCAAGTGCCTGCTCTGGCGCTATGTCACGCCCTGTGGTGCCGATAATCACCGCCAGTTCCGGTTCCGGATGCACGCTGCCGTAGTAACTGCGAATGACGATCGCTTGCTGGTGAGCCACCAGGCAAGACGTTGGCTTGAGAAAGAATGCGGGATGATCCGGTGCGCTGAGCTTGCGTGCGTTGCTTGCGGAATTGTTCATGGCGACACCGCAGATTTTCCCGGGGCTGGTGACGGGCGGAAGCCAGACGACATCGGCAGCGGGTACCAGCAAGGCGGTATTGCCGCGCTGCATGTTGCAGTAGTCGGCGATGCGTGCGAGACCTGCAGGGCCCAACGCAATGAGTTCGTTCATCCCGGTGATACCGAGCAACTCATCCACTGGCAGCAGCCAGTCATCAGTTGCGGCAACGCCCACACTTACCCTGTCGTTATACTTGAATGTTGCGAGTTTCATAGTCCGGATATCTCCACATGCTCACGCAGAACCCTGCGCATTATCTTGTTGGAACTGGTCCTTGGCAGTGCCGCGCAAAGCGTGGTCCCTGCTATCCGGAACAGAGGATTCAATCTGCTGCCAAGTGCTGCCTGCAGCAGGGTTTTGAGCTCTCCGGCCCGCTCCGGAAACGTGATCCAGTCCGGATCGGTCGGCACCACGAAAACATGCAAGCGGGAAGGTCCGCCGCCGGGTGGGGCGCAGGCGATAGCAGCGGTTTCCCGGACGCCGGCGACGGCATTCAGTACCTGCTCGATTTCGGCCGAACTTACCTTGATGCCGCCAAGGTTCATGGTATCGTCGGCGCGCCCCAGTGCACGGAAATAGCCAAGGCCAAGTTGTTCGATCTGGTCGCCGTGCCGCCGCAGGACGATGCCGTCCGCAGTGGTCGGTACTCCGGCAAAGTAAGTTGCATGATGGTCGCGATTGAGTATCTGCTGGGACAATCCCGGCGAGATGCCGATCAGATACGCTTCGCCTTTGGTCGCAGGCTGTCCCGCTTCATCCAGAATCCGCAGATCCAGGCCCAGTGCCGGAGTGGAAAACGTTGCCGGGGATGCTGGTTGCAGGAGGGTCTGGGTCAGATAGGCACCTCCAATCTCGGTGCCACCGCAATACTCGATGACCGGGCAGTAGCCGGCCAGGGACATCAGGAAAAGATAGTCTTCCGGGTTTGAGCATTCACCGGTAGAACTGAACGCGCGAAGTCCAGACCAGTCGAGCCCCAGCATGCAGTTGCTGCTGCGCCATGCCTTGACGATGGCAGGTACCAGCCCCAGCAAGGTTACTTGCTGGTCCTGTATGAACTCACCGAAGCCACGAGCGGTAGGCAAGCCCTCGTAGATCGCCATGGTCGCGCGGTTGAGCAAGCTGGCGTAGATGAGCCAGGGCCCCATCATCCAGCCGAGATTGGTTGGCCATGCAACGATGTCGCCAGCCCTGACGTCGTGATGGAAGTGTGCATCCATGGCGCACTTCACCGGCGTCAGTTGGGTCCATGGCAAAGCCTTGGGTGAGCCGGTGGTACCAGAGGAAAAGAGGATGTTGGTGGCGTCATCCGGCGCACAGGGCAATGCATCGAAGTCGGTGCTCTCCGGCAGGAATTGCTGCCACACGAGATCGCCCTGGCGCAGTTCCTGGACGCGGGTACCGGCAGCGTGGGGCACAACCACCGCAAGCGGGGCCTGGGCACTGACAAGCTTGGCGTACAGCGGCAGCGTTTTGTCTCCGCGGATGCTGTAGTCCTGGGTGAACACGATGCGCGTCTCGGCGATTTCAAGTCGAACGCGGATTTCGTCCGGAGCAAAACTGTCGGCGATCGATACCACGGCACAGCCGGCTTTCACGATGCCAAGGTAGATTGCCACCGCTTGCGCGGTCATGGGCATGCAGATGGCCAGACGGTCGCCACGCTTGCAACCCAGTTGCACGATGCCATTGGCAACCTGGTTGCTCAGCATGTCGAGTTCGCGATTTGTCCAATTGCGCACCTGGCCGTTTTCACTGCCATGGATGATCGCCACGAAGTCAGGATCAGCCTGGAAGCAGCTCATGGCAATGTTGAGTTCAGCACCCGGCAGCCATCGTGGTGTTGTGCTGCCCTGCGACAGGTCGAGCATTGCGACCGGCTTGCGCTGCAGGCGGATCTGCAGGCGGTCGATGACATAGGCCCAGAACTGCGCCGGTTGCGCCACGGACCAGGCATGGAAGTCGGCGTAGCGGTCAAAGCCAAGATCCTGCATCGCCTGGTGCAGGTTGCTGCGACTGATGGTATCTGCATCAGGAAGCCATGCGGGCGGCGGCCCTGCTGTGGCTGTATCCCAATCAGCATAGGCACGTTCGAACAGCCTGGCGTGGGTGGAAAACGGCAGGTCGGGGCCCAGCACCTCGAGCACCAGTGCCGACCAGGCCGCGCTGCCGGTCAGGGCCGACAGGATGGCTTCGGCACGTTGCAGGCGCTGCTCGGCGTTATTCCCGCTTGCGCTGTACATCGACATCAGGCGACGAGCTCTACACACACAGCAGTGGCTTCACCACCACCGATACAAATAGCCGCTACGCCACGCGTTTTGCCCGTGGCTTGCAAGGCTGCTATCAAGGTCACGACGATACGGGCGCCACTGGCACCCAATGGATGCCCCAGGGCAATTGCACCGCCGTGAACATTCAGTTTGTGATCCGGAATACCGAGATCATCCATGGCAGCCAACGCTACTACGGCAAAGGCCTCGTTGATCTCGAACAGATCGACGTCGGCCACTTGCCATCCGGCAAGATGGAGCGCGCGCCGGATAGCTGCTGCCGGTGCCGTAGTGAACCATTCGGGCGCCTGGGCGTGGGTGGCACTGGCGATGAGCCTTGCCACGGGTACCAGACCGAGTTCGTGAGCTTTGTCGGATCCCGCCAGAACCAGCGCTGCAGCGCCATCGTTGAGGGTGGAGGCGTTGCCTGCCGTTACGGTACCGTCCGTGACGAAAGCGGCTCGCAGCTGCGGGATTCGCGCATAGTCGACTTTGGTCGGGCCTTCGTCACTGGCGACGGTGCTGGAGCCACCTTTGACGTTGCTCACGGTAACCGGTGTGATTTCGGTTGCGAACAAGCCCTGTTGCTGGGCCGCAAGCGCGCGTCGAAAGCTTTCGGCGGCCCAGGCATCCTGGCGGTCGCGTGAGTAGCCGCGTTCCTTCGCGCAGAACTCCGCCAGACTGCCCATATGCTGGTTGCTGTAAGGATCCCACAAACCATCTGTAATCAACGAGTCCACGACGGTCTGGTTGCCCAGACGAAAGCCTTTACGGGCTTCGGGCAGCAGGTAGGGAGCCTGGCTCATGCTTTCCTGTCCTCCCGCGACGACAAGGCGTGACTCGCCTGCGCGGATGGCAAGTGCGGCGAGCATCAGGGCCGCCATGCCGCTGCCGCATACCTTGTTGATGGTCAGTGTGGGAGTGCTCTCAGAGAGACCTGCTGCCAGGGCAGCCTGACGGGCGGGCGCCTGGCCGGCACCCGCGCTCAAAACCTGCCCCATGATGACGCTGCAGACTTGCTCCCCGGGAATTCGTGCCCGTTCCAGTACCGCCCTGATACAGGCCGCACCCAGTTGCACGGCAGTGACTGCAGCCAGGGTTCCACCCAGGCTGCCGATCGGGGTTCTTGCACAGGCAAGCAGGACAACCTCGTTCACGGAAGAATCCTGCCATGTATCTTGTTGGCGGCAGGCTGTTGCGCTAAAGCCCGTGCTGAGCGCACTGACCGAAACTGCAACAACGTTCTGCATCGACAGATCCAGCGATCCGAATTCGCTGGTTGCGGCGTTTTAAATATAAATGAATGACTATACAACATATATGTCTAACCATGTTTTACCTATGAATTAACATACTGTAGATTCGCCACTCATGGCAAGGGTTCAGGCGGGTAACTCTTCGTCGTCGTATCACACCTGGTGTGCTTTTTACCCTGAATAAACTGCTGCAGTGGGCGTTGGCCTGCATGTGAGAACTGATCATGGGATTTTTGCTCTGGTATGAAAACGGTCCGATAGGGATATTCATTCGTGAATCCCTCTGGGGCTATCCGATCACGCTGTCCAGCCACGCTGTTGGCATGGCTGCAGTCATGGGCGTGGTGCTGGTACTGAACATGCGCGTGCTGGGTTACGCCAAGGGCGTATCGCCGCTGTCCTTCGACAAA
>JBIIWP010000145.1:0-5641 GCA_044338855.1 Pseudohongiellaceae bacterium | reverse complement strand
CTCTGCCAACAATGGGTCATTCAGGGTCGGGGTTTCGCGTCTCACCTGGCGCAGGAACTCACGACCGAAATCGTGTTCCTGCTGCGATGAAACAGTGCCCGAAAGGGTGTCGCCGAGCACAGGCAAGTTGACCTGGGCCCGGCCGGCAGCTGGCAACAGCAACAGGGTAAGGGTCAGACGGGCAAGCAGTTGGGGACGGCTACGAAACTTCATGGGCTGGAGGCGTTTGAGCATACATAGCGTTAGACCCGGATATGATACAGATAATTCCGGTCCGCAACTCGGTTTTTCAGGGGGCTCTTGCTAGAATGCCAGCATGAACCCTAATGTCGACCAGGAACTGGATCTTAGCGGCCTCAGCTGTCCGATGCCGTTGCTGAAGACCAAGCAGGCACTCAACCGGCTTGAGTCCGGGAGGGTGCTGCGCGTCATTGCGACTGATCCATCCTCTGAACGTGACTTCAGGGCTTTTTCCGAACAAAGCGGCGTCCCCTTGCTGCAGGCAGTCCGCGAGGACCAGAAGTATATCTATTGGCTGCAGAAGCCCTGAGCAGGACCTCCGTACCCTCCATGATGATCAAGGTGTTCCAGGGCTTCTTCCAGAAGTACTTTCGCGAAGAAGAAGCCATCATCCTCACGCTGATGCTTATTGTCTTCTTCACGGTGATGATGACCATGGGCAGCGTCATTGCGCCCTTGCTGTGGAGTCTTGTTCTCAGCTACATGCTGCAGGGCCTGGTGAATTCTCTGGTGCGCGTGCATGTACCTCAGCGTGCTTGTGTTTATATCGTCTACTGTTTTTTCGTAGGTGGTATGATCCTGGTCACCTTGATTTTCCTGCCATTCACCTGGAACCGCCTTGCTGGCCTGATCAACGACCTGCCGCGCATGGTCGAGCAGATGCGCAGCCTGCTGCTGTTGCTGCCTGAGCGTTACCCGGACATTTTCAGCGTTCCGCAAGTGCAGCGCTGGATCGAGGCGATCCAGGGCGAGCTGGGCGTGTTGGGACAAACCCTTCTGTCGTATTCCTTTTCCAGCGCCACACGCATCGCC
This sequence comes from Pseudohongiellaceae bacterium, assembly GCA_044338855.1. GTDB lineage: Bacteria > Pseudomonadota > Gammaproteobacteria > Pseudomonadales > Pseudohongiellaceae > CAILUG01. The sequence continues at coordinate 4,588 of JBIIWP010000145.1, read as the reverse complement.
ACCTGGGCTGTGTACACGGTACTGGTGCCCATCATGGTGTTCTTCATGATGCGCGATTCCGAGAAGCTGCTGAACTGGCTCGAGAACTGGCTGCCGGAAAAGCGGCCCATAATGGCTCAGATCTGGCACGAGATGAATGACCAGCTGGCGAATTACATCAGGGGCAAGGCGCTGGAGATATTGATAGTGGGCTTCTGCAGCTTCGTCCTGTTTTCCGCCCTGGGGCTAAGCTATGCCTTGTTGTTGTCCGTTCTGGTGGGATTCTCGGTGATCATCCCGTTCATCGGAGCAACTCTGGTCACCATCCCGGTGTTTTTTGTGGGGTTCTTCCAGTGGGGTTTTGGTGGTGACTTGTACCAGCTCATGCTTGCCTACATCGTGCTGCAGACCATTGATGGCAACATCCTGGTGCCGCTGATTTTTTCCGAGACCGTCAACTTGCATCCCATTGCGATAATCGCGGCAGTCCTGGTATTCGGCGGAATATGGGGTTTCTGGGGAGTCTTTTTCGCCATTCCGCTGGCCACCTTCATCAAGGCGCTGATCCGGGCCTGGCCCATCAGCCACAAGTCCATCCATGTCGAGGTGCCCCCACTGTGACGCGGGCCACGCCTGGGCGGGGCGAGTATTAAGTTGGCAGGACATGGGATAAAATCCCGCCCCTTCAGATTCCGACCGAGGTCTACATGATTAGCGGCAGTATCGTTGCGCTGGTGACGCCCATGGCGCCAGACGGCAGCCTGGACTATCCGGCCCTCACGCGTCTGGTGGAATGGCATATCGCAAGCGGCACCGATTCAATCGTGGCCGTCGGCACCACCGGCGAATCCGCCACACTCGACGTGGATGAACATTGTGCCGTCATCAAGCATGTGGTCGAGACGGTCGCCGGGCGCATCCCCGTGATTGCCGGTACTGGTGCCAACTCCACCTCCGAGGCCATCGAGTGGACTGCAGCGGCCAAGGCCCTTGGTGCCGATGCCTGCCTGCTGGTGACGCCTTACTACAACAAGCCCAGCCAGCGCGGGCTCTATGCCCACCACAAGGCGATTGCCGAGGCCGTAGACGTTCCGCAGATACTGTACAACGTGCCAGGTCGAACGGCCTGCGACATGTTGCCGGAGACCATCTGCAGACTGGCGCAGATCCCCAACATCATCGGCGTGAAGGAAGCCACCGGCAACCTCGAGCGCGGTCGCGAGGTGCTGGCAAGCTGCCCCAAGGACTTTCTGGTTTACTCCGGTGACGACGCGACCGCCCTGGAGCTGATTCTGCTGGGGGCCAAGGGGAACATTTCGGTGACTGCGAATGTCCTGCCTGCGGTAATGGCAAGAATCTGCCGGCTCGGTCTTGAGGGCAAGACAGACGAGGCCCGCGCCCTTAACCAGTCAATTGAACAGATGCACAAGGATCTGTTTCTCGAGGCCAACCCGGTTCCGGTGAAGTGGGCCTTGAAGGAAATGGGTCGCATCCAGGCGGGCTTGCGCCTGCCACTGGTAGAGCTGGACGAACAATACCATGACACGTTGAGAGCCACGCTGCGACAAGCAGGTGCGCTTTGAGGCAGTACCCCAGGATGTCCATATTCGAATTGCGCTTTATCCGGCTTTCTCCCCGCGCTGCGGGCCTGATGCTGTTGCCGCTGCTGGCATCCTGCTCACTGCTCCCTGAGGTGCGTGTGCCCGGCATGGACCGTGTTGTTGGCGAAGATGGGATGTTCCGAGACCGCAAGGATGAATATCTCGATGCGCAAACGATCCCCCGCACCCAGATACCTGCGGGCTTCGACGATTTCATCATCGATGACCTGCTCGTGATTCCGGAACTGGCGAATACCGACGCTATACCTTATCCCGACCCGCCGCGGCCATTGACGATGGAAGGTGACAATCAGCGGGAAGTCGTGATTCAACGCATGCAGGACCAGGCCTGGATCATCGCGGATGTGAGCCCCAGTCAGATTTGGCCGCGTATCCGCGACTACTGGCGCCAGAGCGGCGTGCCGATCGCGGTGGAGAATCCCTCCGAAGGCCTTATGGATACGGGATGGTTTGTGCTGGAAGGCGAAGTGCTGGACCGCGAGAAGATGCGCGTGATCGTGGATACCGGGTTCCAGAGCAACAGCTCCGAGGTACGCATCCTGCACATGTCCGGACCGCAAGCGCTGCCGGCGATCGAGCAGGTGAATTGGCCCGCCACGTCGATGGACAGCACTATCTCCTACGACTTCCTGCTGGACCTGTCCGGCTATCTGGCGGATGTCGCCGATCTTTACCAGGCGTCTTCAGCGTCACTGCTCGCCCGCTCGCTGTCGAGCGAGGGCAAGGCCACGCTGGACAATACTGCGACCGGCAATCCTCTGTTGCGGTTACAGGCGGGTTACGACCGCAGTTGGGCTGCCGTGCGGCGCGCCCTGACCCGGAGCAATATCGCCATTACCGAGGAAGATATTGGTCTCGGCCTGCTGATTGTCGATTTCGACCCTGCCGTTCTGGAGCAGACAGATGAGGATGACGAGCCGGGCTTCTTCACCAAGGTGGTTACCCTCGGAGGACTGTTCTCGCGCAATAGTGCTGCCTTGCACTTCCCGATCCGGCTCCAGTTGCTGGAAACCCAGGGTGTAGTTGAAGTACTTGCGGTGCCGGTTGATGAAGACCCGGATGCTGCCACTCAGGAAGCGGTGCAGTCCCTCATGCGTCTGATCCGTAACACCATAGCGTAGACACGCAGCATTGTAGACAGAAGCAGACAGACAGAAGTAAACAGAAAGTTGCGGAGTAACTGATGGAAAAGCGCGAAGAGTTGTACAAAGGCAAGGCAAAAAGTGTTTACAGCACCGATGATCCTGATCTGTTCATCATGCACTACCGCAACGACACCTCGGCTTTCGATGGCACCAAGGTAGAGCAACTGGCCGACAAGGGCAGGGTCAACAACCTGTTCAACGCCTTTGTCATGGAGAAGTTAGCCGCTGCGGGTGTCAAGTCACACTTCGTGCGTCTGCTCAACGACAACGATTCGGTGGTGCGCAAGCTGAAGATGATTCCCGTCGAGTGTGTGGTGCGCAACTACGCTGCAGGCAGCCTGTGCCGCCGATATGGCATTCAGGAAGGTACTGTGATTGATCCGCCGACTTTTGAGTTCTTTCTCAAGAGCGACGCATTGCACGATCCCATGGTCAACGATTATCACATCATCTCGTTCGGTTGGGCCACGGCCGGGCAGATAGCCGCCATGAAGGATCTGACCTTCCGCGTCAACACCGTTCTCAAGGACCTGTTCGACAAGGCCGGCATGCTGCTGGTGGATTACAAGCTGGAATTTGGCCTCATCAATGACGAACTTGTGCTGGGTGATGAATTCAGCCCCGACGGCTGCCGTATCTGGGACAAGGCCACGCGCATGAAGATGGACAAGGACCGCTTCCGCCAGGACCTCGGCAACGTGATCGAAGCATACAAGGAAGTTGGCGAGCGTCTCGGCGTCGATTTCTACCGCAAATTCGGCTGAGCGCTGGGCGCAGCCGCCAACGGAGCCTGGCGACATGCCGGAGACAGCCCCCTATCTGGTCTACTTGTTGGCCGGCGCCGTTGCCCTGCTCCTGCCGCTGTGCCTGTTTCTGCTGCTGCGACTCACCTCCAGCTCGCGCGGAGCAGCACTGACCAATCTGGCCGTTTTGGAGGAGCGTCTCTCCTCACGTGAATCCGACATCCAGCTGCTGCAAAAGGAGCTGGATACCCTGCGCAGCCGCCTGCAACACGAAGCCTCTGCTGGCATGGACCTGCGTGAGCGGCTGTCCCGTCAGGAAACCCTGTTGCAGCAAGAGCGCCTTCAGCATCAGGACAAACTGCAGTTGCTGCAACAGGCGCGTGAGCAGATGAGCCATGAGTTCAAGGCGCTGGCCAATGAGATCCTGGAACAAAAGGGGCGCAGTTTCAGCGAAAGCAACCAGCAGCAGATGCAGACCCTGCTGAAGCCATTGGGTGACAAAATCCAGGCCTTCGAAAAGCGCGTGGAAGACACCTATGACAAGGAATCCAAGCAGCGTTTCGCGTTGGAGAAAGAGATCAAGGGCCTCATTGAACTCAATACCCGCATCAGCGTCGATGCGGACAACCTCACCCGTGCGCTGAAAGGCGAGAGCAAGACCCAGGGCAACTGGGGTGAAGTCATTCTGGAGCGCGTGCTGGAAAAATCCGGTCTCGAAAAGGGCCGTGAATATGAGGTACAGGTCAGTCTCAAAGACGAGGAGGGTGGCCGTAATCAGCCCGACGTGATCGTGCAGTTGCCCGAGGGCAAGCACATCATCATCGACTCCAAGGTATCGTTGAAGGATTATGAAGCCTATTTCTCGGTGGAGGACGAGAAGCTGCGGGCCCAGTATCTGCGCCAGCATATCCAGTCCATCCGTAATCATATCAAGGGGCTTTCCGCCAAGCATTACCAGGATCTGAAGGGTGTGCGTACACTGGATTTCGTGCTGTTGTTCCTGCCGGTGGAGCCCGCTTTCACGCTGGCCGTGCAGCATGATGAAGGACTTTTCACCGAAGCGTTTGCGCAGAACATCATCCTCGTCGGTCCGTCCACA
>JBIIWP010000144.1:0-5702 GCA_044338855.1 Pseudohongiellaceae bacterium | reverse complement strand
GGGTTCTGACTCTACTGGTTTGGACAGTTTGTCATACGAGAACTTCTCATAGACCGTACCCGTCGTGATCAGGTATTTCTCGCTTTCGGTACTGGTACGCTGCAGCTCACGCAGTTCGGTACGGGTTTTGATTTCGCCGTACTTGTTCACAAAGTACTCATCACCACCCTTGTCTGCAGCCTGGATCAGCGCCGGCTGCACCGCCTGGTCGTCCACATACACATAGGTCTGCCACTTGTTATAGGGATTCTCGGCAGTGGCAGTGGCGGTCTTGACGTAGTAGATAGTGGCCAGGTGGGATGAACCCGATGCCCCATACACGGTGAAGGACGTGGTCTTGTGGTAGGTTTCCGGCTTGGAGGGACTGAACGTAGCGGAAATCGGTGCGCTGTTCGACGGCAGGTTCAGACCCAGTTCCACCGTGGTAGTAGCCTTGAACTCGGAGACCGTGGTGCGCGGTATCGACAGCGCCGTAAGCGGCTCGCTGAAGTCGGCCTTGTTGGTGGAATCCACTGGCAGCGACATCAGGGCCTGGCCAGCCGAATTCACCATCTGGTTCTGTTCATCCAGCATGAAGCCGCCGTTGCGGGTGAATACCTTGGTACCGTCGGGGGTTTCCAGGGCAAAAAAGCCGTCACCGGTAATCGCAAGATCCAGCGAGTTGGACGAAAACTCCACGTTGCCCTGGCTGAATTCCTGGCGCATTTCCTTCAGCGAAACGCCGTTACCCACCACACTCGATGACTTCTGCAGGGGCGAGGTGGCAAAGATGTCGCCAAATTCAGCACTGGACTTCTTGAAACCCGAAGTACCGGAGTTGGCGATGTTGTTGGAGGTTACTGCAAGTTCAACAGTGGCGGCGTTGATGCCGGTAAGCGAGGTGTAAAATGACATGCGGGCTTCCTCCTGATCACATTTCTATGCGTGTTATTTGTTTTGAGTTTAGAACACTGCCGCTTTCGGTCTCGACGGTGTAGTCATTGCTGGTACTGTCCCAGTGCACCGCCTGGATGCGGTCCAGGGACCGCACCGGAACGGGCTGATATTTGTCATTGATCTTGGCCGCCACCACAAACTTGTAGATGCCGGCAGGCAGGGCATTGCCTTGGGCATCTACGCCATTCCAGCTGATTTTCATTTCTCCAGGCAATTGAGCGCCCTCAGTGCTGCCGTAGACCTCCTGCCCCGTGCTGTCGAGGACGCGGATTCGGACTTCCTGGGCGCCGTTGATCAGATCCGCTACCGCCTTGGTTTCCTGGCCTTTTCCGGCCATTACGGTTGCAGTGTCGTTGCGCACATAACGGCCCAGCAGATTGCTGCTGCCAATGAACTTTTCACCCTGGAAAGACGCCGACATCTGTTCAATGGAAGCTTGCATGGCCTTCATCGATTCGAGCGAGGAGAACTGTGCAAGCTGGGATACGAACGCCTCGTTGTCCATCGGCTGCAGCGGATTCTGGTTCTGAAGCTGAGTCGTAAACAGTTTGAGAAACGCATCGCGCCCCAGATCCTTTTCCACAGTGTACTTCTGGTCAAACTGCGACTTTTCGTACTGTTCCTGGGTCAACAGGCTCGTCGGTAAAGCAATTGAATCAGCCATGGTTATGCCTTAGATATTTCAAGAGTGCGCAGCATCAGATCCTTGACGGTACTGATTACTTCGACGTTGTTCTGGTAGTTGCGGGAGGCATCGAGCATCTCGATCATTTCTTCCACAGTGTTGACGTTAGAACCCCACACATAGCCGGATTCATCGGCCAGGGAGTTGCCTGGGTCATAGATCTGTTTGACATCCCTGGCGTCATCGATGATGTCGGTAATGCGCACGCCACCGACGGTCTGGCCCTGATTACCCATCTGTGCTTCAAGTATGGTGGAGAACACGGGCTTTTTGGCTCGGTAGGCCTCACCGGGCGTAGTGGCCAGCACACTGCTGTTCGCCAGGTTGCTGGCGGTGGTGTTCAAACGCACCATCTGTGCGTTCATCGCGGAACCCGCGATATTCATAATGCGGTCAACGGACATCTCAATCTCCCCTGAATGCCTTGCGCAAACCGCCTATGCGGTTTTCGAGAAACTGCAGGGATGCCTGGTATTCAGCAGCAGCCTTGCCGAACGCTGCCTGCTCGACACCCATCTCTACCGTGTTGTTGTCAAGACTTGGATTCAGCGGCGTGCGGTAAACGAGGCTGCCGATTGCGCTGAAGCCACTGCTGCCGGCTTGAGCTACATGACCGTCGTCTGTCGTGCGCACCGGGGACCCCTGATTGACATCAGCCAGCGCTTTGGCGAAATCGATATCACGCGCGCGGTAATGCGGTGTGGTGGCATTGGCGATGTTTTGCGAAATGAGTTCAAGCCGCTGGTTGCGCAGCGTGAGCGCAGTCGCGTGGTTTCCCAGATAGCTGTCGATTATGGTCATGGCACCTTGCCCTTGCTTGGTTCACGTGAACGTAAGCAGAAACTGTGCCAATCCTTTTTCTTTTCGCCAGATAAGTTTTATCCGCGTTTTTTCAATATGTTGGCGAGCAGTCCACGCCAAGGCCAAATACAGAAAGTGGCTTGCGCGAGCGCCGCATTTTTCAAAGCGGCCTGAAAGTGGCAAGGCCATGCCACTTTCAGGCGTGCGAGGCGAGATTCAGGGGGTGGGCGCAGCTGGCGCTGCTTCAGGCACTGTCCGCTGGAAACTTATGGCGGCCTCGCGTTGCGCCGTCACGGATGCTGCAGTGGCCGCCTGCTCTGCCCGCATCTGTTCGAGGTAGCGCTCTTTTTCCAGGGTAACGAGCGCGTCCAGTGCCGCACGCATATCGAGCAGACTGCCGACTGACGTACCAACACCGTCGACTTCCAGCCGCAATGACTGCAGTGTGTTGATTGACTCGGAAACAGCCGCAGCATTGCGCGCAACTGCTGCCTGCACTCCACCAACGATGTCGCCAACTACGGCACCTTGTTCGGTCAGGGCTGATGTGACATTTTCCACCAGCTGCAGATTGACAGTCTCCTGTTGAAGCACCATCCCGGAAATCGCCGTCTGCTGCTCCTGCATGCCATCGGCAACACCCAGTACTGCACTTTCAAGGCGACCGATTGACCGGTTGAGCTCTTCGAAAGTCACCAGACCACTGTTGACTTCGGCGATGCGCCGTCCAAGCGTCAGCGACAGCGCGTTCATATTGTTGACCTGGCGCGAAAAGCTGAGACTCATGAAAATCACCAGCAACAAGCAGATAAAGATCACACCTACACTGGTGCCCAGGAGCCCAAGCATGTGCCGGTTCTTGCGCTGCAGCAAGTTGTCATAATCCACGATGATGTCTTCGAACGCTGCAGCATTGGTGCGCAGTTGTGAGGTCAATTCACCGCTGGTTTCAGCCAGCTGCAGGATGCTCTCTGACATGCTCAGCACATTGGGAATCAGGGTTTCAAGTTTGGTCTCAATACCAACTGCAGCATCCTTGGCTCCTTGGTCCACAGCTTCGCTCTGGGCTACGGCGCTTACGGCGTCAAGCTCGTCCATTACTGGTTCAAAGTCAGGAATCCCATCCAGATACTCTTCAAATACCGCTTTTTTTCCCACGGCTTTGCCCGCGGATGTCTTGTCATCATTCTGCTTGTCTGTGGCCATTGTCTTTTCCGGAGTCTTTGAATCTTTCCAGGGCAGCTACTCTTTGCTTGAATTGTTCGATTCGGGCATTGAGGACGCTGATATACTCATGAGACGCTAAGGTCCCCAGCGGTATCGAAGGCGGTAGCGCAGAGAAGGGTTCAGCGCTTGAATCCAGCGCCTTGGCGGGCGGCACACTTACAGCTTTTACCGGTCGCACTTCCAGCGCCGGGTTAGGCTTGGCATTGGATGTTGCCCAGCCCGGTTCAAGCGGTTTTCCCTTGCGAGCACCAAAGCGGGTAAAGACTTCAGCTAACAATGCTTTCATCTGCTCTCCTTTACTCACTATATCTACTTGCCTATAGTCACTTGGTCGACATTTGGTCCGGGAACTTTAACCATGGGAATCAGCTCCGTACTCAGATGCCGCCGCTTCATCCCGGCTTTGCTGCTGGTGCTGGCACATTCTCTGACATCTCCCTTGATCGCACAGGACCTGGGCAAGAGCCTGCTTGAGTCCGCACAGGCCTGGCTGGATGGACAAGATGGCCTGGTCGCCGGCAGCCATACCCTGGAACCACTGGATACACGCGTACAGATCCCCAGCTGCACCCGGGGCTTTCAATTCTCACTGCCGCATCCAGGCAGGGTCACGGTGCTGGCCAGCTGCCCGGACACCGAATGGACACTGTACTTGCAGGCGCGCGCAGTAGCGACCAGCCAGGCACCCCGGTTTGCTGCCGACCTGCCAGCCGGACATCTGCTGAGCCTGGCCGATATCGCCATTCAGGCCGGTACTGCAGGGGAATCAGATATCATACAGCAGCTCTCCGCCGGCATGTTTCTGCGCACAGCAGTCCGGGCCGGACAGTCAGTAAATCAAGCCGTATTGGAGGCAGCGGTGCCAGCATTCCGGGCACACCAGTCGATTGCTGCAGGCGCAGATCTGCATGAGGCGCTGTTCGAGCGCATCCTGCGCCCGGTCTCGGCCTTGCCGCCCGCCCGCCAGGTCGCTGCTGAGCAATTAGAAGGAGCACGCAGCACTCGCGCGCTGCCAGCCGGCACAATCATCAGCCAGGCAGACATCGCCAGCAAGCAGGCGGTGTTGACCGCAGCCGACACTATCCCCCGCGGCACCCTGCTGTCGTCAGATAATACTGAGATGGGCTACTACTGGGGCCGCCTCCCCCAGGATGCCATTCTGGATATGGCCGGGCTGCCACGCGCTACCACTACCTCGACCTTGCTGCCGGGGCAGGTGCTGCGGCTCTCGACCTTGCGCATCATGCCCCCAGTCTCCAAGGGCGAAGCAGTAACGGTTGTGGTAAAACGTAACCTGGTTGAGATATCGCACGTCATGACTGCCGACCAGGATGGCCAGGTCGGGCAACAGATTGACCTGGTAAACGAAGAATCCGGGGAACGCGTCCGTGCAATCGTCACAGGGGTTGGTACCGCCAGGATTCCCTGAACTTGCCTGCTCGCCAATATTCCATAAATTTTGTTAAAGTCTGCCTGCGAAGTGTCGACCCTCGTTATGGGAAACCCTTCATCCCGACTGGAAGAGACTTGAAATGTCGACTATAAACAGCAACAACCTAGCGTCCGGCGCCGGCCAGATCCAGCCCCAGAAAACTGCTGTAGACACGCGCAAGCGGGTTGCGGACACGCTGGCCCCGGCTGAACCCCAGAAGGTAGTGGCGGGGAACGACGAATTGGCATTGTCTTCCCGGGTGGAAACTGCCCTGGAAACCGCCGATTTCGACAGCGAGAAAGTGGAGCGCCTGCGCGAGGCAATTGCCAAGGGCGCCTACCCGCTGGATTCGATGAAAATCAGTGAACAGTTCATCGAACTCGAAAAGCTGCTCTAACACCGTGCAAGCCACTGACGTTGCCACCAACACCAACAGTGCTGCGGAGCAGGCAGTTACCACCGTAGTACTGGATCTGTGCCAACTCCTGCAGACCCTGAACGTGGTGCTGGAAGACGAGTATCAGGCTCTCAGCGGCCAGGATATCGCCCGCTTTGAAAGCTTGCAGCCCCACAAGGAGCTGCTGCTGGAGCGGATTACCGCAATCAAGATCGACGAGGTGG
>JBIIWP010000063.1:0-18310 GCA_044338855.1 Pseudohongiellaceae bacterium | reverse complement strand
AGCCTGATGGCACTACTGCACCCGGTGAAGTCGTGCGCATTGGTTCCTACAACATCGTGTCGAACGGTCAGTACCTCAGCTTCGATCCGGTGACCAAGCGTCTCAGCGTCCTGCCACGCCAGCCTACCTCGCCGAACGACTACACTGAAACCGCTTCGGCCATCCAGTCGGCTACCGGCGGCTTCACTCTGGTCGGTATCGACCCGACTGGTCCCAGCGGCGGCACCTACCTGTCCGCTCTGATCAGCAGCCCCGATTTCCGTACCCGTTACTGGGATCAGGGTGGCACCATCGGCCAGATCACCATCTATATCGGTATCATCGGTATGCTGATGGGTCTGGAGCGTCTGTTCTCCCTGTCCATGACCGTGGCCAAGGTCCGCAGCCAGCTCAAGTCCCCCAACAGCCCCAAACCCAGCAACCCATTGGGTCGCGTTTTGATGGTCTACGAAAAAGACAAGACCATGGATATCGAAACCCTGGAATTGAAGTTGGGTGAAGCCATCCTGAAGGAGACCCCGAGTCTGGAGCGCTTCCAGACACTTCTGAAGATCATCTCCACTGTATCTCCGCTGCTTGGTCTGCTGGGTACGGTAACCGGTATGATCACGGTGTTCCAGGCTATCACGCTGTTCGGTACCGGTGATCCGAAAATCATGGCAGGCGGTATCTCCGGCGCCCTGGTAACCACCGTTATCGGTATCGTGGTTGCAGTGCCGATGATCCTGATGCACACCATGGTGAAGAGCCGCAGTGACAGCATCATCCACATCATGGAAGAGCAGGCGACGGGTATCATCGCCAGAAGGGCCGAGGCCGGCAAGTAAACCCAGGCTACTCGGAGTACCAGCCCATGGATCTACAATTCATGTTCTCGGAATGGCTCGAGACCATCGCTGTCTTCATGGACAGGGGTGGCCCCATTCTGGACATTATTGCTCTACTGCTTTTTGTGAAATGGACCTTGCTGCTGGAGCGTTTCTGGTTCCTCGGCACCATCCACAAGAAGAATGTTGCCGCCGCCATGAATGAATGGAATGCCAGGAGCGATAAACGCTCCTGGTACGCCCATGCTATCAGGCAGCAGCTGATTTCGCGCGTTTCGCTGGACCTCAAGTCCACCATACCCATGATCGAAGTACTTGTGGTCATTTGTCCGCTGTTCGGCCTTCTGGGTACGGTGACGGGCATGATCGAGGTGTTTTACGTCATGGCAGTATCAGGTGGTGGTGACGCCAAGCAGATGTCGGGTGGTGTGGCGCGTTCCACGATCCCCACCATGGCAGGCATGGTCGGTGCCCTGTCAGGTATTTTCGCCAGCAACTGGTTGAAGTTGAAGACGAACCGCGAACTCGAACTCTTCGAAGATCACATGACAATCGAGCATGCCCGCTGAACGGGCGGGCGTGCCGGATTAACAGACAACCGAACAGGCTGTAGATATGAAAAGTCTATCGAAAGCGAAGAATGACGGCGATGCGGGTGAGATTGATCTTACCCCCATGCTGGATGTGGTGTTCATTCTTCTGATCTTCTTTATTGTGACCTCGGTCTTCGTCAAGGAGGCTGGGTACGATGTAGATCGTCCCATTGCCTCCACAGCGGAGCAAATCGAAGTCGAACCCATCCTGATTGCAGTGTCGCCTGCCGGCGAAATGTGGATGGATGGCGATGTGGTATTGCAGCGTAACCTGCGCCTGCGTATCGAGCAGCGTCTTGCCGAAACGCCAAACGCCGGTGTCGTGATCCAGGCAGACCAGGAGTCCACCAACCAGTATGTGCTGGAGATCATGGCCGCTGCGCGTGAAGCCCAAGTCCCCTCAATCCAATTAGCTGCGACGAGGTGAGCCATGGTTAGATTAGTCAATACTGCGATAGCACTGGTACTGGCTGCGGCCGTTACCTTTGGCCTGTTCTTTCTGATGCAGTTCCTGATAGCAATGGATGCCGTTCAGCCGGAAAAAGGTGATTCGATCAAGATTGCCGACATCACCATGCCGGATATCGAACTGGAAGTGCAGCGTGAGCAGCCCAAGCCGGAAGTGCCGGATGAGCCGGAAGAACTGCCGGACCTGCCCGAGCCCGAGGTGAATCTCAACGCACCTACCGGTGAGGGAATCCAGGTAGGACGTGTGGCGGTGGACGTGGGTGATCTCGGGGGCAATGCTGCAGTATCCGCTTCGGACGCTGAATACCTGCCCATCGTAGTGATCCAACCGCAGTACCCCAACCGCGCACTGCAGCGTGGCATTGAAGGTTGGTGCCAGGTAATGTTCACCGTGGATGAAAACGGTGGCGTACAAGATGCCGTGGTAGTTGACGCTGATCCGCCGGAAATCTTCGACTCTGCCTCGCTCAGGGCCGTGGCGCGCTTCAAGTTCAACCCGCGCACCAAAGACGGTACTACCGTCAAGACGCCTGGCGTGCAGTACGTGTTTCGTTTCAACCTTGAAGAAGAATAAGGGGCTGCACTCATGAAACGTTTCAAGAATGCATCCGCAGCGTTGAAGCTGCGCAAGCTGGCCGCAGGCTGCATCTATGCCGGAGCAACGGCCTCGCTGCTGTATCTGGTGCCTGTAGCCACTGTTGGCCTCAATGCCACGCTGTTCACCTCTGTGGCCTTTGCCGCTGAGGAGGAAGAGGAGGGCAGGAGACCCCCGCCGACTACACGTCAGTCGGAAACGCTGACCCGCCGTGTCTACGAGCGCATCAATGAAGTGATGGAACTCAGGGACATGGAAAACTACGCCGAGGCTCGCCTGATCCTCGACGAGCTCAAGGACATGTATAGCAAGCAGCAACTGAACAATCGTGAGACATACACGATGTTCCTGTTCTATGCGAACCTTGACCAGGTTCAGGAAAACTATGAAAGTGCCTTGGTCAATTATCAGGAGATCCTGAAGCTTCCGGATCAGACTCCGGAAGTAATGGAGCAAACCTGGATGCAGGTAGGCAGCCTTTATTACGTGCTTGAACGTTATGAAGACGCCATCAGTGCCTTCAATTCCTATAACGAGATCGCGCTGGAACCGGATGATGGCGTGTATCTGCGTATTGCGTATGCCAACTACCAGTTGGAGCGCTATCAGGATGCGATCCCGCCGCTGTTGAAGAACTTCGAGCTGCTTCGCGCCAAGGGCGAGGAAATCCCGAAGAACAGCTACGGTCTGTTGCGCGCGCTGTACCTTACGCTGGAAGACTACCCCAAAGCATATCAGGTGGTTCGCGAGTCCATCCTGATCTACGGCGATCCGGAAGATTGGGTGTTGTTGGCTCAGCTGTCTGCCCAGATGGAGAAGTTTGAAGATCAAACTCGTCTGTACTATGCGGCAGGTGAAGGTGGATTCCTGGACAGTGGTTCTGGTTACATGACATTGGCGTCTCTGTTGAGCAACAGCGAGAATCCCTACGGTTGCGCCGAAGTCGTGGTAGAGGGCATTGAGGCTGGTTTGGTCGAAGAGGATTTCAATGCGCTGAATCTGGCCGCCACCTGTTATGCGATGGCAAGAGAAGACGAGAAATCCGTTCCGTGGCTTGAGAAGGCTGCGGAGCTGGCTGAGGATGGTCAGACTTACATCTCACTGGCTCGTGCCCAGATGACGATTGGTAACTACGAAGCTGCCATTGAGGCGTTCCAGAAGGGCTTTGAGAAAGGCAATCTGAGCCGTGCGGACCAGGCCTACCTGTTGCAGGCGCGCGCCTACCTCGAACTCAATCGCCATGATGAAGGTATCGCGGCTGCACGGAACGCGGCGCGTGACCAGCGCAGCGCCGATACAGCCCAGACCTGGGTAACGCATCTTACCAATGAGAAAGAGCGTTACGAGACCTTGCAGCGCCAACGCACGGAACTTGCCCAGTTCTTCCGTAGATAAAGATACACAAGCAAGCGCTTCAGGAAGACGCACCCAACCGGGTGCGTTTTTTTATGCCTTGAAATTTGCGGATCCGTCCTCATCTTGGGTGCTACCTGTCCGACTAGAGGAGCTATCCGCATGGGCGCCGCCGAAAAGCAAATTCTGGGTTTCCAAACCGAAGCCAAGCAACTTCTGCACCTGATGATCCATTCCTTGTACAGCAACAAGGAGATATTCCTGCGCGAGTTGATTTCGAATGCCTCCGATGCTGCCGACAAGCTGCGCTTTGCTGCGTTGGCCAACGACACCTTGTATGAAGGCGATGCGGACCTGAAGGTGCGAATCGATGTCGATACCAAGAAGCGGACAATCACGCTTACAGACAACGGCATCGGCATGTCGCGCGAGGAGGTGATCGACCACCTCGGTACGATTGCGAAATCCGGCACGGCCCAGTTCCTGCAATCACTGACCGGCGACCAGAAGAAGGACAGCCAGCTGATAGGCCAGTTCGGCGTAGGCTTCTATTCAGCCTTCATCGTGGCTGATCGCGTTGAAGTGCTGACGCGCAAAGCCGGTGCTGCTGCAGATACCGCGGTGCATTGGGAATCCAGTGGTGAGGCCGAGTATGCCGTGGAAACCATCACCAGGCCCGAGCGCGGCACCAGCGTGATCCTTCACCTCAAAAAGGACGAGAAGGACTTTGCTGACATTTACCGACTGCGCGGAATCGTCAAGAAGTACGCCGATCACATCTCCATCCCGGTATTGATGGAAAAGCAGACGTCGGGTGATGAAACCAGCAAGAAGGACGAGAAAGAGTATGAGGCCGTCAACAGCGCCAAGGCCCTGTGGACGCGCCCCCGCACCGAGGTTACCGAGGAAGAGTACAAGGAGTTCTACAAACACATCTCGCACGATTTCTCTGAACCGCTGGACTGGAGCCATAACAAGGTCGAGGGCAAGCTCGATTACACCAGCCTGTTGTACCTGCCCAAGCGCGCTCCCTACGACCTGTGGAACCGGGACGGTGCACGCGGGCTGAAACTCTATGTACAGCGCATCTTCATCATGGACGACGCTGAGCAGTTCATGCCCCTGTATCTGCGCTTCATCAAGGGTGTGGTCGATTCCGGCGACATCTCGCTGAACGTCAGCCGCGAAATCCTGCAGCAGGATCCCGTCGTCGATTCCATGAAGAGCGCCCTGACCAAACGTGCGCTCGACATGCTGGAAAAAATAAAGAAGAAGCACAAGGAGAAGTACCAGGAGTTCTGGCAGGCCTTCGGTACAGTGTTGAAGGAAGGGCCTTCGGAAGACCCTGCCAACAAGGAGAAGGTTGCCAAACTGCTGCTGTTTTCCACCACCCATACCGGCGAGCCGAGCCAGGACCAGAGTCTTGAGGACTATGTCAGTCGCATGAAGGAAGGCCAGAAGGAAATCTTCTACGTCTGTGGCGACAACCACAACACGGCGAAGCACAGCCCGCATCTTGAGGTATTCCGCAAGAAAGGCATCGAAGTGCTGTTGCTGGCGGATCGCATCGATGACTGGCTGATGTCACACCTCCAGGAGTTTGATGGCAAGTCGCTGCGTGATGTCACCAAGGGCGAGCTGGACCTGGGTGAGATGGACACGGAAGAGGAGAAGGCAAAGCACAAGGAAGTCGACGAGAAAGCGGGCCCTTTGCTTGAACGTCTCACGAGTGTACTGCAGGAGCGGGTGTCGGAAGTGCGCGTAACGCACCGCCTCACGGACTCCCCGGCCTGTCTTGCCACCGGTGAGTTCGAACTGGGGCTGCAGATGCGCAAGATCATGGAGGCCGCCGGTCAGACTGTGCCGGCCAGCAAGCCGATCTTCGAGGTAAACGTTGCACATCCGTTGATGGAACGTCTGGACCGCGAGCAGGACGAAGACCGGTTCGGTGACCTGGCCGCGATCCTGTTCGAGCAAGCGTGCCTGGCAGAAGGTCGTCAGCTGGACGACCCGGCCAGTTACATCACCCGCCTTAACCGCCTGCTGCTCGAACTCAGTCGCTGACACCGCAGGGGCGGGCCTCCGTGCCCGCCCCTAAGGGATCAGGCCAGCTTTTGTACGATGGCGTTGAGTGTGGTGCTGGGGCGCAAGACCTGGCTGCACAGGACCGGATCGGGCTTGTAGTAGCCGCCCGTCTGTACCGGCTTGCCTTGCGGACCATTCAGTTCTGCCAGAATCCGCTGTTCCTTGCTGCGCAGTTCCTGTGCCACGGCAGCGAATTTTTGCTGCAGCACTTTGTCGGCCGTCTGCTGCGCCAGTTCTTCGGCCCAATACAGCGCCAGGTAGAAGTGGCTGCCACGATTGTCCAATTGTCCGGCGTCACGCTGTGGCGATTTGTCTTCTTCCAGGAAGGTGCCGGTAGCGCGGTCGAGGGTTTCGGACAGCACGCGTGCCTGCTTATTGCCGGTGACGTTGGACAGGTGCTCCAGCGACGCGGCCAATGCCATGAACTCGCCCAGTGAATCCCAACGCAGGTGGTTTTCTTCGAGGAACTGCTGCACGTGCTTGGGCGCCGAGCCACCGGCGCCGGTTTCGAACATGCCACCACCGTTCATCAGCGGCACGATGGACAGCATCTTGGCGCTGGTGCCCACTTCAAGAATGGGGAAGAGGTCGGTCAGATAATCACGCAGTACATTGCCGGTCACCGAGATGGTGTCCTTGCCTTCCTTCAGGCGCTGGCAGGAGAACAGCGTGGCTTCTTCCGGGTTCATGATGCGGATATCGAGGCCGCTGGTATCGTGGTCCTTGAGGTAAGTGTTGACCTTGTTGATCAGTTCGCGATCGTGCGCACGCTGCGGGCTCAGCCAGAACACGGCAGGCGTGTTGGACAGGCGCGCGCGGTTGACCGCCAGCTTGACCCAGTCGCGGATCGGGGCATCCTTGACCTGGCACATGCGCCAGATGTCGCCCTGATCCACGTTGTGCTGCAGCAGCACCTCGCCCTTCGTGTTGACCACGCGCATCACGCCTTTTTCCTGCACTTCGAAGGTCTTGTCGTGCGAGCCGTATTCCTCTGCAGCCTGGGCCATCAGACCCACGTTGGGCACGGTGCCCATGGTGCGGGGATCGAAGGCGCCGTGCGTCCGGCAGAAGTCGATCGTGGCCTGATACACACCGGCATAGCAACGATCCGGAATGATGGCTTTCATGTCCTGCAGTTTGCCGGCGTGATCGTACATCTTGCCGCCAGCACGAATCGCGGCGGGCATGGAGGCGTCGATGATCACGTCGCTGGGCACGTGCAGGTTGGTGATGCCCTTGTCGGAGTTCACCATGGCCAGCTGCGGGCGGCTGGCATAACAAGCGGCGATGTCGGCTTCGATGATCTGGCGTTGCGCGTCTGGCAGCGTTTCGATCTGGGCCAGCACGGTGCCCCAGCCATTGTTGGGGTTCACGCCGAGCTGCTTGAAGGTGCTGGCATGCTTGTCGAACACCGGCTTGAAGAACACGGAAACGGCGTGACCGAACAGGATGGGGTCGCTGACCTTCATCATGGTGGCTTTCAGGTGCACGGAGAACAGCAGGCCCTTGGCCTTGGCGTCTTCGATTTCACGTTCGAGGAAACTGCGCAGCGCCGAAGCGCTCATCACGCAAGCGTCTATTACTTCTCCGGCCAGCAAGGGAGCCGCTTTCTTCATCTCCGTGACTTTGCCGGCCTGGTCTATGAACTCGATGCGGAAGCTGTCGGCGGCCGCAACAGTCAGGGATATCTCGCTGTCGAAGAAATCGCCCTGGGTCATGTGCGATACGTGCGTGGGTGAATCGGGTGACCACTTGCCCATCGAATGCGGATGCTTGCGCGCGTACTGCTTCACGGCACCCGGCGCGCGGCGGTCGGAGTTGCCTTCGCGCAGCACCGGATTTACCGCGCTGCCTTTGACGCGGTCATAGCGCGTCTTGATGTCCTTGTCCTTGTCGTTTTGCGGGCTCTCCGGGTATTCGGGCAGGGCATAACCCTTGGCCTGTAGTTCTTTCACGGTCGCCAACAGCTGCGGCATGGACGCGCTGATGTTTGGCAGCTTGATGATGTTGGCCTCAGGCGTGGTGGCCAGCTTGCCCAGCTCGGCCAGGTCGTCCGGCTGGCGCTGTGCCTCTGTCAGGTAGTCCGGGAATACCGCGAGGATGCGGCCGGCCAGCGAAATATCGCGCGTTTCCACCGTGATGCCGCAGCCTGCGGTCCAGGCGCGGATGAGCGGCAGCAGCGAATGCGTGGCGAGGTAAGGGGCTTCGTCGGTCCAGGTGTAAATGATGGTGGCTTGTTCAGACATGCTTCATCCAGAGGGATGCGCTGATCCCGGTAGCGTGTGGTAGAGGAATGGTACTGACAGGGTAAAACTGGGTGCCGCGATTATAGCAACGCACTCCGTGCAAGCACATGTACAGAGCTGCGCTGTCGTGTTCCTTGCAGAGAGCGCTCGCGGGCATCACATCTGTTCCAGTGGCGTGATGCCCAGCAATTCGAGACCCTGCTTGAGGGTCAGCGCGCTGAGCTGGCACAGGCCCAGACGTGATTCGCGCTCGGGACCGATGGCCTTCAGCACGGGGCAGGCCTCGTAGAAGCGCATGAAGATGCCGGACAATTCATACAGGTAGAGACAGAGCTGGTTGGGCAGACAATCCTGCGCCAGCGTTTCCACCACTTCGGTGAACTGCAGCAGTTTCAGCGCCAGGGCTTTCTCTTCGGCGGCGGTTACCACTACCGGGTAGCGTGCATCCGGGTCGAGGCTGGCGCGGCGGAAGATACTGCGGATGCGCGCATAGGCGTACAGCAGGTAGGGCGCCGTGTTGCCGTCGAGCGCCAGCATGCTGTCCCAGTCGAATACATAGTCGCTGTTGCGGTTCTTGCTGAGGTCGGCGTACTTGACGGCGGCGATACCTATGGTTTCCGCAATCTCGCGGCGCTGCGTTTCAGACAGGTCCGGGTTCTTGTCCGACACCAGGGCAAAGGCGCGTTCCACGGCCTCGCCACACAGGTCGATAAGCTTGATGGTGTCGCCGCTGCGCGTCTTGAAGGGCTTGCCGTCGCTGCCCATCATGGTGCCGTAGCTCAGGTGCTCCAGTTTGCAGCCGGCGTCGGCGAAGCCGGCCAGGCGTGCAACCGTGAACACCTGCTGGAAGTGCAGGCTCTGGCGTGCGTCCACTACGTACAGTACACGCTGTGCGCCCAGTTCGCGGCAGCGGTACTGGATGGCAGCGAGATCGGTGGTGGAGTAGAGGAAGCCGCCACCGGTTTTCTGCACGATGACGGGCAGTGGCTCGCCTTCGCGGGTCTTGAACTCATCGAGGAACACGCACAGGGCGCCATCGGATTCCTGCAGCAGCCCCTTGTCCTCTAGCGTCTGCACTACGCCGGCGAGACGCTCGTTGTAATAGCTCTCCGGCACGATATCGCGGTGCGTCAGGGTGATGTGCAAGCGGTCATAGAGCTGCTGGCAGTGCGACACCGAGATGGCAATGAACTGTTGCCACATCGCGCGGCAGACTGCATCGCCGGACTGGAGTTTCACCACGTTCTCGCGTGCGGTTTCAGCAAAGGCAGGGTCTTCGTCGAAGCGTCGCTTGGCGGCACGGTAAAAGCTCTCGAGGTCGGACAGCTGGGTGCCGAGTTCCTGCTGTTGCGGCAGTGCCTGCATGTAGGTGATCAGCATGCCGAACTGCGTACCCCAATCACCGAAATGGTTCTGGCGGATCAGGTTGTGGCCGAGATAGGCAAAGGTGCGGGCGATGGCATCGCCGATGATGGTGCCGCGCAGATGGCCCACATGCATTTCTTTGGCGAGGTTGGGCGAGGAGTAATCGATGACGACGGTTTGCGGCACTGCTGCAGACGCGACGAGGCGACCATGGTCCAGTGCATTGAGCTGGCTCGACAGCCAGGCAGGCGCCACATGGATGTTGAGGAAACCGGGACCGGCCAGTTCCACCTTGTCGGCGATGTCGCTGAGATCCAGCTTTTCCAGCACGGCAGTACCGAGCTCGCGCGGATTGCGTCCGGCTTTCTTGGCCAGACCCATAAGGCCGTTGGCCTGGTAGTCGCCGAACTGGGCGCTCTTGGACAGCTGCACCACGGCCTGAGCGTCGGGCTGGCCGGTGAGTTCGCGCAGGAGGGCTGAGACGCGGCTGTCGAGATGCTGCTTGAGATTCATGGTGTTCCGGGGGTTGGAAAAGGCCCGGATTTTACACGAGAACAGGCTCGAATGGGCCGGCCGGCGGCCGCGTCAGTCGCCCTGCTGCAACTGACGCATGCGCAGGCAGCGGGCATCCTCCTGCTGGTGGATCAGGAACGACTTGACGACCAGCGGCTGCATGGTCGGGAACTCGCGGTTGGCCTGGTTAAGGCGCGCTACACTGGTTTCGCTGCAGGTTGCGGTTGAGAGATAGCCGGTGAACTCACCGAGAAATTCCTGGCTGGCAGAACCATTCAGCTGGGGGATGGCGGCAAGCACGCGTGCGGCCGAGGCTTCCGCCAGTACGGGCTGTTCCGCCGGGTACAGCACGGCCATCACGGTGCGCAGCGTTGCCAGTTTGTAGCTGTCGGGGCTGTCCAGCAGCACGTCGAGCCAGCGCTGCTTGATGGCAGCGTCCGGGCGGATCGCTTCGGCGGCCAGTGCCATGTTTACGCCCTGATCAGACGGATCGCGCAGGCGCTCTGCTTCCAGCCGCTCTACATGGTTTGCATGCTGGTAGCGGTTGATGGCTCGCAGGATCAACCAGCGGCGGTCCTGGTCGAGTGGCAGGCCATCGAGACTGGCCCTGCCATCGAGCAGGTCCAGCAGGTAATCGAGGCCAGCAGGCGTGAAGCTGCGGGCCAGCAGTGTGTCGAACCAGACTTTTTGTACATCGCTGCCCGGCGCAGCGGCCATGGCCTGTTCGCGGGCGAACGCCTCGATGTCGGCCTGCAGTGCCTCATTGCCGCCGAAGGCCGCCAGATAGGCAAAGGCAGAACCGAGCGTGCCGGTGAGGTGGCGCAACACGTTGTCGTCCTGCTCGGCGGCGGCGTTCTGCAGCACGAACTCCACATAGTCAGTGACGCTCAGGTTGGCGTCCTGCACGCTGTCCCACAGCGACTGCCACAGCATGAGACGCGTAGTGGGGTTGGCAATGGCAGAGATGCGCGTGCGTGCCGTGTCCAGAGACACGGGGTCGAGCTTGATTTTCATGTAGGCCCAGTCCGCTTCGTTGGGCAAGACAAGGTCAGGGCAGGGCTGGCCTGCGGCCTCCGGCACCCACGTGACGGCACCACTGTAGGTCACGGGCAGCGTGGCACCTGCCACCATGGCGCCATCTGTGTAGCGGTAGAGGCCGACCTGCGTACGCTGTGAGCGCAGCACCTTGTCCGCCGCACCAACATCCGGAACATACTGCAGCAGGCGCAGCGAACTGATCTGTCCGTCTGCGCAGCGGAAGTCGGCTTGCACGGTATTGAGTCCGGAGCTGTACAACCATTCCTGTTGCCACTGCGTGAGGTCCTGGCCGGAGGCTTCGGCCAGCGCGCCGACGAAATCCTCCAGGCGGGTGTTGCCCCAGCTATGGCGCTTCAGATAGTTGCTCACGCCAAGGCGGAAGTTTTCAGCGCCGATGAAATAGGGCAGCTGCTTCAGCACTGATCCACCCTTGCCATAGGTAATGCCGTCGAAGTTCGTGAAGGCATCGGCTGTGGTCGCTACCTCGAGCTGGATTGGATGCGTGGTCACGAGCTCGTCAGTCGCATAGGCCGACAGCTTGCTGCCAGTGTAGAAGGAATCCCACACATTGTCGAAATCGCCGCTAGCTTCCAGCGCCAGATTGGCCATGTAGGTGGCGAAGCTTTCGTTGAGCCACAGCCCGTCCCACCAGTCCATGGTGACGAGGTCGCCAAACCACATGTGCGCCATTTCATGGGCTATGACGCTGGCCAGGCTGCGCTTCTGCGCAGTGCTGCGTACGCCGCGACTCAGGTAGCGCTCGCTGAAGGTCACCGCCGCTACATTCTCCATCGCGCCGGCGTTGAAGTCAGGCACGATGACCTGGTCGTACTTGCCGAAGGGGTAGGGGATATCGAAGTAGCGCTGGAAGAAATCGAAGCTCTTGCGCGTGGGCTCGAACCACTCTGCGGTATCCACATAGTCCGCCACGGCAGAACGCGCGAACAGGCGCAGCGGGATGTTGCCGGCGGTGTCTTCCCACACGCGGAAAGGGCCGGTGTGCATGGCATAGACATAGGAAGAGATTGCCGGCGTGGGCGGAAACACCCAGTGCTTGCGGCCATCTGCTGCGTCCGCCGCAGTTTCCCGCGTATTGGCGATCACCTGCCAGCTGGCCGGTGCGCTGACTTCGAGTGTCAGCGGCGCCTTCAGGTTGGGTTGGTCGAAATGCGGGAACCAGCGGTTGGCATCATAGGGTTCGAAGTTGGTGTAGAGATAGACCTCGGCGTTCTCGGGATCGATGAAGCGGTGCAGGCCAGCTCCATCGCTGGCATAGGGTCGTTCGTAGCGGATGTCGATGCGGTTGCGGCCATCCTGCAGCGCGGCGGCAGGGATGCTGATGAACCACTGCGTGTAGCCGGAGTCCAGAGGCGTGCCATTGACGTTGACGGAGAGCAGCGTGCCGTTGTCGAAGTCGATGGTCAGTGCTGACTGGTTGCCGGCGGCCAGTTCGAAATCGATGCCGACCTCACGGCGCTGTCTTCCGTCAACTCCACACGCAGGTGGTAGGCAGGATTGCTGACCTGGCTCTTGCGGAAACGTGCATAGGACTCCGTCAGTTGGCGCAGGTTCTCGCGCACCACTGGCGCCGTTGCTTCAGCTGCAACGGCTGCCGCTAGTGCAATGACGAACAGGGTCAGCAGGAGGGCAAGGCAGCGTGCGGCAAGTGTCATGGTCAGCTATCCCGTGGCGAGGCAGGTGTGTCGTCGATCTGGAAACTGTTGAAGCGCTTGTAGCATAGCCGTGTGAGGAAAGCGGCGGAAACAAGACCGATCAGCACTGGCGCCGAGGCTACGAGGAACACTGTCTGCATGTCGAGATTCATGCCCAGCAAGAGGGCGCCTGCGGACGGTCCCAGGATGGAACCGAAACGGCCGATCGACAGCGCCATGCCCACGCCACGTGCACGAATGGAAGTAGGATAGAGCAGGCCGGCCGAGGCATTGTTGCCGAATTGGGCGCCAAGGATCGCGATGCCGGCAAAGCCCGAGACGGCCGCCATGGCAGCAAACGGCAACTCGGTCATGCCAAGCATTGCGATGAAGGGAATTGCAAGGGCGAACAGGATGACCACGATGGAGAAGCCCATGCGGTCCAGCAGCACACTGATCAGCAAGCCGCCGAAGATGCCGCCAGCGTGGTACCAGGTGGCGACCAGTGCGGCCTCCTGGGCGGGAATGCCGTACTGGTCATAGATCAGCGGGATCATGTTGTTGAGGAAGAAATTCGACATCAACGCGATGCTGAAGCAGAGCCACAGCAGCGGCGTGATCAGGGCAAGCCCGCCTTTGAAGAGTTCGCGGAAATCCCCTTCGCTCGCGGCGACGATGGGTGGGTTCAGGAAGCGGTCGTCGTCGTTGATCACCAGATCCGGACGCATCTGACGTGCCGTGCGGATCAGTTCCGCGTGGCGCTCGGGACGCGTGGCGAGGAACTTGAGCGATTCCGGCAGGGTAAATACCAGACCGATGGCGATCAGTATCGGCATGACCCCGCCCACGTGGAACAGGATCTGCCAGCCCTGCGTCGCCACGAAATAGCTGGCGACGAGGCCCACGGCGGTGCTGCCGGTGGTGATGCCCATGAACATCAAGACGATGAGCGTGGAGCGGAAGCGCTTGGGGCTGAGCTCCGAATTCAGGGAAATGGTATTGGGCATGATTCCCCCGATGCCGATACCGGCGAGGAAGCGCAGCACCATCATTTGTTCCATCGTGGTGGTCCAGGCCATCAGCAGCGTCATCACGCCGAACAAGAGGATGCCACTGATGATGAGGGGGCGGCGACCAAAGCGATCGCCGAGCCAGCCCAGGATTGGCGCTCCAATAAAAATGCCGACGAGATTGGCACTGAGCACCGGCCCCATGGCGCTGCGTTCTACGCCCCATAACTCCACCAGCGAAGGCGCGGCGAAGCCCAGTGAATTGAGATCGAAGCCGTCAGCGAACATGGCAAGAAAGCTCCAGACGAGGAGCTTGATGTTGAAGCGGCGGATCTGCTGGCCGTCGACGAAATCGTTGACGTGGTGGGTCTGGGACATGGGGGCCTGCTGGTGCTGTTTTTGTCGTTGTGGAAAGGCGGTCCTGCAGTAGCAGCAAAAGTGCCTTCAATGCCGGGTGGGGTCGATGATATGGATTGCTGTCCGGCAAAACAAGTTGCCAGCCTCTGGCGGTTTCCAGGAGGTACGGACATGAAAAAGGCGCCAGCTGGCGCCTTTTTCGTTTGCGTCAGGTGTCGTGCTTATTCGCCGGTGGCGAAACAGTAGAAGTAGCCGTTGCCACCCGTGGCGATCAGGTTCTCCTGGCTGCAGCCACGGCTCGGATGCGCCGCGTTCCAGGATTCAGCCAGTGCACCGCCACCCGTGCGGTCGAAATGGCCCAGGTTGGCGCTGCCATCGGCGGCGTTGGAGGTCCAATTGTTGCAGGTGTTTTCCGAAGCACTGCCGTCCGGATTGCTGCCGGTCAGGATGTCGTGCTGGTTCGGATCGTCACCGCGGCCTTTCACCACTGCACCGAGTTCGGTGAGGGCGCGCTCCTTGGTGAAGTTGGTGTTGCTGTAGTGCAGGTCGTCCGGGTTGCGGGCGACGAGTTCGCCCTTGGCATTGAACCAGGGACCACTGCCAATGCGATCGCGGGCGTTGACGCCGCCGGCGCCGTTGGTGCTGAGGTAGGCATGCCAGGTCTTGCCGGTGGTGCCTGCAGCTTCGGCGAGGGCAGCACAGTGGGCGTCGGCAGCGGCGAGCCCGCCGAGGTTGGCGCCATCACCAAGCCCGGTGCTCGTGATGAAAAAGCTCATGCTGGTGTCCTGCGGTTCTGCCGGTGGTTGTGCCATGACGCTGATGGAGGCGCCGAGCAGCGCAGTAGTGATGGCCAATTTTCTGAATGACATAGGTCTTACCCCTCTTTGATGTGTTTGTTTTCTGTGGGTGGAGCGCAATGGTGCCAGATGGCGCTTGTGGCGGTGTTCGCGCCTGAAAGTTACATAGGTGTCCGGGCTTGTCAAGTTGACTCGCCCCGCGCCAAACCTGGTCCAGGAACGACTCAGCTGACTCCGGATGACCCCGGAACATGTGCGTCCAGTACTTCAAACCCATGCCAGTGCGGCCAGCAGGTCCGCCAACTGCTGCGGGCAGGAATAGAAGGGGCTGTGGTCCGATTCTATCTGTAGCAGTGTCTTGCAGGGTTGGCGCGCCAGCATGCGCCGCTGGTGGTGCAGGGGAATGACCTTGTCGCGGGTACAGCAGATATACGTCGTATCGAGTGTAGCGAAACGGGCCTGGTCAAAGCGTGCAGCGGATGACAGCGGCAGCGTTGCTTGAGTGGCAAAGCGCTGTTGTAACGCCTCAGCCTCGACTGGAGCCACCTCCGGATAGAACAACGGAATGATCTGGTCGGCAGCAATGCTGCAGCTGCGTTTGTCCGGGCTGAGTTCCAGCGCCAGTTCGATGTACGTGAGCGGTTCGTGACCCCGGTTGAGTGCAATGAGCTCGAACACACTTTGGCCGGGCAGTGGCAAATAGGCACAGAGGTAGACCAGCGCGCGGACTTTATGCGGCACCTGGCACGCGGCCTCGGTGACAATCATGCCAGCCATGCTGTGGCCCACCAGTATTACGGGTTCTGGCGCAGCCTCCAGCTCTTGCACGACTGCCGCGACATACTGTTTGAGGGTGACCTTGTGGAGGGGCAGGATGGTGCTGCCGTGACCTGGCAGATCAGGGCAGGAGATGCTCAGCCCCTGGAGGCAGAGCAGGTCAGCAACGGTTGTCCAGCAGCGGTGGTCGTGCCAGGCGCCATGGACCAAAAGCAGCGGAGAGGCGTGCGGTGAGGTTGCCAAGCGTCAGCCCGCTTCGTCCTCGCAGGGATTGATCTCGTGCGTCATCTCGAGTGCCGGTTGTTCGTCGCGGGGCTTGCCCACCTTGATGGCGGGGATCCCTGCCACGGTGGAATGTGGTTCTACATCCCGGAGTACTACGCTGCCGGCCGCCACGCGCGCGCCCTCACCGATGACGACATTGCCCAGCACAATGGCGCCGGTGCTCAGCAGCACGCCAGAACCGATCTTGGGATGTCGATCACCGGTTTCCTTGCCGGTGCCACCGAGCGTAACGCCCTGCATGATCGAAATGTTGTCGTCCAGAACGCAGGTCTCACCGATCACGATACCAGTGGCATGATCCACCAGGATGCCTTTGCCAATGCGCGCAGCAGGATGGATGTCCACCTGGAAGACTTCGGAGATGCGGCTTTGCAGGAACAGCGCCATGCCGCTGCGTTCCTGTTGCCACAGCCAGTGGGCGATACGATAGCCCTGCAAGGCCTGAAAGCCCTTGAAGTAGAGCAGGGCGGTGGAGTAGTAACGCGCGGCGGCATCACGCTGGCGTGTGGCATTGAGGTCGGCGGTCAGGGCCTGGACTATGCCGGCATCGGAGCGCAGGGCGGCATCGATGACGGGACGCAGGCTTGGTACCGGCATGTCATCGCAGGCCAGCTTGTTGGCCAGGAGGTCAGCCACGGCCGTCTCAAGACTGTCATGCTGCAGGATGCGGCGGGAAAAGAAGGAACCCATGTCGGGCTCGGACAGCAGTTGGTCGGAGACTTCCTTCCTGATCTGCGCCCAGAGATCACGCGTTGCCACGGTTTCCATGCTTTGAGTCACTTTGCTTGCGGGCCCGGGATGATAACGAATGCCTTTTGCGGCAGCAACGCAGCAGTATTTCCCTGCCTGGTTGGCACATGGCGCCCTGCTGGAGTTGTGGATATGGAGCTGCTATCTTGCCCGCAGTTTTTCAGGCCACTCCGGCACTACGGGCCGGCGGCCAGGTTGGATGTCCGGAACCCATGTCAGTCAAAAGTGCAGCGGTTATTGGCGGTGGCAGCTTCGGCACCGTAATCGCCAATATCATCGCCCACAACGGGCATCACACGCGTCTGTGGATGCGGGATGCCGACCAGGTGGAATCCCTCAATACCACACGCCAGAATGCTGTCTACCTGCCTGGCCTCGACCTTAATGAGCGCGTCACCGCCACGCACGATCTCAAGGCTGCAGTTCAGGATGTCGATCTCATCCTCGTGGCCGTCCCCAGTGGCAGTTTCCGTGCCGTGGTGCGACAGATGCTGCCGCTGCTGCACGAAGGCGTGATCCTGGTCAGTCTTACCAAGGGTATCGAAGCCCACACCTTCAGCCTGATGAGCCAGATCCTGGCGCAGGAAGTGGCAACGGCCCGCATCGCCGTGCTGAGCGGTCCCAACCTGGCGCGCGAAATTGCCACGCGCAGTCCCACCGGGACCGTGGTGGCCAGCAATGATGCGGAAGTGCGGACGCTGGTACAACACATCCTGCGTTCCGATATCTTTCATGTCTATGCCAACGACGACATGCTCGGAGTGGAGCTGGGCGGTTCGCTGAAGAACATCTACGCGATCATTGCTGGTCTCGCCGATGCCATGGGCATGGGACACAACACGATTGCCATGCTGATCACGCGCAGCCTCACCGAGATGGCGCGCTTCGGCGTGCGCTTGGGCGCGGATCCCATGACCTTTCTCGGTCTCTCTGGCGTTGGCGATCTCATCGTCACCTGTTCATCGCCACTGAGCCGCAACTTTCGCGTGGGCAAGGCACTGGGCGAGGGCAAGGACATCGATCTGATCATCAACGAGCTCGGCCAGGTGGCTGAGGGCGTCAATACCGTCAAGCAGGTCAAGCAAAAGGCCGATGAGCTGGGCGTGCACATGCCGCTGGCCACCAGCCTGTACGAGATCATTTATAACAAAGCCGGCATCGACCATATAATCAACTCGCTGATGCTGGAAGAGACCGAGCTGGATGTCGAGTTCGAGGTTGGCAAGGCCAAGTTGCTGAACGGCTGAAACCCCGCCCGCGTGCGGGCAACTTACTGCGGAGATCATTGTCATGAACCAGGACGAAATCAAATCCAATCTGCTCGACGCCAACCAGTGGCTCAGGATCCTGTTCATGGCAGGTTTCGCGGTAGCGGCGTGGCTGGTAGTGGTCGGTCTCATCATCCTGGTACTGGTGCAGACGCTTATCGTACTGGTCTCCGGCGAGACCAATCGCAACCTGCGCAAGGTCGGCTACCTGTTTGGCTGCTACCTGCAGGAGATCATCCAGTATCTGTGCTACAACACCAACGCCAGGCCATTTCCCTTCGCTGATTTTCCGGAAGCGGACGAGCGTGACCCGGGTGCCGATGAGTATGAC
>JBIIWP010000007.1:0-53512 GCA_044338855.1 Pseudohongiellaceae bacterium | reverse complement strand
TAGAAGTCGCGATCGGCAAATGCCAGGTTCATGGCCTGGTACAGCAGGTGGATGTACTGGGGACTGTTGTAGCCCAGGGCCTTCACATCGAAGCCTTCGAGAATGTTCAGCATCTGCAGCAGCGCGGGGCCCTGCACCCAGCTGTCGAGCTTGTAGACTTCGATATCTTTGTACGTGCTCATCACGGGTTCTTCGATGTGCACCTGCCACTGGTCGAGATCCTGCATGGTAATGAGACCACCGGCGGCCTGCGTGGCGCGCACCAGTTCTGCGGCGATGTCGCCACGGTAAAAGCGTTCGTAGGCGGCCAGGATGGCATCCTTGCGCGACTTGCCGGCGGCCAGTGCCTCACGTTCGGCTTCCACCAGTTTTTGCAGCGTGGCAAGCAGGTCGGGCTGGCGGAAGATCTCGCCGGTGCGGGGGGCGGCATGCGCGCGCGGATCGGCGGGGTCGTCATGGGGCAGAAACACCTCGCGCGAATGTTCCCAGGCGCGCAGGAGCGGCTTGTAGCCTTCGATGGTGTCGACCTGTACTTCCTCGATGGGATAGCCCGCAGCCATCTCCAGCGCAGGGGCCAGCACGTCGGCAAGACTCAGGGTGCCGAACTCCGCCAGCATCACCAGCAACCCGCCCGGCGTGCCCGGGGTGACTGCTGCGAGCGGCCCGTACTCCGGCGGTATCGCCACGCCAAGCTGCTTCCGGAAATAGTCCACCGTGGCGCCGCTGGGTGCAGCGCCCAGTGCATTGATGGCGTAGACCTTGCCATCGTTGGGGTTGTGGATCAGCGCCTGCGTCTCACCACCCCAGCCCAGCGTGTCCCACATGGTGGCGGCGGCCGCGAGCATGGCACAGGCGGCATCCACCGCATTGCCACCTTTGATGAACGTGAGTGCACCGGCAGTGGCCGCCAGCGGCTTGCCGGTGATGGCAACCCAGTGACTGCCGTGCAGCGGTGGCTTTTCGGAATGCTTGAATTCCTGCGCCGGCAGCGATGCCGCGCTGCTACAGGCGATAGCCAGCAGCAGGAGACGGGGCGAGTACAGTATGGATTTGGACATGGTTGAGGACCTTCCAGGCAACGGCTCTTGGACTGCTGGACCTGCGTACAAATGCAGCCCTACCATACCACAACTCCTGTGGTCCCCCGGTTAGGTGGCGCGTGCTGTTGGGCAATTTGGCAAACCCTGCCGTCTTCAGTAAGCTGCCCGCCTTCCTGTCCCGGCCCGCCTTCAGTACAAGGAAAGCCCAATGCCTGCCCGCGTCATCTTCACCATGGACAACCTCGGCGACGCCGCCGACCTGTACCGTGGCAATATCAGGGAACCGCGCAAGCCCGGCGAGAATCCTGCCTTCGACGTTGGCTACCCTGCGTTGCTTGCCCTGTATGCGCGCAACGGCATCCCCATCACCTATTTCGTGGAAGGCTGGAGCGCACGCCAGTACCCGCGCGAGATCGAGCGTATCCTCAGCCACCCCGGCAACGAGATCGGAATGCACGGCTGGACGCATGAACGCTGGGCCGAACTGCATGACGACGAGATCACCGGACTTACAATCCGCTCTACCGAGATGATTGAAGAAGTCTCTGGCTTTCGCCCGGAAATCTTCCGCGCACCCGGCGGCGCTTCCACCACCTACACGCGCAAACTGCTGCGAGAGCTGGACTACAAGATCGACGCCAGTCTCACCGAGACCGGCGCCATCTCTGTCAGCAGTGACGGCTTCGCCTGCATTCCCTACCAGTGGGTGGGCGTGGACGCGACCCACTGGCTGTGGAACAAGCGCCCCGCCGACGAAGTGGAACGCATCTGGCAGGCGGCACTGCTGAACGCTGCGCACACTGACCAGCACATCGTGTTCATCTGGCATCCGCACGTCATGGGCATCAATCCCGACGCGCTGGCGCTGGGGGAAAAATTCATCCAGTACGTGCAGTCGGACCCGGAGCAGTTCCGGATCATGACCCTGCGCCAACTGCGCGAACACAGCCTCGCCACGCTGGCACCGGACATCGAGTAATCAGCCCATGAGCACGCTCTCGCAACGCCGCCTGAACGACGAGGTTGTCCTGCTGGATGTCCACAATGCCCATGCCCGTGCCACGGTCTCGCTGTTCGGTGGACAGGTGCTGTCATTCACGCCGGCCCGCGATGACCGTGAGCGGCTTTTCCTCAGCAGCCTGGCGCGTCTGGACGGCAGCAAGTCCATCCGTGGCGGCATTCCCGTGTGCTGGCCCTGGTTCGGCGCGCATAAACAGGATGCCTCGCTGCCAGCGCATGGCTATGTGCGCACGCGTCAGTGGCAACTGGTGGAAGTGCACGAGAACACAACAGCAACGGTTCTCTTGCTGCAGGTTGCAGACAGCAGCGGCCCAGGGCTTGCCGGCACGGCAAAGCTGCAACTACAAATCAGTATCGGTGCCAGCCTGGAGTTGCAACTGCTCACCACCAACATGAGTGATCACGCCTTTGGCTTGTCCTGCGCTCTGCACAGCTACTTTGCAGTAGCAGACATATGCCAGACGCAGTTGACGGGCTTGAAAGGGGAATACTCGGACAAGACGCGCGCCTGGGCATACCTTGCAACACCGGTGCCTTACGGCTTCAGTGAAGAAACCGACCGCATCCATCTGGAGGCCGCAGCGCAAGTCGATATCGTCCAGGGCAATGGCGCACACACCGGCGTGGCCTCGGATGGCCATGACAGTATCGTGGTGTGGAATCCCTGGACTGAATGCGCGAGCAACTTCCCTGACCTGCAAGCGCAGGACTACACGCGCATGCTGTGCGTGGAGACGGCGTTAACGCAGGGCTATTCGCTGGCGCCGGGGCAGACCCACAGGCTGGTGCAGCGCATCAGCTGACGCTTGGGGGGATTCAGTCGCGCGGCGGCTTCTTGCCGTGCGGCTTCTTGTGGGCAGACTTCTTGAACTCGCCGCCCGGCTTGCGCACCTTCGAAGCCGGCTTGCTGCCGTCCTTTGGTTTGCCGGAGCCTTCCAGCACGATGTTGAGCTGCTTTTTGCCCACCCACACGCGCTTGAGGTGCATGAACACTTCCTTCGGCATGCCCTGCGGCAGATCCACGAATGAGTGTTCGTCGAAGATCTGAATGCGGCCGATGTACTGGCTGTCGATGCCGGCTTCGTTGGCGATGGCACCGACGATGTTGGCGGGTTTCACTTCCTGCAGATGGCCCACTTCGATGCGGTAACGGTCCATGCCGTCTTCCACGACATCGTCGTTGGCACGACGCGGCTTGCGGTCGAACTCCGGCTCAGCGGCATCGCGCTCGGGTCGACGCTTGTATTCCGGAGCAGCGTCACTGTCTTCACGCGGACGCCGCGGCTTCTCGGCGCGCGCTTCCTTGCCGGGGAACGGCGGGCGTTCGCCCTCACGTTCGGGGCGCGGTCTGCTGCGGCTTTCGTCGCGAGAATCCGGGCGGCTTTCGCTGCGAGCTTCACTGCGACTTTCGCTGCGAGTTTCACTACGGCCATCACTGCGGCTGTCACTGCGTGCCGGACGTTCCGTGCGTGCTTCGTATTCTTTGGGAGCCGGCTTGTTTTCCAGGAACAGCGGCTGCTCGCCCTGCTGCAGTTGCGCCAGTGCTGCAGCAATATCGCGTGCGGGCACGTTGTGTTCCGCCTCATAACGATCGATGAGCGCGCGGAAGGGGGCAAGGTCCTTGCCGGCCAGCGTCTCGGTGATCTGCTCCATGAACTTGCCGACGCGGCGATCATTGATCAGCTCGGTCGAAGGCAGTTCCATCAATTCGATCTTGCGGCGCGTGGCACGTTCGATGGCGCCCAGCAGGCGCTGCTCGCGCGGGGCGACGAACAGGATCGCATCGCCATGCTTGCCGGCACGGCCGGTGCGGCCGATGCGGTGGATGTAACTTTCCACATCGTAGGGAATGTCGTAGTTGACCACGTGACTGATGCGTTCCACATCGAGGCCGCGCGCGGCAACGTCGGTAGCTACAAGGATGTCCAGCTTGCCCTTGCGCAGCTTGTCCACGGTGTTCTCGCGCAGTGCCTGTGACATGTCGCCATTCAGGGGCGAGGCAGCAAAGCCGCGCGCGTTCAGACGGTCAGCCAGTTCCACCGTGAGCGTCTTGGTACGCACGAAGATGATCATGCCGACGAAGGGCTCGGCTTCGAGGATGCGGGTCAGCGCATCGAGCTTGTTGACGCCGCGCACGGGCCAGTAACGCTGGCGGATCGTCTCGGCCGAGGTCGTCTTGATTTCGATGGTGACATGTTCGGGATTGCGCAGATGCTGGTTGGCAATCTTGCGGATCGGCGCCGGCATGGTGGCGGAGAACAACGCGACCTGGCGCTCGGCCGGTGCCTGTTCGAGAACCCATTGCACGTCATCGATGAAGCCCATGCGCAGCATCTCGTCGGCTTCGTCCAGCACGATGGCTTTGAGACCCGACAGATCCAGCGTGCTGCGACGCATGTGGTCCATCACGCGACCGGGCGTGCCTACCACCACATGGCAGCCGCGCCGCAGACCAGCCAGCTGGCCGCGGAAATCGGCACCGCCGTACACCGGCAGGACATGAAAGCCCTTCAGGTTCTGCGAGTAGGTCTGGAACGCTTCGGCCACCTGGATGGCCAGCTCACGCGTGGGGGTCAGCACCAGTACTTGGGGAAGGGTCTGCTTCAGGTCGATGTTGGACAGCAGCGGCAGTGCGAAAGCAGCGGTCTTGCCGGTACCGGTCTGGGCCTGGCCCAGCACGTCGCGGCCCTGCAGGACCAGTGGAATGGTGCGCGCCTGAATGGGCGTCGGGCGTTCGTAACCCACCTCGTCGAGCGCCTTGAGAATGGCGGGACTGAGGCCAAGTTCGGCGAAAGTGATGGTATCGGGGGTGGTCATGGGGGGATTCTAACGGCAAAGGGCGCGCAGTATAGAGCAATATGTTGTTGGCACAAGGACTATTTCCCCGCCCTCTGCTCTGAATCTCGTAGCGGCGGGCCCCCGTGCCCGCCCGCGGATCGAGGCAATCAGACCACGGGCGGACACGGCGGTCCGCCCCTATAATTTGATGCGCGCTGAAGTCCGTGTATATACTCGACCCGAGTCTTCTGAAAGTACCTCAAGAACAGGACCCGTCCATGGCCACGCCCGACATCCCGCAGATCCGGCTCGAATACGCATTCTCGATCACCATGCATTTCGCCGAACGCATCGACTTCGAGGGACCGCGTGGCGGCAAGGGTTATGTGCCGCCAG
Source organism: Pseudohongiellaceae bacterium (assembly GCA_044338855.1). Taxonomy (GTDB): domain Bacteria; phylum Pseudomonadota; class Gammaproteobacteria; order Pseudomonadales; family Pseudohongiellaceae; genus CAILUG01. The sequence continues at coordinate 48,278 of JBIIWP010000007.1, read as the reverse complement.
CAATGGGTGAAATCCGCGGACCGCTGCTGCAGGGCGAAGTGGTGCCCTACTCCGGCGCCGACTACGCGATCTTCAAGGACATGGCGGCGGGCATCAAGGTCAACACTCATTACATGCTGAAGACGCACGACGATGTGTGGATCTACATCAACAACCGCGGCTACCTGCACCGCAGCCCCGATCCCGCCAATCCGGAGCAGACGAAGTTGTATTTCCGTTTCACGCCCTTCTTCGAAGCGCCCTTCGGCAAATACGAATGGATGAGCCGCACGATGATCATTGGCACCGGCGAGCGCCTCACCAATCCCGACCGCTCCGAATTCACCTATTACCGCGTCCTGTAGGGGCGGGCCCCCGCGCTTGCCCGTCCTGCCGCCTGTTCAATCCGGAACCGGCAAGCCCACCCAGCGATACAGCCGCTGATAGATCGCGCGCACTGTGTCGGGACGATCCGTGCCCGGCAGCCCCATGTTCACCTCGTAACCTTTCAGGTGCAGGCTCCACGAAAGGTTGCGATAGGAAGGACGAAAGCGCTGGAACAGCTCCGGCGGCATCAATACGGTGTCTCCCATCATCACGGGCGTCAGTTCGTCGCGCTGATAGATCGCCTCGAAACTCAGCAGCTTCCATTCCCCCCCGCGTCGCTCCACGCTGTACAGGAACTGCCCGTAAGCACTGAGGGTGAACTGTCTGCCATCGAGCTCCGTGGGAATGTCGATGATCCCTCCCAGGGTCGCGATGGCGCGATCACCATTCTGTGTCACCAGAATGGGCCCCAGCCGATGCGTGGCTTTCATGCCGCGCGCCGCCATGTCTTTCGAGCCTTCCACGAAAGCCTTGGCATCGCCGCGTATCCAGCTGATGTCGATGAGCGCATCGGGATGAAAGCATTCCAGCATCCGGTTCCAGAACCCCATATCGCGGCTGTCGCGCTCGCGCACCACCAGTTGGGTAATCAGTGCAATGTCATTGGGATTGTGCATCAGCTGAGCTCCGCTTGTTCGAAGGGCAGGCGGCGCAGGCGCTTGCCGGTAAGTTTGGCATAAGCATTGGCAATGGCAGGACCGATCACGGGGGTCGCGGGCTCACCAATGCCGGTGGGATCAACGGTGGATGGCATGATCAGTACGTCGATCTGCGGCGCCTGGTGCATGCGCACCACGGGATAGTTATGGAAATTGCTGGTGACGACCTTGCCGGCCTCCATGCGGATCTCGCCGTACAGCGCGGCGCTCATGCCGAACATGATGGCGCTTTCGGCCTGCGCTTCGATGATGTGCGGGTTGATCGCCATGCCGCAATCCACGGCGCAGGTGACGTGCTCGACCTTGATGCGGCCATCGCTGTCCAGCGACACCTCGGCAATCTGCGCCACGCGTCCACCGAAGGATTCGGTGTACGCGAAACCCGCCGCACGACCCGGCGGCAACTGCTTGCCCCAGCCGAACTTTTCGGCTGCGGCGCGAATTACGGCCTTGCCGCGTTCATCCTGCATCAGCGCGAGGCGCGCTTCGACAGGGTCCTTGCCGGCAGCGACCAGCAACTCGTCCAGAAAGGTTTCCTTGGAGAAGGCAGTGTGCGTGTGACCCACGGAGCGCCAGGCCAGCGTGGGCACGCCGCTCCTGGTCATGTGGTAGTCCACTTTGATGTTGGGCATGTGGTACGGCAGTTCGCCGGCACCTTCTACTGCCAACTGGTCCACGCCGTTCTGCACGAGGAAGCTGAACATGGTGCCATCGGCAAAGGATTGGCCGGCAAGACGATTCTCCCAGGCCACGATATTGCCGTCGGCGTCGATGCCGCCGCGCAGACGATGCACGAACAGCGGGCGGTAGAAACCGGCAGCCATGTCATCCTCGCGCGTGTACTGCAGTTTGACGGGATAGCGACCCCCGGTGGCCTTCACGATGCTGGCGGTCTCCACTTCCATATCGTTGACGAAGTTGCCGCGGCGACCGAAGCCACCACCGGCGTACAGCGTTTCAACACTGACGTTCTGCAAGGGGATGCCGAGCACGTCGGCCACGCGCTGCTGTTCCACCGACTGCATCTGGGTGCCAGAGCGCAGCACGGCGCGTTCGCCGTCGAATTCGATGCTGCAGTTCACCGGTTCCATGCAGGCATGGGCGAGGAAGGGAAACACATAGGTGGCTTCGAAAGTCTGCGTGGCCTGCGCCAGCGCGGCAGTGCTGTCACCTTCGTCCTGCACGGGGGCGCCGGGCTGTGCCAGCAGGGCGGTGAAGTCGTTGATGATCTCATCGGTACCACGCTGCTCGGCGTTGCTCTCATCCCATTCGGTGACAAGCAGATCGCGAGCGCGCAGTGCCGCCCAGGTATTCTGCGCCAGGACCGCAACGCCGCGCGGGATCTGCACCACCTCCACTACGCCGGGCACCTTCAGTGCTGCGCTCGCATCGAAGGACTTCAAAGTGGCGCCGAACTTCGGTGCATGCGCCACCACGGCTGTCAGCATCCCGGGGCGCTGCACATCGATGGTGTACATGGCTTTGCCAGTGACCTTGTCGAGCGTGTCCACTTTGGGGACGCGTGTGCCTATCAAGGTGAAGTCCTGCGGATTCTTCAGCGGCACGTTCTGCGGTGCTTCCAGCGCCGCAGCCGCTGTAGAGAATTCGCCGAAGCTGCCACTCTTGCCGGAGGCGTGGCCAAGCACACCCTTGCTCACGCTGATCTCGCTGGCTGGTACCGACCACGCCGCGGCTGCCGCCTGCACCAGCAGCGCTCGAGCCGTGGCGCCCACCTGGCGGTACTGCATCCAGGCATTGGGAATACTCATCGAACCGCCGGTACCCTGCACGCCCAGCATCAGGTGCGCATAGACCTGCGCATCGACCGGAGCGGACTCGGTGCGCACCTGCGACCAGTCGGCATCGAGTTCCTCGGCGAGGATGGTGGCAAGACCTGTGTAGATGCCCTGCCCCATCTCGGTGTGCTTCGACACCACGGTCACCGTGCTGTCGGTCCCGATGCGCACGAAGGCATTGGGAGGATAGTTCGCAGCAACCGGTGCCTGCGCCAGCGCGGACTTCGGCTGGATGTGGAAGCCGATGACGAGTCCGGCAGCAAGGCTGCCCGAACCCTGCAGGAAAGCCCTGCGGTTGACGCTGTTGCCAGCGAAAGTGCGATTCATGTATGAAGCCCCGGGAGTTTGCATGGTGGACCGCATACTACCGAAGGGGCCCGGAACCTGCCATAAAGACGACGGCAAGCCTGTGCGAGGGCCGGGCTTGTCACTACAATGCCTGCTCCACCGACAAGCAGGATACGTGCATGCCATCGATACAGGCTTCCCCCTACACACTGGCGTTTGCAGTAGCCGAACTGCCTGCAGCGTTCCGCGCCCCGCCCTGCCCTGAAGACCCGCTGGCCTTGAGTCTGCGCACCACGGCGCGCGCACTCGAAGGCATGCAGAAGGAGGCCGTGGTGGCATGCGGAGGCACTGGCACCGCGTGGCGCTTCGTCTGCGACGAGGGCCCCTACCTGAAAGGCACTGACCTGGCCCCCTTCCCACTAGGGTATTTCTGTGCCGGCATGGTGTCCTGCTACATGACGGAACTCGTGCGTTTGTTGCGTGAGCACGGCATCAGCTTCCGCAACCTGAAACTGCTGCAGGACAACAGTTACGCCATGGCCGGCTCCGCGCTGGCAGGCACGATGACCGGCAGCGCACTGCCGGTGTCGCTGCAACTGGTAGTAGACAGTCCGGCGCCGGCTTCACAGCTGCAATCACTGTTACAGGAAGCCGTAGCACAGGCACCGGTGGCGGCGTTGCTGGGGGGTGTCTGCATCAACGAATTTTCCCTGACACTGAATGGGGAACGCCTGCCGACCCAGCGAGTGGAATCCACCATTGAATCAGTGCCGCCCTGCCCGGCCGGCTTCGATACACTGGCCCCGAACCTGTTGCAGCCCACGGCATCTGACCTCGTCATCAAGGTTGCCAGCGCCGGGCTGCATGAAGGTGTGAGCGGCGGTGTCGCCAGCAGCCTGCAGGAAAACCAGCAGCGCGAACTGCACATGCAGGGGACCTGTGTGCTGCGGGAAGACGGCTTGCAGGAAATCAGTGTGGACCTGTTCCAGCCCATCGGCAGCCGTTTCCGTTTTCTGGCGGATGCCATGGGCAGTACTCTGGCACCTGATGGACTAAGCTATCTGTCAGCCGGTATCGCGTTCTGCTTTCTCACGCAGGTAGGGCGCTATACCACCATCCGCAAGTGGCCGCTCGAATCCTTCGAGCTGGTGCAGGACAGCTGCTTCCTTCCCGCTCGCGATGGTCAGTCACCGCGCATGCAGCCGGTGGTCACGCACCTTTTCCTGCAGGCGGCGCTGGAACAAGCCGATGCCCAGCGCGTTCTCGACATGAGCGAGCAGACCTGCTTCCTGCATGCAGCGTGTCGCCAACCCGTGAATCTCGATTTGCGCGAGTTGTGCCGCGCCATTCCCATCGTTCTCTGACCTGGAAGGAAGCAATACATGCTGGCCACCCTCTCGCAACTGCTGCCGATCTTCGTCTATTTCGCGCTGGGCATCCTGGTACGCCGCGCCGGCATCGCGGAACGCCAGCACGGCGATTTCCTGCTGCGCTTCGTGTTCTTCGTGTGCTTGCCGCTGCTGATCCTTACCTCGGTATCCGCCATCGAGTTCACGGGCGACAAGGCCGTGCTGCCCTTCCTGAACATCGGCGTGAACCTCGGCTGCTTTGCACTGACGCTGCTGGTGGCGAGATGGAAGCAACTGGACCGCAAGACCACTGGCACGCTGCTGGTGGGCACCACCATCGTCAACAACAGTTTCATGTTTCCCTTCACGCTGGCTGTGTACGGGCAGGCTGGTTTCGCTGATGCCATCCTGTGGGACTTCGGCAACGCCATCATGATGGCGACCTTCGTCTATGCACTGGCCTTCCGCTACGGCGGTGAGGAGCAGAAGGGCTGGGGCATGCTGCTGCGCATCCTGAAGTCGCCATTGGTATGGTCGCTGGTCATCTCGGTGCTGCTGGCGCTGACGCGCACGCCGCTGCCGGAGCGGGTCACTGCCATCGCCACCCCCCTGGGCCAGATGACGGGCCCGCTGATCCTGATCGCACTGGGCATCATCACCTCATTGAAACTGGCGAAGCTGGATCTGGCGCTGTGGACGATCGGCATTCGTATGGTCTTTGGCCTGGTCTGCGGGGTATTGCTCGCCACGCTGGCGGGGCTGGACGGCACCACGTTCAAAGTAGTGGCGCTGTGTGCCGGCGCGCCGATCGGGTTCAACGCAGTGACACTCTGCTCGATGGCGAAACTGGACACAGACCTGGGTTCCAGCGCGGTGTCGCTGTCCATCATTGCAGGACTGGTGTGGATACCAGTGCTGATCGTCTTGCTGGAGATGTTCGCGTAGGGGCGGGCCGCCGCGGCCCGGCACCCCAGCACCACAGCCGACATCGCATAACCCAACAAAGCCCCAGCACCACAGCCAGCGCCCGCGTGAATCTCTACCTCCCGAAATCGGGAGAAGAGCCAAAAAAATCCCCGCGAGCAAAAAAAACGGCCCCCACAGGAGCCGTTTGCTAACTGCCGGACCCGCTACTCAGCCGAGGAAATCCATCTTACCCACTGCCACGCCATTGTGGCGCAGGATGTTGTAGGCGGTGGTTACATGGAAGTACACGTTTGGCAGCGCCCAATGACGCAGGAAGAAGTCACCGATGAACTCCAGTTCAAGCGGACCAGCCTGGATTTTGATCTGCTTCTGCTCGGTGCCGTCGATCTTGTCAGCCGGAATGCTCTCGATGAACGCAATCGTCTTGGCGATGCGCGCCTGCAATTCTTCGAAGGTCACTTCGTTGTCATCATATTTCGGCAAATCCATGCCCGCGAGGCGGCCGGCACAACCCTTGGCTACGTCACAGGCGATCTGCACCTGACGCGCCAGCGGGAACATGTCGGGGTAAAGGCGCGCCTGCGTCAGCACCTTCTCATCGATTTTCTTCTCTACCGCAAATTCAGCACCCTTCTTGAGGATGGTGGAAAGGCTGGTGAGGAAATGCTTGAACACGGGAACGGACGACGAATGCATGGAAAGCGACATGGGAACTCCTTGAATGTTGGACCGGCGGTATCTTACTCGACGAACGCCCTTTCGACCACGTAGTGGCCCTGGTTGCTGTTGCGTGCCTCGGCGAAGCCCATTTCCTTGAGGATCCCGCAGGTATCCTTCAGCATCGAAGGACTGCCGCACAGCATGAATCGGTCGTTGTCGGTACTCAGCGCGGGCAGGCCCAGGTCCTTCTGGATCTTGCCGCTCAGCAGCAAATCCGTGATGCGGCCGTTGTAGCGATACGGCTCGCGCGTCACCGTGGGGTAGTACAGCAGCTTGTCGCGGATCACCTCGCCGAAGAAGTCGTTCTGCGGCAGTTCCTGGGTGATGTAGTCCTGGTAGGCCAGCTCGCTGATGTAGCGTACGCCGTGCACCAGCACCACTTTCTCGTACTGTTCATACACTTCGGGGTCCTTGATGATGCTCATGAACGGGGCCAGGCCCGTGCCGGTGCCCAGCAGGTACAGGTGGCGGCCGGCCAGCAGGTTTTCGGCCACCAGGGTACCGGTGGGCTTGGCTCCCACGAGTATGCGGTCTCCCACCTGCAGATGCTGCAGGCGCGAGGTCAGGGCGCCGTCCTGCACCTTGATGCTGAAAAACTCCAGCTGCTCTTCGTAATTGGCGCTGACCATGCTGTAGGCGCGCACCAGAGGCTTTTCTTCCACCTCCAGACCGATCATGGTGAAGAACCCGTTCTTGTAGCGGAAACCCGGGTCACGCGTGGTGGTAAAGCTGAACAGGGTGTCATTCCAATGGTGCACGCTTGTCACGGTTTCATGCTGGTACTTGCTGCTCATGGTGAAAAATCCGGGTGATAGTCCTGAGGATTGCGGTGTGGCGGCATTGTAGTGCTGGCCCTCTTAACAGGTATAATCGTTTATACCTGTTATCAATAACGAGCAAGCCGATATGAAATTCACCCTGCGCCAGCTCGAGGTCTTCCTGGCCACGGCGCGCTACGAGAATATCAGTCGCGCCGCGCTGGACCTCGCCATGTCGCAGTCCGCCGCCAGCGATTCGCTGCGCGAGCTGGAACACCAGTTCGACGTGCAGCTGTTCGACCGCATCGGCAAGCGCCTGCAGCTGAATGACTTTGGCCGCCTGCTGCTGCCACGGGCGGAGGAACTGCTGTCACGCGCCGCGGAGCTGGAAGGTAGCCTCAGTACGCATGAGGAAAGCGGAACGCTCAAGATCGGCACCACTTTCAGCATCGGCAACGCGCTGTGCGTGCCCTTGATCGGCCAGTACCGTCAGCGCTACCCGCAGAGCCAGGTCAGCGTGGAAATGGCCAATACCGGGCGCATCAGTAGCATGGTCGCCAGTTTCGAACTGGACCTGGGACTGATCGAAGGCGAGATCAACAACCCGGCGCTCGAGATCACACCGTGGCGCGAGGATGAACTGGTGATCTTCTGCAGTCCCGACCACCCTTTGGCCGGCAAGGACAGCCTCACGCGCCAGGACCTGCTGCAGGCACGCTGGATCCTGCGCGAGGGCGGCTCCGGCACGCGGCAGACCTTTGACCGTGTGCTGCACGACTTGCTGCCGCAATTGCGCATCGAGCTGGAGCTGCAGGCCGCGGAAGCCATCCTGCAGGCCGTGCGCACCGGGATGGGGCTGGGCTGCCTGTCGCAACTGCTGGTGAAGGACGCGGTGGCGCGCGGCGAACTGGTGGCGCTGAAGGCCCGTGGACGGGATTTCCGCCGCAGCTTCTACCTGATCATCCACAAGCAGAAGTACCGCAGTGCCGCCATCCGCCATTGGCTGCAGCTGTGCCAGGAACACGACAACCGCAATTAATGCCCGACGCGCATTGAAATACGGCCGTAGCTGCCGGATCATGCGCAACCGCGACACCTGCTGCCGCGACAGCGACTGCAGCAACACCGAATGAGAGAAATCACATGTTTGAATGGCTGAACAGCCCCGAAGCCTGGATCGCCCTGGGCACCCTTGTCGCCCTCGAGATCGTGCTGGGTATCGACAACATCATCTTCATCTCGATCCTGGTGGGTCGCCTGCCGCACCACCAGCGCGACCGCGCGCGCCGCATGGGCATCGGCTTTGCACTCGTCACCCGCATCGCGCTGCTGTTCAGTCTCAGCTGGATCATCGGGCTCACCGAGCCGATGTTCACGGTGTTCGGCGAGGAAATTTCCGGACGCGACATCGTATTGCTGCTTGGTGGCCTGTTCCTGCTTGGCAAATCCACGCATGAGATGCATGCCCTGGTCGAGCATGATCCGTCGGCCAGTGAGGATATCAAGGCCAAAGCTGCCAGCAACATGCTCTCCACCATTATCCAGATCGGTATCCTCGACATCGTGTTCTCGCTGGATTCGGTGATCACGGCCGTTGGCCTGGTCGACGAACTGGCCATCATGTGCATCGCCATCATCATCTCGGTGCTGGTGATGCTGTTTTCGGCCGGACCTATCGGCAAGTTCATCGACAAGCACCCCACCTTGAAGGTGCTGGCGTTGTCCTTCCTGCTGTTGATCGGCTTCATGCTGATGGTGGAAAGCTTCGATGTGCACGTACCCAAGGGCTACATCTACTTTGCCATGGCTTTCTCGATCTTCGTCGAGGTGGTCAATATCAAGGTACGCAAGCGCTTCAAGGCCTGAGACCACGACATCGGGAGGCCCCTGCCAGCGGCCTCCCTTTCTTTCCAGCCTTCCGGCCCCGACCGTGCTCCAGCCTGTTGCGGGCAGACGCCCGCTGTCCGAACTCCTCCCGCCTTCGGTCATAACAATAGTCAACTTCTATTGAATTGATCAGATCAACCAATTTTTTTGATCGGTACCTGCCCGCCTACCATGCGCTCCGTAGTCACCCACAACCCAAGGAGCCCGACCATGTCTTCCCTCATCAATACGCAAGTACAGCCCTTCAAAGCCACCGCCTTCCACAACGGCAAGGACGTGCCCGTGACTGAAGCCAACCTCAAGGGCAAGTGGAGCGTGATGTTCTTCTACCCTGCCGACTTCACCTTCGTGTGCCCGACGGAGCTCGAAGACCTCGCTGACCACTACGAGGAATTCAAGAAGCTCGGGGTCGAGATCTACTCGGTATCGACCGACACGCACTTCACGCACAAGGCCTGGCACGACCATTCACCCGCCATCAAGAAGATCCACTTCCCGATGGTGGCCGATCCGACCGGCCGAATCTCACGCAACTTCGGCGTGATGATCGAAGAAGAGGGCCTGGCGCTGCGCGGCACCTTCGTCATCAACCCAGAAGGCCAGATTAAGGTCCTGGAAGTCCACGATCTCGGCATCGGTCGCTCCGCCGCCGAACTTCTGCGCAAGGTCCAGGCAGCCCAATATGTAGCCGAACACGATGGCGAAGTGTGCCCCGCTTCCTGGAAGCCCGGCGCCAAGACCCTGAAGCCGTCACTGGACCTCGTCGGCAAGATCTGAGCGCAAAAGATCGCCGGGGCGGGCCCCACGTCTGCCCCGGTATCGCGCAACACCGCACCCGCAGGAGCGGGCCACCGCGCCCGCCCGCCTCCAGGGCAGCCATATCCCACAAGGAGACCACCATGCTCAGCCAAGAACTGAAAGACCAGCTGCAAGCCCTGCTCGCCAACATCCCCGGCACAGTGGAACTGCAGCTGACGCTCGACGAGAGTGCCGCCAGCCACGAGCTGGCCGACCTCGCGGGCCAGCTGGCCACGCTGTCAGACAAGCTTGCCCTCGACCTTAGCCCCGGCAAGGCGGCACGTGCTCCCACTCTGGAGCTGCGCTCGGAACGCCATACTTCCGTGAGTTTTGCCGGCGTGCCAAACGGCCATGAGTTCACATCGTTGGTGTTGGCGCTGCTGCACAGCGGCGGACATACACCCAAGCTCGATGTGGAAGTGCAGCAACAGATCAAGGACCTTCAGGCGGAATACCTGTTCGAAGTCTACGTCAGCCTGAGCTGTCAGACCTGTCCCGACGTAGTGCAGGCGCTGAACACAATGGCCGCATTGAACCCGGCGATCCGCACCGTGATGATCGACGGTGCGCTGTTCCAGGACGAAATCACCGCACGCAACATTCTGGCAGTGCCCACCGTGTACCTGAACGGCAGGCAGTTCTCGCAAGGTCGTATAAGCGTGGAAGACATCCTGCGCAAGCTCGACGCCAAGGGTGCCCTGCGCGCCAGCGCTGCACTGAACGACAAGCCGGCCTTCGACATGCTGATCGTTGGTGGCGGACCGGCTGGGGCGTCGGCAGCGATCTACGCCGCTCGCAAGGGCCTCACCACGGGTATCGTGTCGGAAAACTTTGGTGGGCAGGTGCTGGACACCATGGGTATCGAGAATTTCATCTCGGTGAAGTCTACCGAAGGCCCGCGCCTCGTGGCCGGGCTGGAGGAACATGTAAAGAGCTACCCCGTCGACTTAATGCAGGCACAACGGGTTAAACGTGTCAGTCCGCGCGATACCGACGGACTGTTCCGCGTGGAGCTGGAATCCGGTGCCGCGCTGAAGGCGCGCAGCATCGTGTACTCCACCGGTGCGCGCTGGCGCCAGGTCAACGTTCCGGGCGAAGCCGAATACAAGGGCCGCGGCGTAGCCTATTGCCCGCACTGTGACGGACCCTTGTTCAAGGGCAAGCGTGTCGCCGTGATCGGCGGCGGCAACTCCGGTATCGAAGCTGCCATCGATCTCGCGGGCATCGTGGAGCACGTCACCGTGCTGGAATTCGCCGCTGCCTTGCGCGCTGACGAAGTCCTGGTACGCAAAGCCCGCAGCCTGTCCAACGTCACCATCGTGACCGAGGCGCAGACTACGGCCATCAGCGGTGATGGCAGCAAGGTTACGGCACTCAGCTACATGGATCGCAGCAGCAAGGCGGAATACACGGTAGAGCTGGCGGGCGTGTTCGTGCAGATCGGTCTGGTACCCAACAGCGATCCGCTGAAAGGTGTGGCGGAACTGAACCGCATCGGCGAGGTACTGGTCAATGCAAAGGGCGAAACTTCGATGCCCGGGCTTTATGCCGCAGGTGACGTGACGGCCTCACCGTACAAGCAGATCATCATTGCGATGGGCGGTGGCGCCAACGCAGCGCTTGGCGCTTTCGAGTTCCTGATGAAGCAGGAGCAACCGCAAGCCGTAAGCAAGGCCGCCTGAAGCCTTACTTGACGCGTTCCACCTGGATGAAGCGACCGATCCCCGGCACCGTCATGCGGAAGTCGCTGCCCCAGCGCGTGGCGTAGATGCGCACGTTCTGGCCTTCCTTGAGAGGGTAGCGTTCAGAGACTTTCTGGCGCCAGACCTGGCCATTGGTCAACGTGACGGTAACCTGATTCGGCGCGAACTGCCGGACCGCAGCAATGGTACCCAGCAGCTCCTCCGGGACCGCATTCTGGTCCTGCTCTTCCGGCAGGCCAAACGCTGCTTCTCCCGCGGGTGCAGCTGCCAGGTCAGGAACAGCCTGCGAGGACGGCACAGGCACAGCCTGCGGGACCCCAGCCTGCCGCGATGTGGTTGGCTGGGGCGAGGTTGCCTGGGGAGCCTCCGGCTGCGCGGGTGCAGGACGCGTTACCAGGGCCGGTGCGACCCCCTGCAGTTCCTGCGCCTCGCGCACCTGCTGTTCAAAGCAGACGAGACGCTCGACTGCGGTCGCCAGATTGATACAGGGGCCCGCATCGATCAGGAATGACTGCTGCGCCACACTGGACTGTGCCGCAAGCGCAAGCACGAGAGCAACGAGGGTAAGGGCTGGACCTTTGTTGACTACTGCCATGAGTATGACCGGATTGAGAGACAGGAAGCCTGCAATGAACCGGTATTTAACCCGATTTCCGGCCATCAGGCGATCACCCGGAACAGGGTGCTGCTGCCGCAGTGAACCCGCACGGCACTGCCTGCGTAACAACAGGCCCATATGCTGGATGCTGCGATGAAAAAGGCCGATCTGCCGGAGAAGACCTGCGCTGTCTGCCTGCGACCCTTCCGCTGGCGGCGCAAGTGGCAATTGAGCTGGGACGCAGTGCGCTATTGCAGCGAGCGTTGCCGGCGTCAACGGAAGCCAGCCCATGCATGAAGTGCTGCTCGTTTTCCCGCACCAGTTGTTCGCAACGCCGCCGGTTGTCCCTGACTGTGACAATGCCCTGCTGGTAGAGGAACCGCTGTTCTTCACGCTGCTGCCATTCCACAGGCAGAAATTGCTGCTGCAACGCGCGGGCCTGCGCTATTACCAGAGCCATCTGCAGCAACTGGGCTGGCACACCCGTTATCTGGAGTGCCACGACCCACTCGCCGACGTGCGTCAGCTGCTCCCGGCACTGGCGGCGGACGGGATCAGGGCATTGCATGTCACGGAGGTCTGCGACGACTGGCTGCAGCGACGGCTCGAACAGGCTGCGGCGGCCACCGGCCTTGCTCTCGTGTGGCATGCCAGCCCGCAGTTCCTCACCGACAGCAACAGCCTCGCCACGCAGTTCAGCGCTGCGCGCCGCAAATACCTGCACAACAACTTCTATGCGTGGCAGCGCAAACGCCTGGGCCTGCTGCTGGATGCCGAGGGCAAACCGCTGGGTGGACAGTGGAGCTTCGACGCCGATAATCGCAAGCCCTGGCCGAAGCGACGCCTGCCACCGCCAGTCCCGCATGCCGCTGCTACACCCTGGCATGCCGAAGCGACGCAATGGGTGCAGGAGCGCTTTCCGAAGGCGCCCGGTTCACTCGAAGGCGCCCTGCACTACCCCGCAACACATGCACAGGCAGAAGCCTGGCTTGATGATTTCCTGCAGCAACGCTTTGCCGGCTTTGGTACCTGGGAAGATGCCATCGTAGGTGAGGCTGCAGTACTGCAGCACAGTGTGCTGACTCCCATGCTGAACAATGGCCTGTTGCTGCCTGACACTGTACTGCAGAAAACCCTGGCGTTTGCGCGGGCGCTGCGTGTGCCATTGAATGATACAGAAGGTTTCGTCCGTCAGTTGGTCGGCTGGCGCGAGTTTGTGCGTGGCCTCTACCTGCACCACGGCCGTCAGCAGCGCCGCGCGAACCACTGGGGCTTTACCCGGCCGTTGCCACGCGCTTTCTATGACGCCAGTACCGGCATCGAACCAGTCGACATCGTGATACGGAAGGTGCTGCAAAACGGCTATTGCCATCACATAGAGCGCCTGATGATCCTGGGCAGCTTCATGCTGCTGTGCGAGTGCCATCCCGACGGCGTGTACCAGTGGTTCATGGAGTTGTTTGTCGATGCGTATGACTGGGTCATGGTGCCGAACGTGTACGGCATGAGCCAGTTCGCCGATGGCGGATTGATGGCCAGCAAACCCTATATTTGCGGCAGCAACTATGTGCTGAAGATGAGTGACTTCCGCAAGGGTGCCTGGTGCGAGACCTGGGATGCCCTGTTCTGGCGCTTCATCCACCGGCACGCGGAGCGTCTGCAGCGCAATCCACGACTGGCGTTGCTGGTACGCAGTTTCGGGAAGCGGCCCGAAGCCGAACGCCAGGCCCTGCTGCAGCATGCGGAAGCGTACCTGCAGAACCTGCACGCTTGCACGCCGCACGCCGATGTTGCAGTGTAGCGAAACCCTGGCCCTGCCCATGACCGTCATGCAATTGAACGACAACGACCTGCAGCACTACCTTGCGCGTATTGGTTTCAGCGGAACGCCGCGCCATGACGAGACCACCTTGCGCCTGTTGCATGCCCTGCATCCGCAGCATATTCCTTTCGAGAACCTCGACAGCTGGCAGGCTCGACCCGTGGTGCTGCAGCCGGATGCGGTATTCCGCAAGCTGGTGCACGCCGGGCGTGGCGGCTATTGCTTCGAACACAATCAACTGTTCCAGCGCGTCCTTCAGGCACTTGGCTTCACGGTGCAGGGTTTGTCGGCTCGCGTACTCTGGATGCTGCCAGCGGACGTAGTACTGCCGCGTACGCACATGGCCTTGCTGGTGACACTTGATGACACCCGCTGGATCGCCGACGTGGGCTTCGGTGGCCTGACAATAACAGCGCCACTGACCCTGCAAACCGGCAAGTTGCAGCAGACGCCACACGAAGTTTTCCGGGTGCAGGAAGAACGGGGCTATTACACGGTGGAGGCCAGGCTGAGGGACGAGTGGCAGACGCTGTATCGCGTCAGTCTCGACCCCTGGCTGCCACCCGACTACGAAACCGCCAACTGGTATGTCTCGACCCATCCTGACTCCCGTTTCGTCAAGCAGCTGATCGCCAGCCGTCCCGACGCAGGTGGCCGCCACGGGCTGCTGGACCGGCGCTACACCCATCACCTGCTGCAGCAGCCATCCGTCGTTACCGAGTTGGCAACACCCGCGGAACTGCGCGAGGTGTTGCAACGCCACTTCCACCTGCGGATCGACGAGTTGCCGCAATTGGACGCAAGTATCCAATCACTCTTCAATGAGACCACCTGACCATGCACCTGCCCGGCACGCACCAGTACCGCTACTACGACTTCCTGATGGCCGGCTTCGTGAGCGTGCTGCTGTGCGCGAACCTGATCGCTCCGGCCAAGGTGGGCTACATCGAGTTCCCCTTCACCTTGCCGTTGCTGGGCGACAACCTCAGCTTCGGCGCAGGCAACCTGTTCTTCCCGCTGGGTTACATCTTCGGCGACGTACTGACGGAGGTATACGGCTACGCGCGTGCCCGCAAGGTTATCTGGGCCGGTTTTGGCGCCATGCTGTTCGCATCACTGATGGCCTGGGTGATCGTGCACTTGCCACCTTCGCCGGACGAGCCTTTCAATGCTCTGGTGCAACCTGCAGCTGAAACCCTGTTCGGCAACACCTGGCGCATCGTGGTCGGTTCCATGGTGGCGTTCTGTGTCGGTGACTTCGTGAATTCCTTCGTGATGGCGAAGATGAAGGTGTGGACGCAGGGCAAGTGGCTGTGGACACGCACCATTGGCTCCACCGCACTGGGCCAGGGCGTGGACAGCCTGCTGTTCTATCCGATCGCCTTCGCCGGCATCTGGACCTTTGATACGCTCCTGGCGGTCATTGCCTTCAACTGGGGCTTCAAGCTCATGGTGGAAGTGGTGATGACGCCGGTGACCTACCTTGTCGTCAACACGTTGAAGCGCGTGGAGCACGAAGACCACTACGACAAGCACACGGACTTCACACCGTTCTCGCTGAAGGTCTGAACACTTTCCAACCCCCCAAAGTAAGGTTCATCGCATTCTTTGGGGCGATAGTGCTTGATGCTTCGCTTCTGCGCTTTGGTGATGCTGCTTGCTTCGGCATTCAGCGCTGGGCTGTTGCTGGGCTATTCTGCGTCGGCTGTGGTGCTCGGGTGCCGGGCCGTGGCTGGCTGCGGGGGCGCGCCTGTCGCTGCGCGCCAGCTCGTGGACGTCATTCTCTGACACCAAAGAAGCCATGCTGCCCAGTAAGGCCAGGCCAAGCTGTCAATCAGAGTCACCCCCGGATTCTGCGAAGAACCGAAAAAAAAGGCGGACCCAAGGTCCGCCTTTCGGGTACTGCAAGAGCCTGCATTACTGCGCAGCAGCCTCGAACTCCGGCGTCAACTCAACGCACGTTTCCTTCGTGAAGGGAGTCTCGGACAACAGTGATACTTCGTAGCTGGAGTAAGGCTCTGCCAGATTCACCGGATCAGTCGCCGTGTACTCACGCTTGATCGACATGGTGGCCTGATCGAAGCTGAAGCGCTCGACTACGTGCAGCTGGTCGCTGTGGCGCGTGGGCGCCTGCAGCAGGCCAGGCTCGAAGCCGATGGTGTCTACCACCAGCGTGTCGCCTTCCCAGTGACCGATCGAGTGACCAGCGTAGCTCGGCGTGATGTTTTCGGGATGGCTGTATTGCTCCATGTGGATGCGGCGGTTCCAGCCGTACAGGCCATAGTCGATATCGATGACTTTCTCGCCTTCCGGCGTTGTGGTCTGCGTGATGCGGTTCACCGGCCAATCCCAGGTCCAGTCGGCAATGATGCTGATCGGCTTGCAGGAATAGCGCGGGTTGTCTTCGGCCGAATTGTTGCGGAAAGCGCTGGCGGAAGCCTGGCCGGCCTCGGTGTACACCGGACGCACCTGCGGCGGCTGCGTGGCACGGATTTCCTCGATGGTGATCTCGCCGGCAGCGAAGCGGTCGCGGAAGCTGCGCGGTACCATGCTGCCATTGCCACCACTGGGAGGCACGGTCAGCACCAGTTGTTCCACGGCCCAGTCACCAGTGATATTGGGTTCACCGGTGGGCAGGCGGGCAGCGCGCTGAGAGGTATCCACCTCGCCCTGCGAGAACTGGTCGTTGCGGTTGATCATCGGCGCATCGCCAATCGAGAAGTTCTCGACGTAGCAGGCATGCGGGTCATCCCGGTGCGGGTTGCCCTGCAGTTCCAGCGTGGAGCCCACCACGAACATGTCGGCATTCCAGCCACTGCGTCTGATCAGGGTGGCGGCGCGCATTTCACAGCGCATCCTGAACGGCGAACCGTCGGCTTCGAGCACTGGTTTGCCTTCGGCGTCGGTTACATCGAAATACATGTAGGAATGCGGGTTGACCAGTTCCATCTTGGTGAGAATACCGGTGTAGGAGACATGCTGGTCGAGCTGGAACAGGCCGAAGCCATGGTGTGCCTGGGCCGGCAGAGCGGCGCACAGGGCGACAGCGGCGGCCAGGGTGGAACGGGTGATGACGGTGTTGATGGACATGGCTTTCCCTCGTACGTTGATCTGCGGCAAGCATACACGCTGGCCGCGCCGTAGGTCATGCAAACTTTATGGAACTGGCTGGTGGCAGGACTCTCGCGAAGATCAGAGCGTATGGGATGCCGTGGTTATGCCTGGAGATGTGTCTCCGCGAGAAACCTCTCGCAAGGCCAAAAAAAACGGACCCGAAGGTCCGTTTTTTCAAAGCGGCGATACTCAGAACGTGTAGGCGTAGATCATCGACAGGACACCCAGGCAAGACGCCAGGAAAACACTGTGCTTGAAGGTGAAGCGCAGCAGTTCGCTCTCCTGCGAGCGCGACATGCCGGTAGCAGCCACGGCCACTGCCAGCGACTGCAGGCTGATCATTTTGCCCATCACGCCACCAGCCGAGTTGGCAGCGGCCATCATGGCGGGATCCAGGCCCAACTGGTTGGCCGTAACCACTTGCAGGTTGCCGAACAAGGCGTTCGCCGAGGTGTCGGAACCCGTGAGGAATACGCCGAGCCAGCCCAGCATCGCGCTGAAGAAGGGGAACAACGAACCCGTGGCAGCGAAGGCCATGCCCATGGTTACGATGGAACCGGAGTAATTCATCAGCAATGCCAGGCCCAGCACCGACGCAATGGTCAGCAGCGAAAAGGCCATCTGCTTGAGCACATCGCCAAGGATGGTGACGTACTGCCTGAACTTCATGCCAAGGATCAGCGAAGCGACGAAACCGGCAAGACCTGCTGCCGTGCCAGCGGCGGACAGCCAGTTGATGCGGTAAATGGCGGCATACGGAGTGGGCGTGGCCACTGCAGGGGTGCTCTGCACGACCTGATTATGCAGACCAGGCCACTCGACCACGATGTTCACCTGGTCAAGGATCGCCTTGCCCCAGGAGCTTCCCCAGACGAGTACGAAAACCACCAGCAGGATGTAGGGTGACCAGGCCAGCAGCGTTTCGGCGCCGGAGTGCTTCTTCATGACCAGGCTGCCGCGTGTATCGCCGGCCATCACGAAGGTGTCTTTGGGCTGCCACACCTTGAACAGTGCGACAAGGCCAAGGATGGACGCCATTGCTGCAAGGATGTCAGTGAGCTGTGGACCGATGTAGTTCGATACCAGAAACTGCACGGAAGCGAAGCTGAGGCCGCAGACGGCAGCGGCGGGGATCACGCCTTTGAGCGCCTTGACGCCGCCCATCACCATGATGAGGTAGGCGGGAATGAAGATGGAGATCGGGGCACACAGGCGACCAACCCAGGCACTCAGCTCCAGCTCATCGAGGCCCGTGATGCTGGCCAGTGTAACTACGGGGATACCGATGGAACCGAAGGCAACGGGTGCCGTATTCGCCAGCAAACAGATACCGGCTGCGAAGAAGGGTGAGAAGCCGAGGCCAGCGAGCATGGCGGCAGCAACTGCCACTGGAGCTCCGAAGCCCGATGCGCCTTCAATGAAGGCCCCGAATGCAAACGCGATCAGCATTGCCTGCAGGCGACGATCGGCGGTGAGGCCACCGATGGAATCCTTGATGATCTCAAACTTGCCGGTATCCAGCGTCACGCGGTACATCACGATAGCCCAATAGACGATCCAGCCGATGGGAAACAGACCTTGAGCGGCGCCGTAGGTGGTGGCGCTCAGCGCGAGGCCGAGGGGCATGTCATACACCAGGATGGAAACCACCATTGCTGCGGCAAGACCGGAAGTCGCAGCGACCCAGGCGGGCTTGCGCATGATGCCGATCAGCGTGAGCAGCACGAAAATGGGCACAGCGGCCAGCAGTGCTGACAGAAACAGGCTGTTCTCTATCGGCAGGTAATTTTGTTGCCACATTGGTGATTATCCCCTTGCTAGCTTTTTATTTATGGTCAGTCAGTGCTTGTGTTGAGACAGTGCTGTTGCCATGCACCGGCAGTGGTAGCCTCCGGCGCATGGCCGGGCATGTTCCCCTATTTTGCCCAGCAAGGTAAAGTCCAAATGGGCTGCGGACTCCGGACCGGTTGTTTGGCCCTTTTCAGGAGAGCAAAGTGACACAGCTTTGGCGAATGTGACCCAGTACACGCCAAACCCATCGGCAAAACAGTCGGGAAGGGGCTAAGATGGTGCCACCAACAAGGAGCATGGCATTGAACGCAAACAAGGCGTGCGGCAGGCAACTGACTCCACTCAGCGGTCGCTTTGGTGTCCTGATGTCCGACCTGCGCGGCTTCACTGCGCTGACTGAACTGTACTCCACACTCGCCATACTGCCCCTGCTGGATCACTATTTCGCCGAGATGACCTACATCATCGATCGCCATGGTGGGCGCATCGACAAGTTCATGGGTGACTCGGTACTGGCCCTGTTCGATCTGCAGCAGGACGACGATGCCGCTTACCGCATGTTGTCCTGCGCCATCGACATGCAGCTGGCAATGGACGCGATCAATGCCTACGGCTGCGAACTCGACCTGCCCGAGATATTCATGGGCATCGGCCTCAATACAGGCGAGATAGTCGCCTGTGAACTGGGCTCCGAGATCTATCGCGAGCTCACCGTGCTCGGTGATCCCGTCAATGTAGTAGCGCGAATGTCCAGCTTTGCCCTGCGCGGGCAAGTATTGATGAGCGATCAGGTACTGGCGTACTGCCGCGACCAGGTGGAGATCGGCGCGGATTTCAACCTGCTGTTGAAAGGCAAGAAACAGATAATCACGGTGCATGAACTGCAGGGCCTGCTGTTTCCCGATCGCAAAAGCGTGCCATTGCGGGAAAATCGCCGCAGCCCCCGCGTGGAAGCATTTCTGCCAGCTTCTTACCACCGCCTCGAGAACAAACGTCTCGAGCCTGCCGCAATCAAGGCCGAGATCACCGATCTTTCCTATGGCGGCATGCGCATCTTCACGCCGCAGGAACACCACCTGCTCGACGAGATCAAGATCATCGTGCCTTTCGCCCTCGGCGAGCAGAGCAGCAGTGACATCTACGCCAAGGTACTGTCCTGCAGCGCCGTGGACCTGAGAACCTGGTGCATCTCCGTGGAATTCACCTGGCTGGACGAGTTCGCGCGCAAATCCATCCGTACGCTGGTGGACAACCTGGTCTGACGCAGCAGCACCCGCATGAAAACAACACAATGACACTCCATATGGAGAGGGGAAAGCATGATGACAACCACCTTGACCCGCAGCCTGGCCCTTGCCGTGACACTGTTCGGTGCAAACGCCGCGCAGGCGCAGATCGGCTGTGATCGAGCCTGTCTCACCGGTTTCGTCGATGCCTGGTTTGCCGGCCTGCACGCCAACACCACCAGGGGCGTACCCCTGGCCAACGGGGTCAGGATTTCGCAGAACGGCATGCTCGTGGGCCTGCAGGACAGTTTCTGGGACAGCGCTGAAGAGACCGTGTACCGCTGGGACATCGCCAACACGCGCCTCGGCGATACCGGCACTGAAGCCATCGTGCGCAACAGCGATGGCAGCTACACCATGCTGGCGCTGCGCCTCAAAGTGCAGGATGGCGCCATCACCGAAATTGAAACGATCAAGGCCAACGAAGGAGATGCAGGTTTCCTCTGGGGCCCGCAGGACCTGCTGGACCGGCCGCTATCGCACCAACTGCAGTTGACCATTGCCGAACCCGAGCGGGATTCGTACTACCGGCTTATCGCAGCGGCCGAAAGCTATTGGCGCGCGTTCCAGACCAATGGCACCGAGGCCTATCACCCGGCCGATCTGCTGCCTGATACCAACCGCTTCGAAAACGGCCTGCAGACCACCGGCTACCTGCCCAACGGCACCTATCGTGACACCGCCGACGGCTTCCATCGGGGCGCCTTCCTCGGTCGCAACCTGTGGGACCGTCGCTATCCGGTCGTGGACGAGGAACGTGGCATCGTCATGTCGATGGTGCGCTTCGGCCTGAAAGACGGCATGGAAAGCCAGAGCGCCGCCACCACCAACAGCCGCATCGTGGCCGAGTGGTTCACCGTGAAGAAGGGCATGATCCAGGAAGTCCACGCGGTGCTGTTCAACGTGCCGGAGGATCTGCCTCCGGTGTGGGAAGCTGATTATGGTCCAGGGCGTGGGGGCGCTGGGTGGTAAGCCACAGCCTCAATAACCCCAACCCCGATAAATGTATCCATCTCGATTGACCACCCACGGCGAGCCATCAGGTCCCACTGAAATCTGACGGCCACTGCCGGGGATTTTCATCCAGCCACTGCCGTTGTAACGATAGACGCCATAGCCACCGGCACGTTCGTCCGCTCCGATCACCCACACGCTGCCATCCGCACCGATGCCGATATCCTTGGCGCTGCCGGGAACACGGTGCCACTGGCTGCCTTCGAGGCGGAAAATGCGATCCTCGTCGTTTACCACCCACGGCATGCCGTCTGGGCCCACATCGATGCGGACGCCGGAACCTTCGTGCTCGATCCAGCCATAGCGACCGAGACGATAGATGCCGAAGCCGCTGCTGCGCGCGCTGACGCCCACCACCCACACGCTGCCATCGGCACCGATGCCGATGTCGTGTGCGGCACCAGGGATGCGCTCCCAGCGACCACGGTCGAGGCGCCAGATCTCGTGCTCGTCGTTGATGATCCAGGGTCGACCGCGGGGATCGACATCCACGCGTACCGCAGATCCTCGCTGTTCGTACCAGCCGCGACCATCCCAGTAGTAAAGCCCATAGTCGTATCCATAGTGACTGGTACCCACTGCCCACACCTGGCCGTCAGGGCCCACACCGATGTCCTTGGCCTCGCCAGGAATCTCCTCCCAGTACTGGTGCTGGTAAACGCCCAGCGGGAGCTCGCTCTGCCGATTGCGTCCGAACCCGAGCAGCACGAACTTTCCGGGTGCAGTTTCGCGCAGGTCAGCCCAGTACGAGAATCCCCCGATCCATACCTCCGCCACCAGCAGCACATCGCCCTCATACCAGGCTGTACTCGCCGTCACGGGGCCCGCAGCACTCGCGCGCCGCTCCAATACCAACTGTTGTGGCTGTGTTCGTGGCACCAACCGCAGCTCGTAGCTGTAGCTGTAAGGGTATTCGTCGACCACAGGTAACCACACGCGCGCACCGTCTACGCGGGCAGTCTCGGCATGCACCAGCAACGGCAGCAACACCAGTGCCAGCAGCAGACCGCGCCAGCATGCGGGTGCTGCTGCCTTTGCCGATCGTACTCCAACCATGGCACTGCTCCTTGGCCTGTTGCGTGAGCAGAACGATAGGCTCGCGCAGCTTAAGCCGGCCTGAATACCGAACGACACCAAGGGAGTGCGAGAGCTGCCATACTCCTGCTTGACACTGCGCAGCGTGGCTGCGTAATCTCGGCACATGTTCAACAGCAAGAAAAGGAGGTGATCCAATGTCTAGTGATATGTGTATGGTTTCAATGGATAACGGTGGTGTCTGTGAAGCTTGGACCAAACTCCACGCGGAAGGATGACACCCGTCTGAGTGAATGAGGTACTTCTCCGGAAGCTGATTTCTCCAGAGTGTTCCATCGGGACCGCCATTCACGAAAGGGAGCCTGACGGCTCCCTTTTTTTGTTCCTTGGGAAAAGCTGCGATTGGCGGCATGCTTATTGCTTGAATCGGGAATGATTCAACAACGCCAATCAAATCCCGTATCTATTCCAACCGGTGTGGTTTCCGCCCTGCAGCGGGCCAGTTCCGTTACCGGCATGGACTTCAACTTTCTGCTCGAACAAGCACGCGTCGAGAGCAGCCTGAATCCGACCGCCCGTGCCAGTAGTTCCAGCGCACAAGGACTATTCCAGTTTATCGACAGCACCTGGATGGAAATGATCGAGAAGCATGGTGCCAAGTACGGTCTGGAAACTGCTGCATCCAATGTTGAAAAGGACAGTAGGGGACAACCCGTAGTCAACGATCCAGATCGACGCCAGGCAATCCTCGATCTCCGGTATGACCCTTATATCTCGGGGCTTATGGCCAGTGAACTTGCAAAGGAAAATGCAGCGAAGCTCCAGCAGGAACTTGGGCGCGACGCACGCCCCACCGAGCTTTACATGGCCCATTTCCTGGGGGCAGGCGGGGCAGTCAAGTTTCTCAGAGAACTCAAGCAGAATCCTGGCATCGAGGCCTCCTACGTTCTACCTGCAGCAGCGCGCGCCAACCGCAATGTTTTCTTCAAGGCCGGCGAGGCACTAAGTCTCAATGAGGTATATGCACGCTTCGAAAACAAGTTTGCGCTGACACCCCCGGTTATCGCGGCAGACCCGGCAAGCCCTCATTATCCAGTAACGCAACCGGCAAACTTCCCCGTGAATACGGCAAGCTTTGCCGCTCTTACGGAAAAACTTGCCATACAAGAGACTCTGAAATGGTAGCCGCCACAAAAGGAAACGAGGTCTACGAGCCTTTGGCCTATCAGACCCCGATGAAATCTTCAATGCAAACGCCAGGCCCAACGATGTTCGGCCTGCAGTTACTGCAAAAGCTGACCAGGCCCGAAGAGAACAACATGCTGGGCAATCACATCTGGCGCGCATGAGCTTCGCGCCTTGGGCAAATATGCCAGGGATCAGGCAACCTGGATGGCTTCTGCGCTTTGGATCGATTCCTGTAGAGCAAACTGGGCGGCTCAGCTGAAGTCAATATCCAAGGAAAGGATATTCCCCTGCTGTCAGGGGTCGGTGGTGGCTATAATGTCCGCACCATGCAAATTCGTGACACACTCAGATCGATTTTTTCCCGCAGTCCGGATAAGGCTGCGGCCGCCAACGGCCTGCAACAAAGCCGTTCCTGGCGCTCGGTTCTGCTGCGCAGTGGGAGTGCGGCAAGTGTATTGGCGATACTGTCCTTGTTCGTCGCAAGCAGCCTCGTGGTCAGCAACGAGCCGGACCTGTTTGATGTGGAAGCCACCAGCACGGAAAAGATGAACGCCCTTGGCCGTACACCGTTTCCCGGGGTCCTCACCACCAACACCATCATCGCGATCGCCAGCACGCTGCTGGAAAAGCCCGGCGGCTACCTCAGCAATGACATCCTGCCGCCCGGAATCTGGGTGGACAACATGCCCGCCTGGGAATTTGGTGTACTGGTACAAGTACGCGACATCAGCAAGGTAATGCGCGAAAACCTCAGCCGCTCGCAGACGCAATCCGCCGAGGACGCCGACCTCATCATCGCCGAACCCGGTTTCAATTTCCCGAATGACAGCTGGATCTTTCCGGCATCCGAATCACAGTACCGTGAAGCCATCGACGCCATGGAGTCCTACCTTGCACGTCTCACTGATCCGGAAGGTGCCGATGCACGCTTCTTCACACGGGCAGACAACCTCAATGCCTGGCTCGCCAACGTCGAATCGCGCCTTGGCAGCCTGTCACAGCGTCTGAGTGCCAGCGTGGCCATGAGCCGCCGGGAAAACCTGCTGCCGACCAGTATCACCAATGCCGCCACACGGGAAATGATGGTGCAGACGCCCTGGCATCAGATTGATGATGTGTTCTACGAAGCACGCGGCGCCAGCTGGGCTCTGCTGCACCTGCTGCGTGCGATCGAAGTGGAGTTCCGCGATGTGCTGGAAGACAAGAACGCGGAAGTCAGCGTGGCGCAGATCATCCGGGAACTGGAAGCCACACAAAGTTTCATGTTCAGCCCCATCATCCTCAACGGCGATGGCTTCGGCTTCATGGCCAACCACTCACTGGTGATGGCCAGTTACATCTCGCGCGCCAACGCGGGGGTTATTGACCTGCGCGCACTTTTGCAGCAAGGCTGAAGGAAGCACTATTGCGGCATTGCGGCAGCGCCACGGCGTTGACTTCCGTCAACGCGGCCGTTGCTGCCTTTATTTAAGATTGCAATGTAATCAGCTTACAACCACCCACAACAACACTGAGGCAGTCATGTCGATAGAAAAGCACGATCTGGTCCACGAGTTCCCCGAACTGCGCGAGCAAATCCACACCCTCAAAATGACCGACCATCATTTCGCCAGACTGTTCGCCGAATACCACGAACTCGACCACGAAGTGCGTCGCATCGAAGAAGGCGTGGAGAACACCTCTGACGATTACCTCGAAACCCGCAAGAAAATACGCCTGCTGCTGAAGGACCAGCTCTACGCCATGCTCAAAAAAGCCTGAGCCTCAGTCTGATTCGACAGTGCCGCGGTGCCACAGCACTTCGGCCTGTTCGTGCTGCTCTCGATACTTGCGCATCTGGTAGCTGAACTGCGGCACACGCGCCATGAACTGGCGCACCTGCACCTTGGACAAAGTCAGCAGCGTGCAATCGGTTTCCGCCAGGAAGCTTCCGGTGAGCGCCTCGGCAAAGGGCCGGCAGCCAAATTCATCGGCCAGCTGACAGGGGTGCCCGTTGAACCGGGCACTTCCTTCCACCAGCAGGCACCAGGCATCCTGGCGCTGCTCCAGCGTAGTACCCGCCGCCACCAGCTCCACTTCACCGTAATGCGCGATGCGCTCCAGTACCGTGGACACCAGCTCACGGAACTGCGGCAACTGCCGCAGCAGCATGCGCAATTGCCAACGTGTCAGTAGCTTGCTGCGATGGCCTTCGCTGGTAATGAAGGCATTGAAGGTATCTTCCGCAAACACACACACGGTCACGGGCGACGCTGCCACCACACTCGCGTTGCGCTTGTGGCTGCCGGTGATCACGGCCATTTCACCGATGATCTCGCCGGCCTGCAATTGCGTCACCACACTCAGTTCATCGCCTTCGCGCGTCACCACTTCGCAGTAACCGGTCAGAATCAGGAAAACGTTGCCGCGTGAGCGGGCCTCCTGCACGATGATGACGTCGCCGGCGTTATAGCGGCGGATTTCTTCCTCGGCCAGGATACTGCGCGACCAGCGATTGGACAGCGGCTCGCCCAGCCACTGCGACAGGTAGTGGTTCATCAACGAATGATAGATGCCGGCATCACCTTCCAGCACGATGTAGCGCTTGCCGGAACTAGCCAGGGAGAATGTAGTGTTGAAACGGTTGGCCAGGTGTTCGACATGCACGAATACCACGCGTTCGGCATCGGAACGCAGTGCATCCGCCGGATCCCCATGAATGGCGCCAGCGCCGCCATCGGCCACCAGCAGGTCGTGGCGTTCGGTGTATATCTGGCGCAGGCGTGCGTGGGTTGCGGTACTCACAACGCCCGCCTCTGCCATCTCTCGTACCGTCCCCATCGCCGTATTGTCCCCAATCACACAGATTGTTTTGCGCAGACCCTTGTAGTGGGTACTGAAGCTGGCACCGATGGTGGGAATGCTGTGCACGGTCAGGTGCGGCGTAATCTCCAGGCCGTAGTAGTTGGTGGTCTCGCCCGGCCGCACCTCCACCAGCGAGAAATACTCCTCGATGGTCTCGCGCTGCCAGTTCAGGTTGCAGCTGAGCTTGTCCATGGCCATGGCCCAGATCTCGCGCGTAGTGATGATGTCTACCCGGCGCGGCATGAGGATGAGCGGGAACAGCGCACAGTGATCGTCGTGCAGGTGCGTGAGGAACACCGCAGAAACCTGGTTCTTGGAGATGCCGCGCGCGAACAGCTGCTTGTCGAGATACGGTATCGAATCGATCAGGATATAGTCGCCGTTATGGCACAGCGCCAGGCCGGTGCACGGCTCGTTGGCCGTGAACCCGGACGCACTGCCGAGAATTTCGAGTCCCAGCTTGACAAGTTCGCGCGGCACCTGGTCCTGCTGCATCTGATAGGGCGGATTGATGCGGACATCGTCGGCGATTGATACCTGCACGCTGCTCGCATTCCGGCTGACCTCGTAGGTGTCGGTGCCACAGTGGCGGATGCGGAAGTGTCCGGTGTCGGCAACGCCGTCGCGGAAGGGCAGGATGTTGAAAAAGCTGTCGACCGCGCGGACAGTACCGTCGGGGTGTTTCAGCGCCAGGTGCTGCGCGGCGGCGAGCCATTCGCGGCGCAGTTCTTCAGGCGTGCCCCAGGCCTGCAGTTCCGCTTCGGTAGGCCCCAGCAGGGTGAGCCGCAGCAGGCGCAATGCGCGGGAGATGGCTGGCGGGTAGCCCACCAGGTTCAGGCGCTTGCCTTCCCGCAGCCCCTTGCCCATGAAGAGGAAGTAATAGAGCGGAAACTCCAGATTGTTCAGCAGCGAACCGTCCTTCTCTGCAGTATCCGTCAGCACCAGCGTGTCGAAGGACTGGATCTTCTGCAGCAGGATGCCCTTCAGGACCTCAGGAGGTTGCCCGATCAGCACTGCTTCCCGGGCATCGCGTACCACACGGCTGCCGTCGGCCGGCTTGATCACTTCGAGAATGGTCATGGGAAAGGATGCCTTCATGTTGTTGTTTTGCAGCTTTGTAACATCTGCCGGCATCCGGGTTCATGGGGGATACTCCTGACTTTACCGGAATGGCTGGAAATTTGCGGATATTTGAAGTACATAACATTTTGTTACATTGGCCTGGACAAGACCTGACATGCAGCGACACCTTCCCACTACCCTCCTCACGCTGATAGTTGGTGGTTTTGTCAGTCCGCTGCTGCAGGCCCAGTCCGTTGCCGACGCCGGTGGAGAGCTTCTGCACAACGACAACCTCGGGCGCTTCATCAAGGACGGCGTCAGCGACACCGGCGTTACTGCCGCATTGACCGCCGGCTACCACTGGCAACCCTGGCTGTATACCAGCATCAATGCCACCGGCACGCTGCGCAAGACGGTCTGGGAACGCTATTCGGGCATGAACAGCCTTGCTGCGTCGGGCGGGCTGGACCTGTCACACAAGTTCGGCATTGGTGAGCTGCGCCCCGTGCTAAGGACCGGCGTACAGGTCGAGCGCCAGAGTTTCGGCAATGACCTGCGCGATGCCACCCTCACGACGAGCTTTCTCGGTGTCAGCAAACGCCTTACCTCACAACTTTCCATTGATCTGCGACTGACGCACGAGCGCAGCGATGGCGACCAGAACGCACCACTGCCAGCGATGGCAATGCCGGAATGGCCCCCCAAGCCACCCAAGTCCGGCAAGGTCTGGGATTTTTCCGTGAACGCACTGCGCATCAGTGCCGAATACGAACTCGGCCCAAGTGCCTGGCTCGGGACTGCCTTCCAGTTTCGCGATGGCCCGGTGGTTGCTACCGCCGCGGTATACAGCCAACCCAACCCGTCGGCCGTTGCAAGCACTTACGATCCGGTGTTCGGACCCCATGCAGTTGCCTATCAGCTTGACGCACGCACCCGCGTGTTCAGCATCGACTACAATCATGCCCTGTTCGAACGCGCTACCGCGTATGCGGGGTACGAGTTCCAGTATTCGACCGCCAGCTCGGGGCTGGACTATCAGGTCCGGCTGCTGCGGGTCGGTTTCATCCATGGGTTTTGAACGGAGTCTGTCCTTGCACTGCTTCAGTCGCCTCCTTTGCCTGCTCACGCTGGGCGCTGCCATGAGTTCACCGGCACAGGCCGCCAGACTCGACGTCGTGCTGACCGATCAGGAGGGCGAGCCGGTCGATGATGCTTGCGTCTACATCGTGAGCGTGGATGGCGCTGTACCTGCCAGCCAACCCGCCGAGGTGCTGGTAGACCAGATCGATGAAGCGTTCGTGCCGCATGTGCGCGCGACCACGACAGGGTCGCGCGTGAGCTTTCCGAATTCCGACCATATCCGCCACCATGTCTACTCATTCTCCGAAGCACACACCTTCGAACTGCCGTTGTATATCGGCCTTCCCGCCGAGCCCGTTGTGTTCGATACCGCCGGCGTGGTTACTCTGGGCTGCAACATCCACGACCACATGCTCGGCTACATCCTGGTGCTGGAAACGCCCTGGTTCGCCGAAGTCAGCGCGGGCAAGGCCAGTATCGAAGGCCTGCCTGCGGGTGAACTGCAGGTAGAGGTGTGGCATCCGCGCCTGGCAAACGGCGTTGCTACCCGCACGCTCCAGGCCACGGACGCCGCGACAGCAACCCTGTCTCTGCAGCTGGAACTGCGCCCTGAACGCATGTTACGGCGTGCGCCACGCCGCAGCGGCAGCCGCTACTGAGCGCAGGAGAGCGCTACTCCATGCCGTTGCGCTTCCGACATTTCCAGACCCGCCTGCTGTTGTTCCTGCTGCTGCCACTGCTGCTTGTGCTGCTTGCGATCCAACAGACCGTGAGCCAGGCCTCGCGCGCGAATGCCTTCAACCTGATCCTGCGAGACCTGCAGGAAACCGCACGCAGGTTTGAGGACACACTGGCTGACCGCAACGACATCCTCGCCACCGCCGGAGACGTCCTGTGGGACGACTTCGGCTTCAAGGAAGCCTATGGCACACGCGATGCAGCCACCATCAACTCGGCGCTGCAGAACCTGCTGGGGCGTCTGGCAGATGCTGATTTCATCGCCTTCACCGCCTACCGCGACGACACCGTGCTGGCGTCCACGCTGGCAAGCGTGAAAGAAGGCGCAACAGCCCCGTGGCCCTCGCTGTTGGACACCGCCAAGGCCCGGGACCGCCGCGGTGAATATCCCGAAGCGGACGACATACTGGTGCTTGATGACAAGCCCTACCACCTGGCGCTGCTGCCGTTCTTCAATCCGGACCTGGAAAACTGGGTGACGCTGGGCTTCGAGATCGACGCGGATCTGATCAGTATATTTCGCGACAGCGTAGCGGCCGACATCAGCGTGCTGCTGCAGGACGAGCAAGGCTGGCGCATCCATGCCTCCACGCTGCCGGACTCCCTGCAAGCAGACTTGTTGACCAGCATTGGCGCGCTCGACGGGAGCGAGGCGGGTCAACTGCTGGAGCTGCAGGGTGAAACCTGGGTCACGCTCGCAGGCAGCATCGGCCATGACAACGGCCAGGTCCGTCTGCTGCTGCAACGCTCGCTGGCCGCCGAGCTGCTACCCTACGAAGTGCTCGAACGACAGCTACTGGAGATATTTGCGGTGGGACTTGGCGTGTTGCTGACCGGGTTGCTGCTGGTGTCACGCCAGGTGACGCGGCCAGTGAAGGCTCTCGCCACCGGTGCTCATCGCATCGCACAAGGCGACTATACGCAGCGGGTGGAGATCAGACAGGAAGACGAAGTGGGCCAGCTGGCCGTTGCTTTCAATGCGATGGCCCAGGGCCTGGCGGAAAAGGAGCGTGTGCGGGCCCTGCTCGGCAAGGTGGTGTCACCCGAGATTGCCAATGAACTGCTGCGCCGCGATGTGGAACTGGGCGGTGAGGAACGCGACGTGACGGTGTTGTTCGCGGACGTGCGCGGGTTTACTGCGCTGTGCGAAGGTCAGCCACCACAGGCGATCCTGTCCCTGCTCAACGAGTACTTTTCGGCCGTCACTGCGGTAATCGAGGGGGAGGGAGGGGTGGTGGACAAATACATTGGTGATGCCGTAATGGCGTTGTTCGGTGCGCCACTCGACTACAGCGATGCGCCTGCACGCGCCGTGCGTGCAGCATTAGGCATGCAGCACGCCGTGACAGTGCTGAACGAATCCTTTGTTGCTCGCGGGCTCAAGCCCATCGATATCGGCATCGGCGTGCACAGCGACCGCGTGGTGGTGGGCAACATGGGTTCCCGCACCCGTCTCAACTATACGGCCATAGGCGATGGCGTGAACCTCGCTTCGCGTCTGGAAGGTCTGACCAAAACCTACGGCGTTGCAGTGATGGTCAGCGGGCAGACTGCGGCAGCGGCTCCCGGCCTGCGCTGGCTGGAACTGGATCGCGTGCGCGTCAAAGGCAAGCAGGATGCCGTAGTAATCCTTGAGGCCTTGCCACCAGATACCGACACGGCCCTGCTGCAGGCGGCGGCGCTGTTCCAGGATTTCCTCGCAGCCTGGCAGTCCGGCGATTTCGCCAAGGCCGAGATTCTCCTTGCTGCGAATACCGCTCTCGCCACTGCCCGCCCCGGACTGCTCTCACTCTACAAAAATCGTCAGCAGCGCCTGCTGGAGCAGCCACCCCGACACTGGGACGGCATCCACACCTTCGACACCAAATAGCGCTCCATGAGCAAAACCACTGACCAGGGTCGAGTCAGCAAGTTCATCCACTGCGACTGCGACTGCTTCTTTGCCGCCATCGAGATGCGCGACGACCCGAGCCTGCGCGGCCGGCCGGTGGCCGTGGGCGGCGATGCCAGCCGGCGTGGCGTGATCGCCACCTGCAACTATGAAGCGCGCGAGTATGGCGTGCATTCGGCCATGGCCTCGGCGACGGCACGCAAACTGTGCCGCGACCTCATCATCATCCCGGGCAACATGGAGAAGTACCGCGAGGTATCACTGCAGGTGCGACGGATCTTCCTTGACTACACGCCGCTGGTGGAACCGCTGTCTCTCGACGAGGCTTACCTCGACGTCACGGACAGCACGGCCTTCAAGGGCAGTGCCACGCTGATCGCACGCGACATTCGCCGACGCGTGCGCGAGGAGGTCGGCATCACGATCTCGGCCGGCATCGCGCCCAACAAGTTCCTCGCCAAGATTGCCAGCGACTGGAACAAGCCAGATGGCCAGTTTGCGATCACGCCGGAGCAGGTTGACGCCTTCGTGCTGACACTGCCGGTGCGCAAGATCCATGGCGTCGGCAAGGTCACGGCGCAACGCATGCAACTGCTTGGCATCGAAAACTGCGCCGACCTGCAGCGCTACTCACTGTTGGAGCTGGCCGATCTGTTCGGCAGTTTCGGCGAGCGTCTGTTCGCCTTGTGTCGTGGCCGCGACGACCGCAAGATCGACCTTGACCAGGAACGTAAATCCATCAGCGTGGAAGAAACCTACGCACAGGACCTGCAGACCGTGGAACAATGCCTGGCCGCTTTGCCGGCCCTGCTCGATGACCTGCTCGGGCGCGTGGCCGCGCACCGCACGGATTTCACCATCGGGAAGCAGTTTGTGAAGCTCAAGTTCAACGATTTCATCTCCACCACGGTGGAACAGGTCGCCATCGCACCTGACCTGGACGGCTTCATGGCGTTGTGCCGCACCGGCTTCGCGCGCGGCAACAAGCCGGTCCGTCTGCTCGGCCTCGGCGTGCGCGCCCGGGCGCAGGACCGCTACACCCAGTTGGAGCTGCCACTGCAGCACGGAAACGCCTGATGTCACGCTATCGTCCGCCCGCGGCACCCATGTCGCCCTACATCACGCCGGAAGGTGATGCGGCGCTGCGCACTGAACTGGATTACCTGTGGCGCGTCGAGCGTCCGCAGGTAACACGCTCCGTCAGTGAAGCCGCGGCGCAGGGCGACCGCTCGGAGAACGCGGAATACACGTATGGCAAGAAGCGCCTGCGTGAAATCGACCGCCGCGTGCGCTACCTGCGCAAGCGCCTGGAAGTGCTGAAGGTGGTGCGGCAACTGCCTACCGACGTCAACAAAGTCTGGTTCGGCGCCTGGGTGACGGTGGTGGACGAAAACGACGTGGAATCGCGCTACCGGCTCGTGGGTCCTGACGAACTCGATCCGGCCAAGCACTACATCAGCATCGACTCAGTGCTCGGTCGCGCCCTGCTCGGCAAGGCACTGGACGCCGAAGTGACGATACAGACGCCGTCCGGTGAAAAGCAGTTTTGCATCCTCGACGTCGCTTATGCCTCCGATGTGGAAGGCAGCTGATGCAGCACGTCACCATTGTCGGCTTCCGCAAGGTACTGGGTACCAGCATTACCATCCCGATGGAAATGTTGCATGCCGCAGATCTGATTGGCCGCATCCAGGGCCGTCCGCAAAAGCTGCAGATGCAGCTGGTGAGCCCCGACGGCGCCAATATCGTCCTCACGGCGGGGCTGGAGCTGGTATGCCGCACGCCCTTACGGGCGGTAGTACAAACCGACCTCATCATCGTGCCGGCGCTGTGGGGCAACCCCGCAGGCGTAGTCAGTCACTATCCTGAGCTGCTCGGCTGGCTGCAGCAACAGCACGAGCGCGGTACTGCCATCTGTGCCGTTGGCACCGGATCGTTCTTCCTTGCCGAAGCAGGGCTCTTGCGCAACAAGTTGGCCACTACGCACTGGTACTACTTCGAGCATTTCGCGCGGCTCTACCCTGACGTGCTGCTGCAGCGGGAACGCTTCATCACGCGTGCGGGCAATCTCTACTGCGCCGGCAGCGTTAACTCGGTGCGCGACGTGATGCTGCACTTCATCGAAGAACACTACAGCGCGGAAACGGCCAACCAGGTGTCGCGGCATTTCACCCACGAAGTGAAGCGCTCCTACACATCCAACTTCCTGAAGCACGCCCCGCAGAACTACCACGACGACGAAAGCATCGTGGAAATCCAGGACTGGATGCACAATCAGTTTCATACGCCGCTGACGCTGGAAACCATCGCCGCCCGTTTCGGCATGAGTGTGCGTTCACTGAACCGGCGCTTCCGCCAGGCTACCGGGCGCAGTCCCATGCAGTACCTGCAGCAGATCCGCATGGACAACGCCAAGGAACTGCTGCGCAGAACCAACCTTTCGGTGGCCGAGGTGGCCTTTGCCTGCGGCTACGCTGACAACAGTTACTTCTCGGCGCAGTTCCGTCGCAGCATTTCGCTGTCGCCCCGCGCCTACCGTGACCTCGTGCGCAAGAAACTGTTCCAGGTGAACCTGCAAGATGGCCAGGATGCGGAAAGCTGACAAGTTGAAAACGCCAAAACGAAACAGGGCCGGAATACCGGCCCTGTTTGCGTCTGCATCATTGCTTTGGTGGTTGAGGTCGTTGCCGAGTCTGATCGAAGCACTCAGGCCTCGGCCTCGGCTTCACCCACGCTGAGTACCGAGAGGGTCTCTCCCAGTTTCTTGGCGTGACGATGGTTGCGACGTTGCTTGCCGGCGACGGCCTTGAGGCGGCGTTCCACCGCATTGAAGGCATCGCGGATGGCGACGTAGATATCTTCGTGTTCGTGTTTGTCGTGCTGGTCATGTGACACGACGATGTCGTGATTCGGGATGAGGGCCTCTACCCCTACGTGGTAGACCTTGCCCTTGTGATGGTTGTTGTGCGGGGATTCCAGGATGACTCGCATACTGTGGATCTGGTCGCTGAAGCGTTCCAGCTTTTCGACCCGTTTCAGCACTGCCTCCTGAACTGCGTCGGAATGATCGATGTTGCGGAAAAGAACCTGGGTATCACTAATCATAGATGCGCCTCCTGTACGCGTTTATCTTCAATTAGTCGTCGTTCTTTGTCGGCCAGCCAACCAGCATGACGGGCTGGCCTTCTTGCCCGGAAACCCGTCCTGGGTTCCTGGCAGGTACTGCCTTCGCAAGTTCCGTTCTCGAACCTGCTGCCGTTTCCAAACAGCCTTTACTTGCCTTTCCTTAACCTGTCTCTCGGTTTGGATACTACTCCGCAGACCCTGCCTGTCAAACGCTTTGCAGCAACAATCCAAGCCTTGGCGAAAATAGTCTGCTTGTTGCAGAAAACCCTTGTCAGCCCCGGTTGCCAGTGCTTGAATCAATCGAATAACCCGCCTCCGCTCCAACCGTTTTTCACTGTTCCGGAATTCTTGCACTTCTGACACCAGCGCATGCGGGTCCACGCAGACCCCTTTCAGGCTGTGTGTTCTGCTGACCCCAGGTAATACCAGTGCCAGGGTTCATAGAGGACGCCGAAGGAGTTGTCACGAGGAAAGGACAGGCGGAAACCGAATCTGGCGGCATGGGTCTGTAACCAGGCAAAGGCGGGGGTCGTTTCAAAGACTTCTTCGAGCAGCGCAAAACCGGGTGTGCCGATATCCACCGCGCGGCCGCTGTGGTGCTCGCTGAAACCCGGCGCGGCATTGACCTTGAGAATGTCGGCAATGCGGTCGCCACGCGCAAGTTTCCGCAGGAACAGTTGCTTCTGATAGTCGTAACTGCGGTAGGCCGAGACGAGCTGCAGTTCCACGCCAGCGCCTGCCGCCGCCGCCCGCATGGATTGCCAGGCACGCGCGGTGGCCACTTCGAGCCTTGCGGGACGCCCCAAGGCGTCGGGGCCTGCATCCACCAGCAAGGGGCATTCGGGGTGCAGCGGCATGCCACATTGCAGCGGATACTCCGCCGCAATGCCCAATTCACCAAGAATTGCCAACAACTGCTCGTTCACGCGCCACTCCCACTGCTGCTGCCTTTGCTGAAGTAGTGTGCGGGGGCCGGGCCTGCCATACAAGGTCCAGCCCGTTATGGCTGTAAATTTCAAGTATTTGGCTTAATTACTCTATTTCAGATCCCCGCAAATGACTATGATGACATCCATCTTTTCCTGTCAAATCAAGGACTCCCATGACAAGGCTTCCGGTCATCGTCAGTTTCGGCGGCATCAGCCCCGCAGGACGCTCGGCCTTCCATTACGGTTTCCAGCGCCTGGTGTATGACGCCCTGCCCCGCCAGAACCAATTGGCCACCCTGCAGAATCTCGCCGTGCTGACCAGCCAGCTCAACTGGGACGGCAGCCACTGGTACGACAAC
Source organism: Pseudohongiellaceae bacterium (assembly GCA_044338855.1). Lineage (GTDB taxonomy): Bacteria > Pseudomonadota > Gammaproteobacteria > Pseudomonadales > Pseudohongiellaceae > CAILUG01. The sequence continues at coordinate 13,150 of JBIIWP010000007.1, read as the reverse complement.
AACAACGAACAAGTACAGCTCGAGCAGTTCCTCGGCAGCCACGAACAGGCCCTGCTCGACGGCACGCTGATCCGCAAACTCGAAAACAACCTGTTCGATCCGGCGCGCCTGCTGATGCACGCACCTTTGGGCCTGGCTGCCGAACACGCCAGCAGTCGCGTGTTTACGCTGGCCGCACGCAAGTTGCCCACCACCCTGCCCGCCAACTGGACCGTGCTCGACAATGACGGCAAGACCTGCCGCGTGCAGGTGGACGGAGAACTGGACGTGCTGGTGCGTGATTATTTCAGCTCGCCGGTCAACACTGCCGGCCAACTGCCCAGCGGCTTCCAGCCCGAGATGCTGTATGCGGCACGCTCGCATCCGCGCGCCCTGCAGATGACGATCTACGGTGCATCCGATGCCCTGTATGCCATGGGCATCGAGTGGGAACTGATCCGCAGCAAAGTGCCGGCTGACCAGATCAGCGTATACGCCGGGTCCAGCATGAACCAGCTCGACTGGAACGGCTACGGCGGCCTGTTACAGGCGCGCCTGCTCGGCCGCAAAGTGACATCGAAGCAATTGCCGCTGGGCTTTGGCGAGATGCCGGCCGACTTCATGAACGCCTACATGCTCGGCAATGTCGGCAATTCCGGCACGAATCTCGGCGCCTGCGCATCCTTCCACTACAACCTGAACCAGGCCGTGCGCGACATCCAGCGCGGCAGCCACCGGGTTGCGGTGGTCGGTGCAGTGGAAGCGCCCATCACGCCGGAGATCATCGAGGCCTTCGCCAACATGAACGCACTCGCAGACGATGCCGGATTGCTGGCGCTCGATGCGGCACTTGGGCGCACCACACCGGACCATCGCCGTGCCTGCCGTCCCTTCGGCAACAACATCGGCTTCACGCTGGCCGAATCCGCGCAGTTCTTCGTGCTGATGGATGACGCGCTGGCGCTGGAACTGGGCGCCAACATCCATGGCGCAGTCAATGATGTGTTCGTGAATGCAGATGGCTTCAAGAAATCCATCGCCAGCCCCGGCGTGGGCAACTACCTCACAGTGGCAAAAGCCGCTGCTGCCACGCGCGCCGTGCTCGGCGACGACAGCCTGCGCCACCGCAGCTTCGTCCAGGCGCACGGCACCGGCACACCCCAGAATCGCGTTACCGAGTCGGCTATCTTCAGTGAAGTGGCACAACATTTCGGCATCGAGTCCTGGCCGGTTACGGCACTGAAGTCCTATCTCGGCCATTCCATCGCCTGCGCCGGTGCCGACCAGCTGGCAATGACCCTCGGTGTATGGAAACACGGCATCATTCCGGGCATTCTCACCACCCGGCAGCTGGCGGACGACGTCAGCAGCAAGAACCTCGACATTCTGTTGCAGCACAAGCAGGTGGACCCGCTGGCACTCGATTCTGCCATCCTCAATGCCAAAGGCTTTGGCGGCAACAACGCCACGGCTTCCATCCTGTCCCCGGCGGTAACACAGCGCATGCTGGAAAAGCGCCACGGCAAGAAGGCTCTGGCGCAGTGGCAGCACGGCAATGAGAAGGTGGCAGCGGCCACTGAGCAGTATCATCACCTCTGCAGCCACCAACACATCGAACCGATGTACCACTATGACCATGACGTACGCGATGGCAAGGACCTGCGCTTCGGCAAGGATGACCTGACACTGCGTGGCTACGCGGCGGTGAACCTGAAACTCGACAACCCCTACCCGGACATGAGCTGACCATGCAGGAACTGACCCTCCTCCGCCCCGACGACTGGCACGTGCATTTCCGTGACGGCGCCGCCTTGCAACATACCGTACCAGCCACGGCGCGCGCGTTCCGCCGCGCCATAGCCATGCCCAACCTGGCACCGCCGGTTCTCACCACGGAACAGGCGCTCGGCTATCATGAACGCCTCTGCGCAGCAGCACCCGAAGGCAGCGACTTCGATCCATTGATGGTGTTGTACCTTACGGACGAGACTTCTCCGCTTGAAATCCGCAAGGCCAAGGCCAGCGGCAAGGTCGTGGCAGTCAAACTGTATCCAGCCGGCGCCACCACAAATTCTGCGCAGGGCGTCACCGCCATCGACAAGGTCTACGACGTCCTCGAAGCGATGAGTGAAGTGGGTATGCCGCTGCTGGTACATGGTGAAGTAACCCACTCCGACATCGACATCTTCGACCGCGAAAAGGTCTTCATCGATCGCATCCTGGCGCCACTGTGCCAGCGCTTCCCGCAGCTGCGCGTGGTACTGGAGCACATCACAACGCGCGATGCCGCACAGTTCGTGCGCGCTGCAGGTGACAACATCGGCGCCACCATCACCGTGCAGCACCTGCTGTACAACCGCAATCACATGCTGGTTGGCGGCGTCCGACCGCACCTGTATTGCCTGCCTGTGCTCAAGCGCAACATCCACCAGCAGGCACTGCAGGACGTCGTGGTGAGCGGCAACCACCGCTTCTTCCTGGGCACCGACTCCGCGCCGCACGCGAAGCACACCAAGGAAACTGCCTGCGGTTGCGCTGGCTGTTACACGGCACCAGCCGCGATCGAAATGTACGCCGAAATATTCGAAAGCCTTGGCGTACTGGACAAGCTGGAGGCCTTTGCCAGTCGTAATGGTCCAGCCTTCTACCGCATGCCGCTTAATACCACCACCATCCGGCTTCGCCGCGAGGCCTGGCAACTGCCGGCAGACTACCCGCTCGGCGAGCACCGCATCATCCCCCTCAAGGCAGGCGAAACCCTGCAATGGAAACTTGTCAGTGAGCAGTGAAGAAACGACCGTAACGACCTCCGCGCTGGCCCAGCGCTTCCGCGGCTTCCTGCCTGTGGTGATCGATGTGGAATGCGGCGGGTTCAACGCACAGACCGATGCCATCCTCGAGATCGCCGCGGTAACGGTGGATTTCAACGAGCACGGTCAGCTCGTGCCTGAAGATACGCATTTCTATCGCGTGCGGCCGTTTGCCGGTGCCAACCTCGAGGAAGCCGCGCTGAAGTTCACCGGCATCAATCCCTTTCATCCACTGCGTATCGCGCATCCGGAGGAGGACGTGTTTCGCGACATGTTCCAGCACATCCGCGCCAAGATGAAGACAGCCGGCTGCAAGCGCGCCATCCTGGTGGCGCACAACGCGCACTTCGACCATGGCTTCATCCGCGCGGCTGCCGAACGGCACAATCTCAAGCGTAATCCTTTCCACCCGTTTTCGAGTCTGGATACTGCCTCGATGGCCGCGCTGTGCTTTGGCCAGACCGTGCTCGCGCGCGCCTGCGCTGCAGCCGGTATCGATTTCGAAGCAGAATCGGCGCACTCGGCACGTTATGATGCCGAAAAGACTGCCGACCTGTTCTGCAGCATGATCAACCGCTGGCAGGCATTGGGTGGCTGGCCACCAGCCACACTGACGCTTGAGGACGATGAGGAATGACCACTGCCGTGAGGACTGCACGTTGATCCTGCCCCGCCCCGATCCCGATCCCTCGCCCGCCTACTGGGAACGCTACTGCGCGTGCTTGCCGACGTTGGGCGCGGCATGGCTCATGGCGTGCAAGGCTGTGGGCAAGCGTCATCTGCTCGGTGACACTCTGGGCACCCGGCTCACGGGCTTTACGGCACTGGTCGGCAGCATCGTCCTGTCGCGCCGCATCGCGCGGCTGTGTCCGGACCAGAACGTGGGGCTGCTGCTGCCTGGCTCGGCCGGATCCGTGTTATGCAACATGGCCTGCATGCTGCTGGGCAAGACCGTGGTAAACCTCAACTTCACCAGCAGCACCGAGGTGCTGCGTTCCTCCATCCGCCAGGCCGGGTTGCATACGGTCTTTACATCGGCACGCTTCCTGGAGCGTCTGCAGAGCCGCGGCATCAACGTGGAGCAGCTGCGCAAGCACTGCACACTGGTGCTGCTGGAAGACGTGCGCGCCGGCACCGGCAAACTTGAAAAGCTCTCGACGCTGCTGGCCTGCATGTTGTTGCCGCTGCAGTCCCTGCAGCAGCGTTACTGCACGCCGCATGATACCCAGCAGAACGCCGTGATCCTGTTTTCCAGCGGCAGCGAGGGCGAGCCCAAGGGCGTGATGCTGAGCCACCACAGCGTGCTGTCCAACGTGCAGCAGACCGCCGTGCTGCTGGATTTCAGGCACGACGACGTAGTGCTGGCGAACCTGCCGCCGTTTCATGCCTTCGGCCTCACCGCCACCTATTTCCTGCCCTTGCTGTCCGGCATCCCGGTATTGTGCCATCCCGATCCCACCGACGTGGCAGGTTCGGCGCAGGCAGTAGCCGAACACAAGGTCACCGTGATGTTCGGCACTTCCAGCTTCTTCCGGCTCTACGTGCGCAACCCGAAAGTGCAGTCCGCCCAATTGGCCAGCCTGCGTCTGGTGGTGGGCGGCGCGGAGAAAATGCAGCGTGCGGTGGTGAGCGAGTTCCTGGACAAGTTCGACAAGTACATCTTCGAAGGTTATGGCGCCACGGAGACTGCCCCCGTGGCCTGCGTGAACCTGCCTGAAGACAAGCGTCCGGCCTGGCTACCGACCCAGCCAATCCACAAGGCTGGAGCAGTAGGATTGCCATTGCCCGGCACGCGCATCCGCATCACCGACCCCGACACCTTCGAGACGCTGCCCAGCGGCGAAGCCGGCATGGTACTGATCAGCGGACCCCAGGTGATGCACGGCTATCTCGACGACCACGAAAAGACCGGACACGTGATCCGCAGTCTCGATGGCGTCCGCTGGTATGTCAGCGGCGACAAGGGCTATCTCGATGCCGATGGTTTCCTGTTCATCGAAGACCGCTATTCACGCTTCGCCAAGATCAGCGGCGAGATGGTGGGCCTCGGCACCGTGGAACAGGCGCTGCGCAATGCTGCAGGTGATCCCGACCTGGAAGTGCTGGTGGTAAACCTGCCCGATTCGCGCAAGGGTGAAAAACTCGTGGTGCTCTCTACGCAAGCGCTGGACCCGCAGCGTCTGCGCGAACGTCTGGTGACGACCGGCCTGCCGGCGCTGGCCCTGCCTGCAGCCTATTTCACCGTCGATGCCATTCCCAGGCTGGGCTCCGGCAAAATCGATTACAGCGGCGGCAAAAAACTGGCGCAGGAACTCGCCGCGGATCTCGACTGAATCCAATCAGGCAGAGACCGTAGAGTCAGCTTACTGACTTGCCCCCGGGCTTTTGTTGGCTCATCACAGATTCCTGGAGCAATGGTGCTTGATGCTTTGCTTTTGCGCTTTGGTGATGCTGCTTGCTTCGGCATTCGGCTTCGGCTGTGGCGCTGGGTTGTTGCTGAGTTGTGTGGCGTCGGCTGTGGTGCTCGGGTACCGGTCCGTGGCTGCCTGCGGGGGCGCGCCTGTCGCAGCGCACTAGCCCGCTCACTGCCCCCACAGACGCCATCCCTTTCACCAAAGCCCACAACAGCATCCCCAACCGCGGCCGTTCCCTGCAGCCAGCTCACGGCCGTCATTCTCTGACGCCAAAGAAGCCATGCTGCCCAGAAAGGCCAGGCGAAGCTGTCAACCAGAGCCTGCCCCGGATTCTGCGAAGAACCTTATTTTCTCCCGGCCAGAAAATCGATTTCGTCTTCCTCAATGATTTCGGTCTCGGCACGCGCAGCCTCCATCCACTCCTGCACCGCCGGATTTGCCAGCATCGTCTGCAGATATCGGCCAGCGGTGACGCTCAAGGCAGGCTGATACGAGTAGAAGCGCAGCGCCACCGGGGCGTACATTGCATCGGCAATGGTGAAATCACCGAAAAGCCAGGGGCCGCCGTGGCGCTCGAGACAATCGCTCCACATGGCATCGATGCGCGTGATGCACGCGGCCACGCCAGGCGTGGGCTCCAGCTTGCGCTGCAGGCGGATGTTCATGGGCCAGGCACTGCGCAGCGCCTGAAAGCCGGAATGCATTTCGGCTGCCAGGGCACGGGCCTGCGCCCGCGCCCTCGGGTCTGCCGGCCAGCCGCGCCCGCCGAGGAACTGCTCCGATACATACTCACAGATTGCCAGCGAGTCCCATACCGTAAGGTCACCATCCAACAGCACCGGCACACAGCCGGTCGGACTGATCGGCTTCAATACAGCTGCCGTTTCCGGGGTGGACAGTCTTATGCGGTGTTCATGGAACGGCACGCCGAAATGGCGCAGTAACAGCCAGGGACGCAGCGACCAGGTGGAGTAGTTTTTGTTGCCGAAAACAAGGGTCAGGGACATTGGCGTGCCTATCTGCGGACCAGAAACGAGCCCGCAGCATACCCGAGAACCCGTGGTCTGCTCATCCCGCCAATGCCAATGATTGCTTGTTGACATTGATTCTCATTATGACTAACCTTCGCAGCACCTTCACTGACAGTCTGTACCAACGCCATGTACGTTTGTCTCTGCAAAGCCGTAACCGATCGCCAGATCCGCGAATCCGTCAACAGCGGTGCCTGCACCTTTCGTGACATCCGCAACCAGCTGGGCGTTGCCACGCAATGTGGCAAATGTGGCCAGCTCGCCAAGACCATCATTGAAACCGCCGTCAAAAAGGCCGAATTTACCTCTGCAATCTGAACGCTTAACGCGAGTCGCAATGAGAAGCGTTCTCTCTCCCCCATAATCCTTTCAAATCAAGAGGTTAAAAACAAAAGTCTGGACTCTCCCGGGAGCCTTGGCCACAATGCCGCCGTCAGTAAAAACAGCTTACGGAGCGCGCCATGAAAGGTGACAAACAAGTTATCGCCCACCTCAACAAGATCCTCGGCAACGAGCTCGTCGCCATCAATCAGTATTTCCTGCACGCCAAGATGTTCAAGGACTGGGGCCTGAACGAACTGGCCGATTACACGCGCCATGAAAGCATCGACGAGATGAAGCATGCGGACAAGCTGATCGACCGCATCCTGTTCCTGGAAGGTCTGCCGAACCTGCAGGACCTCGGCAAGCTCAACATCGGTGAAGACACTCAGGAAATGCTCAAGTGCGACCTGGACCTAGAGCTGCGCGCGATCCCCGACCTGCGCGTTGCCGTCGACTACTGCGAAAGCGTCAAGGACTTCGTCACGCGCGAACTGCTCGAAGACATTCTCGAGAGCGAAGAAGAGCACGTGGACTGGCTGGAAACCCAGCTCTCCCTGATCGAAAAAGTGGGCATCCAGAACTACCTGCAGTCCAAGATGGACAAGTCCGGCTCCTGAACCGCGACTCTGCCGGGTAACCCGATTGCCGCTGGGGTTATCCGGCATTTGCTGCCGCCAGGCGCGCCGCCGCACCCTTGCAAACAACCTCTGCTGCCGGCATAGTTGCGGTCCCTTTTTGCAACCAGAAACCACCCTTCAGCAGGAGACCACCATGACTGCATTCGTATGCCAGAAAGCTCCCAGTTTCACCGCCGCGGCCGTAATGCCCAACGGTTCCATCAAAGAAGATTTTTCCCTGTCCGACTACGCCGGCAAGTACGTTGTGGTGTTCTTCTACCCGCTCGACTTCACCTTCGTCTGCCCCTCCGAAATCCTGGCGCACAACAGCCGCGTCAAGGAATTCGAAACGCGCGGCGTCCAGGTCATCGGCGTGTCCATCGACTCCCAGTTCACGCATGCTGCTTGGCGCAACACTGATGTGAAGAACGGCGGCATCGGCGCTGTTGGTTTCCCGCTGGTAGCCGACATCAAACACGAAATCTGCCAGGCCTACGGCGTTGAACATCCGCAGGCAGGCGTAGCGCTGCGTGGCTCGTTCCTGATCGACAAGGACGGCATCATCCAGCACATGACCATCAACAACCTGCCGCTGGGCCGCAACGTAGACGAAATGCTGCGTCTCGTGGACGCTCTGCAGTTCACCGAAGAACACGGTGAAGTCTGCCCGGCCGGCTGGAATAAAGGTGACGAAGGCATGAAGCCCAGCACCGAGGGCGTTGCGTCCTACCTCAGCAAGCACGCTACCGACCTGTAAATTCCGACCTGTTGCTGCGCGCAGGGAATACCCCTGCGCGCACGCAAACCCACCTTCTTCAATCGCACCGAGTTCGCCTGTGACCTTCCTGCAGTCCCCGCAACGCATCTGGCTCGACATCACTGTGGGCGTGGTACTGGTGTCGATGCTGGTGTTCGGCTCGCTCTATATCTTCCGCCTCAATACCGATGCACGTCAGGTACAGTTCAGCGACGAACAGGCCATGCGCGGCCAGCAGGTCTCGACGGACTACGGCTGCATCGCCTGCCACACCGTGGACGGCAGTCCCGGTGTAGGCCCAAGCTGGCTTGGCATGTGGGGACGCACCGAAGCGCTCACCAATGGCGACACTGTCGTTGTCGATGAGGATTATTTTGTGGAATCCCTGCTGAACCCGGGCCGTCACATCGTCGACGGCTACCCCAACGTGATGATGCGATCCTTCGTCACCGACCAGGAGATCATCGATCTCATGGCCTTCGCCCGCAGCCTCGCCACCCCCTGATCGGGGACAAACCACGTTACTGCTGCAGGTAAACCCTGCGCCACTGCAGGTACCCGAACACCACAATCACCAGATAGCCCGCAAACAGCAGCGCCGTCAGATACAAGCCGCGATCGAGATAGAGATACAGCGAGATGCTGTCGATCAGCAGCCAGTACAGCCAGTTCTCCAGCACCTTGCGCACCACCAGCACCGTGGTGATGACGCTGGCCCAGGTGATGAACGAATCGATGAAGGGCCAGGCAGCATCCGTGTAGTTGCGCAGCCACCAGCCCGACGTCAGCGACAGCAGCAACATCGCGCCCAGCAACACCAGGTGCTGCTGCCAGTGCAGCCGCAGGATGGGCCGACGCTGCTGCTTGTCACTGGCGCGCCACTGCTGCCACCCCACCACCGCCATCACAACGTAGTAGACGCTGAGCAGCGACTCCATCAGCAGGCTTACGTCCCAAAAGATCACGACATACAGCGCGGAACTTGCGAACGCAAAGTACCAGCACCACAGGCTCTCGCGCGCAGCCAGCAGCAGATAGGCGATGGCAAATATCACCGCCAACGCTTCCAGTGACAGCAGTGACTGCAGCAGGGCGTCCATCAGTCGGGGGTGAAGCCGGGCAGGAACTTGGTGACGTACACGGCCTTGCCGTAGCTTTCGTAGCTCCAGCGCAGCATGTCGCCAAGCGCGGCATACACCACATCAAACTCGCCGCTGACGAGTGTGCAGGTTGGCGTGGTCGTGATGCGCAGGCCGGCTTTGCGGTTGAGCCGTTCGATGAAACCGGGGATCGGTGTCTTGTAGTCCTCGACGAACGGATACATGCTGATTTCGATGGTGAGCATCATGCGTTGGTCTCCACGGTGGCAACGGTTGGCGGCACGGGGCGCTTGCGCGTAAGCAGGCTCAGCACCACACCGGCGCACACCAGCGCCATGCCGGCATAAGTGAGCAGGTTGAAGTTTTCCCCGAATAACACGAGGCCCAGCACGATGGCGAAGATCACTTCAGTGTAATTGACGATGGCCACACTCGAGATCGCCGCCACCTGATAGGACTTGGTCATATAGTACTGGCCCAGTTGCGTAAACAGGCCCAGCAGCAACAGCCATCCCCACTCGGCGCCCTGCGGCGGCACCCAGTTGAACAAAGTGTAGACGCCAGCCAGCGGCAAGCACAGCAGCGGGAAATAGAACATGATTACCAGCGGATGTTCCGTACGCCCCAGCTTGCGCACGCAGTTGTAGGCGAGACCCATCGTCAGCGAAGCCGTGATACCCAGCAGCAGGTGCCACCCCGAGATGCGATAGTCGAAGCCCTGCATGATCACGATGCCGGCGAAGCTCAGCAGGAACCACAGCAGTTGTTGTGCATCGACCTTCTCCTTCACGAACCAGATGCCGATCAAGGTGGTGAAGATGGGGGACAGATGCGTCAAGGTGGTGGCCGCGGCCAGTGGTGTGTTCTGTACCAGCCAGAAGCCCTGCGCCAGCGCCAGTGCACCGGCGACGCCCCGCAGCGTCAACAAGCCCCGGCGCGTCCCCAGTGCCGGCACTCCTGCACGCCAGATGCCCGCAAGACAGAGCACTCCCGAAATCACGGCGCGGAAGAAGATGATCTCCAGCACCGGAATGCCCTGCAGCAGTTTCACGCACGCAGCCATGCAGGCGAAGAAGAAACTCGCCAGCAGCATGTACAGCACACCGCGTCTCGACAGGGACATACTACCGGCAAAATCGGGAGGGGGATGGAGGGGCGCAAGGCCCCTCCGGGTTGAATCAAGCCTGCTCGCGCTTCGCAGCAGAGGTATCCAGCAGCTGCTTCAGTTCACCGGATTCGAACATCTCGGTCATGATGTCGCAGCCACCTACCAGCTCGCCGTCGACGAACAGTTGCGGGAAAGTCGGCCATTCGGAAACTGCTGGCAGATTGGCGCGAATGTCGGGATTGCTCAGGATATCCACATAGGCGAACTTCTGGCCGCAGGACATCAGTATCTGGGTGGCGCGCGCGGAGAAGCCGCACTGCGGCTGGTTGGGATTGCCCTTCATGTAGATCAGGACCGGGTGGCTCTTGATCTGGTCGCGGATGGTTTCTTCGATGCTCATGGAGTACCTGCCAATAACTGAGGAAAACTGTCGGGCATTATAGCCATGAACTTGGGCATGGTCACCCGCCGCGCCCAAAGCTTTGACTCGCCGGGCGTTTTCATTAGAATGCGCCCTTTCGCAGGCGGCCCATGGCTGCCTTTTTGCGTTTTTGGAGTGCCGACAGCGGCCGTTATGAAGTGCCGACAGCGGCACTTGTGGAGTGCCAGACATGAGCAAGCCCAGCCACCTGATGCAGAACTACGGGCGCACGGACATTTCCTTCACTCATGGTGAAGGCAGCTTCCTGTTCGACACCCGCGGCAAGCGCTACCTCGACGCCATCTCCGGCATCGCGGTGAACGCGCTGGGCCACGCGCATCCTGGTTTCACGCAGGCGGTGCAGCATCAGGTCGCGAAACTCGTGCATGTCTCCAACCTCTACCAGGTTCCCGAGCAGACGAAACTTGCCAGTGTGCTGTGCAAGCGTTCCGGCATGCAGCAGGTGTTCTTCTGCAACTCCGGTGCCGAAAGTATCGAGGCAGCGATCAAGATCGCGCGCAAGTTCGGGTCAAAGAGCGGCATCAAGAAACCGAAGATCATCGTCACCGAAGGCGCCTTCCATGGACGCACCATGGGCGCGTTGGCCGCCACGCACAGCACGAAGTACCAGGAGGGTTTTACGCCGATGCTGGAGGGCTTCGTGCGCGTGCCCTACAACGATGTGCCCGCAGCAAAGGCCGCGCTCGAAAAGCACAGCGACATCGTGGCGATCCTGGTGGAACCTGCGCAAGGTGAAGGCGGCGTGCGCAAGCCGGCTGCTGACTACCTCAACCAGTTGCGCGCACTCTGCGATGCGCACGGCACCCTGCTGATGCTGGACGAAGTGCAGACCGGCAACGGCCGCAGCGGCAAGTGGTTTGCCTACCAGCACAACGGCATCCTGCCTGACGTCCTCAGCACCGCGAAGGGCCTTGGCAACGGCTTCCCCATCGGTGCCACGCTGGTTGCCGGCAAAGCTGCCGACATCCTGCAGCCCGGGCACCACGGCTCCACTTTCGGTGGCAGTCCACTGGCCAGCGCTGCGGGCCTCGCCGTCTATGCAGCGCTCGACAAGGAAAAGCTGCTGCAGAACGCCAGCAAGCGCGGCAAGCAGATCCAGCAGGGCTTGACCAAGGCACTGAATGGCGTTGCCGGCCTGCGCGAAATTCGCGGCCTGGGCCTGCTTATCGGCGTGGAACTGGATCGTCCCTGCGGCGAGCTGGTGGCACGGGCGCGTGACAAGGGCCTGTTGCTCAACGTGGCAGCAGGCTCGGTGATCCGCCTGGCACCGCCCCTCATCCTTACCGAGGAAGAAGCTGCGTTCATCGTGGACGTGGTCAGCACGATCGTGAAGGAGTTCATGGCATGACCGTACGACATTTCCTGCGCCTCACCGACCTGAACCCGGCGGAACTGCGCCAGCTGCTGAAGCGTGCCAGCGAACTGAAGATCATGCAGCGCCAGCGTGTGCCGCACGAACTGATGAAGAACCGCACCCTCGCGATGATCTTCGAGAAAAGCTCCACGCGCACGCGCGTGTCATTCGAGACCGCCATGACCCAGATGGGTGGCGGCTCCATCTTCCTGTCGCCCACCGACACCCAGCTGGGTCGCGGCGAACCCATCGAGGACACTGCACGCGTGCTGTCCGAGATGGTGGACGCCATCATGGTGCGCACCTTCGCGCACAGCAAAGTGGAGCGCCTCGCGCAGTTCTCGCGCATCCCGGTGATCAACGCGCTCACCGACGATCATCATCCCTGCCAGTTGCTGGCCGACATGCAGACCTATTTCGAGCACCGCGGCGACATTGCCGGCAAGACTGTGTGCTGGGTGGGTGATGGCAACAACATGTGCAACTCCTTCATCGATGCTGCCGCCCTGCTGGACTTTGAACTCGTGGTGGCCTGCCCCGACGGCTACGAGCCGATGCCGAGTCTCGTGGACCAGCACCGGCAGCACGTGCGCATCGAGCGCAATCCACAAGTCGCCGTGCGCGGCGCCATGCTGGTCGTTACCGACGTGTGGGCCTCGATGGGCCAGGAAGCCGAACAGCAGAAGCGCGCCAAGGCCTTCGCCTCCTTCCAGGTGACAAAGGAGCTGATGTCATGCGCGGCCAGTGACGCGTTGTTCATGCACTGTCTGCCCGCGCATCGCGGCGAGGAAGTCAGCGCTGAAGTGATGGACGATCCCGACAGCGTGGTGTGGGACGAAGCCGGCAACCGCCTGCACGCGCAGAAAGCGCTGCTGGAATTCCTGCTTTGCAGCCAGGCGTGAGTGCTGCACAATCCGGGCACTTGTTCCGGATGAACCCACCCGCATGAGCGCGCTTCTTACCCTTGACCACATCCACTGCCGCTACGGCAGCACGGATGTGTTCCGTGCGCTGAGTCTCGCGGTCGACGCCGGCAGCATCGCCTGCCTGCTGGGTCCCAGCGGCTGTGGCAAGACCACGGCGCTGCGCGCCATCGCCGGGTTCGAAGACGTGCACGCCGGTTCGATCACGCTGGACGGGCAGGTGCTGAGCAAGCCCGGCACCACCCTGCCTCCCGAGCAGCGCCAGGTGGGCATGGTGTTCCAGGACTATGC